>JBJEDF010000069.1:0-5723 GCA_051871765.1 Muribaculaceae bacterium
ACATTTGGGGTGGCGGATGGGGATGACGTGATTGGGCTAATTGGAGGTATGAGGGTGCGGACAATGCATTGATTAGCAGGTGATTGGGGTGTGGTTTGTGGGGGCAAGGTTGCGTCTTTGCAGACTTTATGCGTAGTGGTTGGCTTTCCGAGGGCTGCGGTCGCCCCCGGCGACCTTGCCCCCGGCTATTGCACAGCGAGCCCTTCAGGCCCGCCGTGGTGACGGCTTTCAGCCTGAAGTTAGCGGCGGCGCGTGGGGGGCGCGGCCTGACGGCGCGCGATGGGCGGCGCGGTGGGGGCGGTGTGGTTGATGTGGGCGCAAAATATTGCGCCCCTACAAGTTGTGGTGGGTGGGGCGGTGGCAAAAGGATGGCTGAAGGAGGGAGGGGAGGAGGGGTGCGAGGGCTGATAGCTTGAAAAATGTCGGGGAGGTGAGTTATTTATGCGTTTTTATTTTTGAAAGTCGAGTAAATATTGTATCTTTGCCGTTGAGCCGCGCAGCATGGTGCGACTCTACAACAAAACATATTTACTTAACGACATAGAAATGAATAACGCAGACATTGATTGGAAATCGCTACCGTTCGGCTATGTTCCAACAGATTGCAACTTGCGTTGCACGTATCGCGATGGCAAGTGGGGAGAGATAGAGGTAAGCACCTCCACGACGATTGACATCCATATTGCCGCCACGGCATTGCACTATGGTCAAGAGGCCTTTGAGGGCTTGAAGGCATTCAGAGGTGTAGATGGGAAGATCCGCATCTTCCGTCTTGAGGCCAACGCCGAGCGCATGCGCCAGTCAGCTGAGGGCATTTTGATGGAGCCGGTGCCCGAGCATATCTTCAGAGAGATGTGTATCCGCGCGGTAAAGCTCAACGAGCGTTTTGTGCCGCCCTACGGCAGCGGAGCATCGCTTTATATACGACCGTTGGAGATAGGTGTTACGGCGCGAGTGGGAGTCAAGCCTGCCGATGAATACACGTTTATCGTGCTTGTGACGCCGGTGGGTCCGTACTTCAAAGGTGGCTTTAAGTGCACCAACTATTGCATCACGCGCAAGTATGACCGCGTGGCGCCCTGCGGTACCGGCCGCTGGAAAATCGGCGGAAACTATGCCGCATCGCTTGCAGCCGGCGAGCATGCCCACGATATGGGCTACTCGGCAGTGTTGTATCTTGATCCTAAAGAAAAGCTATATCTCGATGAGTGTGGCCCGGCCAACTTCATTGCTATCAAAGACGGCAAATACATCACACCGAAGTCAGACTCGATCTTGCCCTCAATCACCAACCGCAGCTTGATGCAGATAGCACGCGATATGGGCTTGGAAGTGGAGCAGCGCCATATCCCCGTGGAGGAGCTGGCCGAATGTTCGGAGGCAGCCGCCGTGGGCACCGCCGCTGTGGCGTCGCCGGTGGGTCGTATTGATGACCTCGACAACGGGGTGCAATATGTCATTTCAAAAGACGGCAAGCCCGGCCCCATCGTCACCGAGCTATACAACAGGCTCAATGCGATACGCCTTGGCGAGGCGCCGGACACTTACGGCTGGAACACTATCCTCGACTAAGCAGGCATAGGATATTGCAGTATCATCACTTGTGTCGAAGCTATGTCAACAGTAGATTACCAAGCACTCATAGACCGCTATTACCCTGCGGGCTCACGCTGCCGCGAGATATTGCAGCGTCATAGCGAGCAGGTGGCGGATAAGGCAGTGGGTATAGCTCGACAGCTAAAACTGCCTGTTGACATCGAGCAAGTAAGAGCTGCTGCGATGCTCCATGACATAGGCATCTATCTCACAGATGCGCCCGGCATCGATTGCCACGGGCAGGAGCCCTACCTGCGCCATGGCATCTTGGGGGCGTCGCTGCTGAGAGCCGATGGCGCACCGGAGTGGGCGGCTCGTGTAGCCGAGCGCCACACCGGCGCGGGCATAAGCGTGGAAGACATACGAGCGCTGCACTTGCCGCTGCCGGAGCGCGACCTCATGCCGGAGACGCTGATTGAGCGCTTGGTGTGCTATGCCGACAAGTTCTTCTCCAAGAGCGGCGATATGCAGGAGAAAAGCCTCGCGCGCGTCAGAGCCTCTATGCTCAAGCACTCGCCGGAGACGCTTGCGCGCTTTGAAGCGTTGCACCGCGAGTTTGACCCCGAAACAATAACAACAACATACTAACAACCTCACACCACACCCTTATGAAGAAGCATAATTTCTATGCAGGCCCTTCGATTTTGAGTGAATACACAATCAAAAACACCATCGAAGGCATCGTCAATTTTGCAGACACCGGTCTGTCGGTGCTCGAAATCTCACACCGCAGCAAGCAGTTCCAAGCAGTCATGGACGAGGCAGATGCGCTGGTAAAGGAGCTACTAAATGTGCCCGAAGGCTTCAGCGTGCTGTGGCTTGGCGGCGGCGCCTCGCTCCAATTCTGTATGATACCCTTCAACTTGCTTGTCAAGAAAGCCGCCTATCTCGACACCGGAACATGGGCACACAAAGCCATCAAGGAGGCCAAGCTCTTCGGCGAGGTTGATGTAGTGGCGTCGTCGGAGGAAGCCAACTACTCATACATCCCCAAGGGCTACAGCGTGCCCGCCGATGCCGACTACTTCCACTACACATCCAACAACACCATCTACGGCACCGAAATCCTCACCGACCCTGAAGTGCCGTGCCCCTTGGTAGCCGACATGAGCTCGGACATCTTCTCTCGCGAGATAGATTTCTCGAAATATATCGCCGTGTATGCCGGGGCGCAGAAAAATCTGGCTCCCGCCGGAGTGACCCTCGTCATCGTGCGCGACGATGCACTGGGCAAGGTGCAGCGCACCATCCCCACGATGCTTGACTATAGCACACACGCCTCAAAAGGATCGATGTTCAACACGCCGCCGGTGCTGCCAATCTTTGCAGCGCTGCAGACGCTCCGCTACTACAAGGAGCAGGGCGGCGTGAAGGAGTTTGACCGCCGCGCCACCGCCAAGGCCCAGCTGCTCTATGACGCTATCGACAATAGCCGCCTGTTTGAGGCCGTGGTCAAAGACAAGGCCGACCGTTCGCGCATGAACGTGGTGTTTGTGCTGCGCCCGGAGTACAAGGATCTTGAGAAAGACTTTGTGGATTTCTGCACCGAGCGCGGCATCGTAGGCATCAAGGGCCACCGCTCAGTGGGCGGCTTCCGCGCCTCGCTGTACAACGCACTGCCTATCGAGAGCGTGCAGGTGCTGGTAGAGGCTATGCGCGACTTTGAGTATAAGCACTAATCTCCATAAATATGCGTCAGGGCCGGCCTCCGTCACCCCCCCCGTAGGCCTCGGTTCCGACGCATTGCTTTTAATAAACAACATATACATAATCACAGACAATCGCTAAAGATATGAATATATTGGTTGCTACTGAAAAGCCTTTTGCCGCTGTTGCCGTAGAAGGCATCCGCAAAGTGGCTGACGCTGCGGGCTATCAACTGACCTTGCTCGAGAAATATACGTCGAAGCAGGAGCTGTTAGATGCTGTGGCAGATGCCGATGCTCTCATCGTGCGCAGCGACATCGTAGATGCCGAAGTGATAGAGGCCGGCAAGGGTCGCCTCAAGGTGATAGTGCGCGCCGGCGCCGGGTATGACAACATAGACCTTGCCGCGGCAACAGCTGCCGGCATGGTAGTGGAGAATACCCCCGGACAAAACTCCAACGCTGTGGCCGAGCTGGTCTTCGGCATGGCCGTGATGGCCGCTCGCAATATGTATGCCGGCACATCGGGCTTCGAGCTGAAGGGCAAGAAACTCGGTATTCAGGCCTTCGGCCAGGTAGGTCGCAATGTGGCACGCATAGCAGGCGGTTTCGGCATGGAGGTGTCAGCCGTTGACCCCTATTGCCCCGACACCGTGATGACTGAAGCCGGCGTGACACCGGTGCACGATGTGGCACAGCTGTATCGCGATAACAGATTTGTGTCGATACATATTCCTGCTACGCCCGAGACTATCAAGTCAATAGGCTATGACCTCATCGCCTCGATGCCTAAAAACGGCGTGCTGATCAACACGGCCCGCAAGGAAGTCATCGATGAGGACGGTCTGCTCAAGGCGCTGACCGAGCGCACCGACCTCAAGTATGTGGCAGATATACGACCGGGCAATGCCGATGTATTGCTCGAGCAATGTGCAGGTCGCGTCTTCTTCACTCCAAAGAAGATGGGTGCCCAGACCGCCGAGGCCAATATCAACGCCGGCATCGCCGCGGCTAACCAGTCAGTGGCATATCTGCGCGATGGCATAGACCGCTTTAAGGTCAACAAATAATATCGCCGCACGGGGTATTATTCACCAACATATCATCATAGCGAAGGTCGGCCCGTGGTCGGCCTTCGGCATTTTTTGCACAGGCGAGTCACCCGGTTAATAGCATACGACAGCAGCAGAGTCAGAGGCAGCACCACCAAGAAGGCATATTCGTAGGGTAGCGCCGGCCAGAGACGCATCTCAATCTTGCGCACAATGATGTGCCATAGATATATGTTGGTAGAGTGCGCCTTGCCCCATTTTGCCACGAAGCATAGGCGTCGCGGCAGAGAGGCGTTGCGCGCTATGATGAATAGCGAGGCGGCAAGCGGCACGGTGGCTAAAGAGGTGTTGCCGATGTGGCAGTCGGCGGGCACAAAGGCTTTGAGCAGATAAAACTCGGCATAGCTCAGTATCAGCAGAGCTATGGCGGCGAAGGGCATCAGCGCGATAGCTCGCGGAGCGATGCTGCACTCGTGTCGCCTCAGGGCAATGCCTATTGCGAGGCAGGGTAGGGCGATGCCATAGAATGTGCGGGTGTAGTTGGCGGCTAAAGACTTCATGCCGAGGACAAAGGCATATTGCCCGCATAGGAGGTTGTAGCAGATGCCGGCCGCGGCTATGACCCATATCAGGCGCTCCGCCTTGAGGCGTTTGAGCACGAGCAGCACCGCCAGAGCCTCAATGTAGGCAAAAAGATACCATAGGTGACCGCCCGAAGGCACAGCCCCCAGGGCTATGACGTCAAACCAATCGACATTCTGCCAGAAGCGCAGGGGCAAAGCCCACGCGGAGTAAGCCATATATACTGCCACGGCAATAGCGGTGATTTTCAGTATCTTGCAGAGCGCATGCCTCAGCTTGCCGCTGTCAATGATGCCGTCGCTGTCGGTGAGGAAAAAGCCCGAGATGATGTAAAACACCGGCACAGCTGCGCGGCACAGCGGCTGCATCGCCTCGCCGTCGAGCAGGGGCACATGGAGCTGCACCACCATGATGGCGCACAGCAATTTCAGCACTTGGAGTCCAGCGATGTCGCCTCCGCGGTAACGTATTCGTTCAGAGCTTATCGGAGCTAATGTCAGAGATTTAGGCATGTCGGTGCAAAGATACACATTCTGCGCTAAACGCCGACTATCGTAGTGGCTCTTTTTGGGTTTTTTATGCGCGTCGGTGTCCGGGGAACCTGCGTTATGGTCTCCCCGGAGCTTCAGAAAAATGGCTCCGATAGGCCGTTGAAGGCCGTCGAAGGCAAAAAAATGAAAAATAGTTGGTGTAAAATTTGTCAATTCAAAAAAAATGCGTAACTTTGCAACCGCAAAACCACAGCGCACAAGCACATCAAAGGAGAGATGGCAGAGTGGTCGATTGCGGCGGTCTTGAAAACCGTTGAGGGTCACACCTCCGGGGGTTCGAATCCCTCTCTCTCCGC
>JBJEDF010000070.1:0-5642 GCA_051871765.1 Muribaculaceae bacterium
CTTGATTTTTCTTATTCACCGGGCGTAAAAAAATCTTTTTTTTATGTACCTTTGCGGTCGAAAATCAGATAGTAACGTAAGAATGACACATTACCGCACATCATCGCAAGCATGCTGTTGCTGTTGTACCGAATCAGCTCGTTGGCTCGGCGCAATTGATGTGTAAGTATGTATCCGTAATATAGTATATCCGCACAATATGTTATAGCCTTGCCAATAGTCGGTGAGGCTTTTTTGTATATATATGTATCACTACTAACAACATCAAAATGGTATGATTTACACATCAATCACGCAACTCATCGGCCGCACTCCGCTGGTCGAGGTATCAGGCTTTGAAGGACAGAAGGCTCGCATTGCCGTCAAGGTGGAAGCGTTTAATCCGGGCGGCAGCGTCAAGGACCGCATCGCGCTGGCTATGATTGAAGATGCCGAGCAGCGTGGCATCCTCCGCCCCGGCGCCACGATCATTGAGCCTACGAGCGGCAACACGGGGGTGGGGCTTGCGTGGGTAGCCGTGGCAAAAGGCTACAAGGCGATACTCACTATGCCGGAGACGATGAGCGTGGAGCGTCGCAACTTGCTCAAGGCCTACGGCGCAGAGCTGGTGCTCACCCCCGGCGCCGAGGGCATGAAGGGGGCTATCGCCAAGGCCGAGGAGCTGCGCAGCTCTATACCGGGCGCCGTAATACCGGGCCAATTTGTCAATCCGGCCAACCCCGCCACACACGAGCGTAGCACCGGCGAAGAGATATGGGCCGACACCGACGGCCGGGTGGATATCTTTGTGGCCGGAGTGGGCACCGGCGGCACCGTCAGCGGCGTAGGCAAGGCGCTCAAGCGCCACAATGCGGCAGTGAAGATTGTGGCTGTAGAGCCGGCTTCATCGCCGGTGCTCAGCACCGGTATTGCCGGTAAGCATAAGATACAGGGCATCGGCGCCGGTTTTGTGCCGAAGACATACTCTGCCGATGTGGTAGATGAGATAATCACCGTGAGCGATGACGATGCCTTTGAGTGCGCCGGAGCGTTGGCGCGCACGCGCGGCTTGCTCGTGGGCATATCTTCGGGCGCTGCGTTTGCGGCAGCCCTCGAGCTGGCACGTCGCGAGGCTAACGCCGGCAAGCTGATCGTGGCTCTGCTGCCCGACACCGGCGAGCGATATCTCTCAACCGCGCTTTTTGACAAGTGATGATGAAGGCGCCATCGATAATGCAGCTCACCAAGCTGATGGAGCTGGTGGGCTATGTGATATTCCCGGACTATAGCGACGTGCCGTCGTGGACCAATGGTGCTGCCGCTATCCGCGCCATCCTTGCCGAGCAGCTCGCGGCGATGGGCGGTGTAGATAGTGGCGGGGTGGCTGATGCCTTTGTGGCGGCCTTGCCTGAGATATCGCGGCTGCTGCACACCGATGCCGAGGCCGTCATGCGCAACGACCCGGCGGTGGAGAGCATGCAGGAGGTGATATTATGCTATCCTGTGGTGAAGGTGATGATACACTATCGTGCGGCGCATCAGCTCCACTTGCAGGGCGTGCCTATCATCCCCCGCATCATCACCGAGATGGCTCACTCAGCTACGGGCATTGACATACACCCGGCTGCGCATATTGGCGAGTATTTCAGCATAGACCATGGCACCGGAGTGGTAATCGGCGCCACCAGCGTAATAGGCCGGCATGTGATGCTGTATCAGGGTGTGACGCTCGGAGCCAAGAATTTCACCTATGACAGCGCCGGCATGCCCATCGACGAGCCGCGTCATCCGATACTTGAGGACTATGTGACCGTGTATTCCAACACCTCGATACTCGGGCGTGTGACCATAGGGCATCACACTGTGGTGGGCGGCAATGTGTGGCTCACGCACGATGTGCCGCCACATTCGCGTGTGTTGCAGAGCAAGTCCATCGAGGAGCCTTACTTTCAAGACGGCGCGGGCATTTAGCCGCCACATCTTTCGATGCAGCAATCATCAGCGTGAGTGTCTGTAGGCCTACTACGTCGGCAAGCGCGGTGCTAATGACTGTGTAGTAAGCAATTAGCGAGTCGAGACCCGTCATCCGGTGTCTCGACTCGCGACATTACTTTTGAGCGGATAAAAAGTTAGATTAACCCCTTGTAATTAAGCTGTATATCTGTGTCAGCGATTAACGGCGAGAAAAACGAAGGTTGCCGAAGTTCATAGAGTTGCCTATGAGTATATATTTGTAGGTGCCGTCATCGAGGATGTAGTCGCCGCCGGTGGTGAGTATCTCGCAGCAGGTGTCGCCGTTTTTCTCAGATGTTTTCCATTTGAACTGCTGACGAGCGCCAAAGTAAGCGCGCGAGTAGTTTTCGTCATTTACCTCAAATTCGATAGTGCCGGTGTGGTTAGAGCTGAAGGTGAGGATGTAGGGGTTATCGCTGTCGTCCTCGACCCATGTGCCTACGAGTCCGTCATTGTTAACTACGTCTTCATCGTCTTTGTCATCGTCATCGCTGCAGGCTGAGAAGCCCAAGGCAAATGTCATTGCCAGCATCATAAACGCAAAATACTTGATAGCTTTCATTGCATCTTTTTGTTTATTTGTTAGTAATATGGTTGATTAGCGATGCAAAGGTAAACATATATTCACAAATTACCCCCCCCGATTGTTAAGAAGGGTTAATGTCAGCACATTGCTGACACTTCTGTCGCAATCAGGGATATGATGATGGCGGGTGAGTGGCGCGGTCGGTCAGGCTTCGGCGATGAAGCGGCGGGCGGTGTCGATGTCGGAGGCGTGATCTACATCGATAATCTTGCCCATAGGGTATGCTCTGAGCTTGAGGCCGGCGCTTAGCAGCGCTCTCTGAAAGTCGCGCATACGATTTACGTTGGTTGCCATACACGCGGCGAGCACGTCGAGTGCCTTTGCCGAGAGGCCGTAGATGCCGCCGGAGATGTATTGCATGCCCGTCCACGGCGCATCGCGAAAGGCGGCGATGAGGCCGGAGTCGTCGGTGGCGATATACAGCGGCTTCTCATCGTCGATATACGATGTCACGGCCATCATGCCGTCGTCGGCAGCATCGTCGGCAAACGCCCGGGCATAGCGCCGGAAGTCGTCTTCGCGGAAGATAGTATCCACGGTGGTGGCGATAAACTTGTCGGCACCGTCAAAGAGCTGTGTCACATAGTGCAGCGAATGCATTGACCCCGGGGTGGTCCTTACGGCCAGCCGCAGAGGCACCGGCAGCTCCGGCGCTATTGAGCGCAGATAGGCTGCCACGGCGGCCATCTGCTCGTTGACGATGACGGCTATCTCCTCGGCCTCGCAGCTGATAAAGATGTCGATGAGGCGGCGTATCATCGGCCTCCCGTCGAGCTCTACGAGGGGCTTGGGTGAGCTCACGCCCTCGTGCACCAGGCGTGAGCCTTGGCCGGCGGCGATAATTGCATATTTCATGGCGCTACAGCGTTAGTGCAGATGGGAGAGATGCTTTTTTACATTTGTGCAGCCTCGCGGCGGCGATACACGTCGATGGCGGTGTAGATGGCTTGGCGCAGCGACTCCTCGCTGGCGATGCCTTTGCCGGCGATGTCATAGCCGGTGCCATGGTCGGGTGAGGTGCGCACGTAGGGCAGCCCGGCAGTGAAGTTGACGCCATTGTCCATTGACAGGGCTTTGAATGGAGCGAGCCCCTGGTCGTGATACATGGCCAGCACGCCGTCAAAGTGCTTGAACGCGCCCGAGCCGAAGAAGCCGTCGGCGGCGTAAGGCCCGAAGGCCAGGATGTTGGCGGCTGCCGCATCAGCGATAGCCGGGGCTATGATGTCGGCTTCCTCGCTGCCGAGCAGGCCGTTTTCGCCGGCATGGGGGTTGAGCGAGAGCACCGCGATGCGCGGGTTGTCGATGCCGAAGTCATCGCGCAGCGAGGCGGCGAGAGAGCGTATCTTTGCCACGACCTTGTCGCGGGTGATTGATTGGGCCACTTTGGCGATGGGGGTGTGTATGGTGGTGAGGGCTATGCGCATATTCTCGTTGCATAGTATCATCAGCGCCCGGCCCGGCTCGCCCAGCGAGGTCTCCAGATACTCGGTGTGGCCCGGGAAGGTGAAGGTGTCGCTTTGGATCATAGCTTTGTTGATAGGCGCGGTGACCAGCACATCGATGGTGCCGGCGCGCAGGTCAGAGACGGCTTGCTCGAGGGCGGCAAAGGCAGCTTGGCCGGCGACCTCGGTGGCCATGCCCGGCTCTACGCGCGTGTCTTCGCCCACCACGTTGATGATGTTGTTGGCGCCATCGCGAGCCTCGCGGGCGTCGCTGATTTGGTTGAGCGGCACATTGGGCATATCCATGGCCTTGCGATAAAACACCGCTATCTTGGCCGAGCCATAGATTACGGGTGTGAAGAGCTCGAGCACGCGGTTGTCGGCGAGCACTTTGAGTATGATTTCGTAGCCGACACCGTTGATGTCGCCTTGGGTGATGCCTACTTTGATTTTTGACATTGCTTATAGTGTTAAGGGTGGGGTATTATCTATTAGGGTTGGTGGTTGGCGAGCGCGGGGTCGCTGCCCTGCGGCGTGGTCTTTTTGCCGGCGAGCATGCCGCAGGCGGCTTCGATGTCTTCGCCGCGCGAGGCTCTGATGGTGGCCACGATGCCGGCGGCGTTGAGGCGGTCGCGAAAGGCCTCCATCACCGCCGTGGCGGGCGGGCGCAGCATCGAGCCGGGCGTGACGTGATAGCGTATGAGGTTGGCGCGCGCCGAGGTGCCGCGCAGCAGCCGTGCCAGCGCGTCGGCGTGCTTAAAGTCGTCGTTGATGCCGCGCCACATGATGTACTCCACCGACAGCCGGCGCTGATGTGCAAAATCATAGCGGCGGAGCAGCTCCATGACGCCGGCCACGGGATAGGCGCGCTCCACCGGCATCATACGCGCGCGCTCGTCGGCAAAGGGCGAGTGCACGCTGATGGCGATGTGCACCTTGGTGCAGTCGAGGAGTGTGCGCAGCCCGTCGGTCTTGCCTATGCTTGACACGGTGATGCGCTTGGGGCTCCACGCCGGGCCCCACGGCGCGGTGAGTATCTCGATGGCGGTGAGCACGGCGCCCGCATTGTCGGTAGGCTCACCCATGCCCATAAACACCAGATTTGTCAGCGAAGCCGATTCGGGGATTGCGAGCACCTGATTGATAATCTGATGAGCGGTGAGCTGGCCGTGAAAGCCTTGCTGCCCTGTCATGCAGAATGTGCAGCCCATCTTGCAGCCGGCTTGCGATGAGACGCAGAGTGTGGCGCGGTCATGGTCGGGGATGTACACCGCCTCGACATCGCGCTGCGGAGCTCCGCGAAACAGATATTTCACCGTGCCGTCGGCTGAGCGGGCCTCGGCGATGGGCGGCTCGAGCCCCACGCGATAGCGCTCGGACAGCCGCGCGCGCCCGGCCTTGGAGATGTCGGTCATGCTCGCGATGTCACTGACACGTCTTACATATATCCACGCTGCCAGCTGCTTGGCGGCGTAGGGTGGCAGCCCTATCTCCTGAGCCACAGCTCGCAAGCCCTCGAGTGTGAGGCCTATCAATGGTGTCTTTTCATTCTCGCTCATGCCTTGGGTGAAAAAATTTCTACAAAAATAGCGAAAATTCCCCTATCGGCAAAATTGCCGTAG
>JBJEDF010000071.1:0-26601 GCA_051871765.1 Muribaculaceae bacterium
AAACGCCACCCCTTCCCCCCACCCTCAGCCAATTATATAATGTACGCGCGCGAGAGCCTCCGGCTACGATAAAATAGTTGCGGCGACTCTCCCGAGCCGCCGCGACCAAACTACTTTATAATCTAATTAATACCAATATTGGTCTTACTTGATGTACACCTTATCAGCGTGGCGGCCGCATACGCGTATGTAAAGGCCATTGCGCGGGCTATTAACCTTCACGCCCTGCAAGGTGTAGTATATAGTCTCTGATGCACTATCGGCGACATCGGGGTTGTCAACAGCGATGTCATCAACGCCGGTGACCACAGTTGTCACCTCGATGGTGCGGGCCACACGCGAGCCGTCGTCACTCTTAGCATAGGTGCGGTAGAATGCAGCTGTGGTGTTGAGGCAAGTGTGCTCGGCAGAAGTGTTAGCGGCCACTGTGGCCTCGTCCTCGTCATAAAGCGCATTAGTAAACTTCAGCCAAGACAATCCAGACGCCGAAGAGCTGAGGCTAATCGAGAGCTTGGTGCCCATTGGCGAAGCTGCTGTGGCAGTGAAACTGCTCAGGTAATAAGCATCAGCGGGATCTCCGGCAGGCACCTCATATTCGCCTGAAGGATCAGGATCAGGATCCGGATCCGGGTCGGGGTTATAGCTACCGGCCTTGACGGTGATAGTAGAAGCGGCGGGGTCATAGAATATGGTGTAAGTGTCCTTCGTGATACCGGACATTTTCACGGCGCGACGCTTATCCTTATATACTGTGATAGCCTTGTCGAGTTGACCAGTTCCCAACCAATAATCTCCAGAGGAATCCGGCGAGATATAGCCTGACTCGGTGTTCCAATCTGGATCACCACTGTAATAGGTTAGGCTTAACAGGAAGTATGTGGAGTCCGTGAAAGTGTTGGTATAGTAATATACCGAACCATCATAGCTCATCTCATAACTGCCTGAGCTCCAGCCATCGCTGCTATCAATTGACGAACGATCAGTATTGATATATACAGGCACGTCGGGGGTAGCGGCGAGTGAGATGGCCGGGGCAGGCCGGACTGCAGCGTCATACACCGGATAAGTGTCGGTGGCAGTATATGTCACGCCATCTTTTACAGCCTTGGCAACGATATTGTAATATCCCGGCTCAGTAAGCGTAGGCACATCGAAGAATGGCTCATTGCTCAGCGCCTTGGTAGCGATCTCGCTGCCGTTGAGGCTGATATTGAAGGAGTATTGCACGCCATCATACGAGGTGTCCAGCTCGCTACCGTTGTTGGGGTCGTAAAACTCGGCATTAATTTGCAAGGGGTCGCCGGGAGTAGCTCCGAGTTGGTAGGTGTTCTTGAGGTGAGAATACAAGAGCTGATTTTCGAGCGTCAAAGCATCGGGCACTACATAATAAAGGTCAGTACCCATGGTGCGCGTCTCGGCAAGGTCATCGCCGGCAGCCTTAATGCCATCTACGGGGAAGAATGCGCCGCGCGAGGTACGGAAGAGGGCGAAGGCGTCAGTAGCGAAGTTGACGGGCAAGGTAGCGGGTGATTTATACCAAGTAACTCCTTCAACAACAACCTTATCCATTGTGGTGTATGCGTCAGCCGAGCCTCCCGAATATACCTGGCCGCTAACGGCACCCGACTCATCGTAGGTGTCATAGTAAGTGTTATACGATACCCATGTCGGCTCAGTGCCGTCGGCATAGCGGAAATACACATCGATGGACTTCTCAATGAACCATATATCCTCACACTGCACACGCACAGCCGGGAAATCAGAGCCATCGCTCTTGGCCACGGTGACATTGAACTCCACGGGCCAACGGTCCTCAGATCCATAGGGCAGCTTGACGCGATATGCCTTGGAATAGACCTCACCGCTGGGAGCCGGGACATCAGTCACTTCCTCCCAAGCCGCAGCGTCAAAGGTGCTCTTATCAACGAAGTAATTAACTTGCGACAAATCTACGATAGACTTAGCGGGCGAATATGTCTGAGCATCGTCAGGCCCTACATAATATACATATATGTCAACCGGGGTGCCGGTAATCACCACCTTGTTGGTAGCAGGCTGCAGATACAGCTTGGCGCCATCGACATACGAGCAATTCATGTGGAGGTTGCGTTGGCCGGTACGCTTGGTTGCGACGAATGCCGTGCCCGGGGTGATGCCATTCTCAGTCTTATAGTAGTCAGGGTTTTCGGTCTTGTCATCGTTGAACGAAGAGCCCCAGTGGTCGCGGCTATAGTTGCCGTCGGTGAGTTTGAACTGGCCGCAGAGTCGGCCACGATGGCCGTTTTGATCGACCTTGTCGGCAAAGTCAATCATATACCAGGGACCATCGGTGGTATCATAACCCTCCGGAGCATCGGCGATGAGGTGGAGGCGCCATTGAGCATCGAGCTCGGCTACGGTGTAGCGCGTAGGAGCGCCATCAGGCCACACCTTTGAAGTGATGTCGTTGCCGCTGAGGTCTTTGGCTTCGGCTGTCATGCCGGCGTTGTTTTCGGCGATGGTCCACATATTCATATCGCCGTAGAAGTAGATTTTCTCGCCGGCCATGTCGCCGTCGATGGTGACGGTGATATTATTGACGTCACGGCCGTCAACGGTGACAGTATATTCACCTGCCGGGATCTGGAAGCACACCTTGTTGGCAGAGCTTGCGTCAGCTACCGTGGTGTTATAAGGCAAAGACGACGTGGCAATGACATGGTTGTTGCCCGAGGTCTTTGAAGGGCTGTAGAACACGGCACTGTCCCAGCCGGTTGCGCTATTGCCCTTTTGTAGTGCGAAGAAGATATTGCCGCTACCATCGCCTGAGCCGCTGACCGTGAAGGAGTATATGCCTGAAGTCTCAGATTCTGTGACAGGCTGATTCCACTGCCATCCGCTGCCGCTGTTGACGGCATAGTAAGGCATCTCGATAGGCGTAGAGGCGATATCGCCGGCCACCGACACTGTCACGGCATCAGTGTTAGTACCATTGACGGTGATGGTGTAAGTGCCGGCGGGCACCTCAAAGCAGGTGCGAGAATTAGTCTTAGACACAGCGATGTCATTAGCAGGCACGCTGTTTATTAAATAGTTACCTTCTGATATAGGATTATAGAATTGCGCATTATTATAATCCGCGCCATCGTTATAGGCGTGCTGCACGGCAAAATATCCCGTAGATCCAAATGTGATAGTAGCGGAGTACATGCCATCGGTGTCGCCGGCGGTCATAGCCTGATTGAAAGTCCATGTGGTGGATCCACTATTATTGTAAGCAATCCATGGAGTGCGGATAGGCATGCCGGATCGCTCTGCAATTGACACCGTCACATTGTCCTTGTCGCTGCCGTCAATCGTCACAGTGTAATAGCCGTGGGATATAACGAAAGGCTTTTGGTTGTTGTCAGTCGATACGGCTACGACGTGAGGCATCAAGCCCTGATATTTAAGGTCATAATCGTTGGTAGTGACAGGCGTATAGAATTGAAATAACGTGAAATCGCTGCTATCTACGTATGCTGACTGCACGGCAAAATAGCAAGTCTGACCCGCGGCCACGTCGAGGTCGTAAGTATAGACACCCGCAGTGGCGGTAGCCGTCATAGCCTGATTGAAAGTCCACGAGCCGCCCGTTGAGAAGGCAAAGAATGGTGTGGCGATAGAAGTCGATGTCGGCTCAGGCCCATCGATGGTCAATTTGTTAGTCGATGGGTTGTAGGTGAGTTTATAATCACCCACCAGCCCGGCGGCAAAAGTGACGTTATTTCCGTAAGTGCCATCCATGGTGTACTCCTTGACGCCACCCGGATAGCTTAAGTAAGACGAATTAGCCCAAAAATCAGCGCCGTTTTTTTGGAGGCACAGCTGCAAGCCCTCAGCGGGGTTGGTGAAGGTGTAAGTGTATGTGCCATCAGACTGCAGAGTCATCGCCTCTGTGATACCCACGCCATCAGCCCAATTGTCAGTGCTGTACTTAACATTGTAGGCATCAGCCTTTGACACGGTGAGCTTCTTATCAGTAGTGTTAATCTTGACCACGACATAACCGGTGTTGGAAAACACGCTGGTAGAAGCATTATTTACACCCTCACCACTCAAAATTATTCTGAAAGAGCCCTCGTTTTGGCCATGGGTAAGAGCCAGGTCGGTAACTCCCGAATATAGCCACCAATTGCCATCGCTCGAGGATGTGGCCTTATAGCGCGTACTATTGAATGATGTCCAATCACTTACCGAACTGCCCTTCGACGTAGAGATGGCAAAGCGCAGCTCCTCATTGTTGACGGCCTTGCTCATATCAAGAACGAAAGTAAATTCGCCATAGCCGAGCTCAAGCGATAGCGGCATATCAGACCCCACCTTCCAGGCTTTACCTGTATCAGCACCTACGGTGCGACAAAAGTTCGCTGTTCCGGTCACATACACCCCGGCCACGAGCGTGTTGGCCAATGATGCAACCAGCAGTGATAATAATAATAAGTATTTCCTTTTCATGGAGATTTTAGTTTGTTATAAAGTAAGTATGTATAGTGTTATCATGGTGTGCAGACGCCGCCGATACGGCTTTTGCAAGGCAAATGTAGTGACAATTTTACCCCCCCCAATTATTTAACACACGTTAACCCACACGACGGCTTTCAGCCTTGTGGTTAACGTGTGTTAACTATATTGATATACAGACAACGAGGCTCAGAGGGGGAAGCCGGGCGTTGGGCGGGTGAAGAATGTTTTGCGGCAATGAAATAATTTTTGTACTTTCGCATAGCAATTGACATCGGGCACGAGCTCCCCCCCATTGTCCAACAAAACATACACACATCTACTATGAAGCCATCATCGATACTGACACTGACACGCGCGGTGGGCGCGGCAGCGATACTGATATGCAGCGGCTTGAGCGCCAAAGGCGCCATGCCGGGCGAGGTGCGATTTCACCACGAGGCCACCGACACCACCAAGATAAGCAGCATCTTGGCCGAGACGGCGACGCACGATTTTGCGAACGCGTCGGCCCGCACGGCATACATAGCGCGGCAATTCATAGGCACGCCCTACGTGGCACACACACTGGAGGGCACGCCGGAGATGCTGACGGTGAACGTAGATGAGGTGGATTGCACCACATATGTGGAGATGGTGCTGGCGCTGTCGGCCACGGTGGCCGAGGGACGCAGCTCGTGGCACGACTATCTGTATCAGCTGCAGCAGCTGCGCTATCGCGGCGGCGAGGTGTCGGGCTATGGCTCGCGGTTGCATTATATATGCGACTGGGTATCGAATAATGTGCATCGCGGCGCTATCACCGATGCTACGACGCTGATGCCACGCTGCAGCTACATAGTGCGCTCTATCGACTATATGAGCACCAACCGCGATAAGTATCCGGCGCTGGCTGACTCAGTGGCCTATGCCGACATACGCCACCACGAGATGGCTTACCGCAACCATCGCTTCCCATATATCAAGACGTCGGACCTCGGCTCGAAAGAAGTGAAGGCGGCTCTACGCGAGGGCGATGTGGTGGCGCTGGTGACTAATATGAAGAACCTCGATGTGACACACATGGGCTTTGTGGTGGTCAACAACGGCGAGCCGTATCTGCTGCACGCGTCGTCGAGCCACGGCAAGGTGGAGATCAGCGAGGTGCCGCTGACCACGTTTCTGAAGCGCAACCGCACGCTGATGGGAGTGCGCGTGCTGCGCCTGACCGACTATTAGGCGGCAGTAGGCGGCGGTATCGCCATACCTCAATAAGGCGGCCATTGCAGACGGGTCAGACCACGCGTGACTGCCGGGGGTGGGCGGGATTAGCGCGAGAGGGGCACGTCAATGCGGAAGGTGGTGCCCACGCCGGGTGTGGAGGTCTTGACGTAGATGTCGCCGCCATGATACTCGGCTATGATGCGCTTGGCGAGGGTCAGTCCCAGGCCCCAGCCTCGCTTCTTGGTGGTGAAGCCCGGGGTGAATATGGTCTTGAAATTTTTGCGCGAGATGCCCTTGCCGGTGTCTGCCACCTCGATGAAGGCGTTGGCGGCATCGCAGCCGGTGGTCACGGTGATGTTGCCGTATCCCTCCATAGCATCGACGGCATTTTTGATAAGGTTTTCCATGACCCACTCAAAGAGAGGTGCGCAGGCCATCACGGGCAGGGCGTCAGTGGCAGGCTGCCACGCCAGGGCTATGCGTCCGGAGACGCGCGTCTGCATATATCCCACGGCTCCGCCTACGATGGTGTTGAGGTCGGTGAGGGCCATCTGCGGCACTGATCCTATCTTAGAGAAGCGCGAGGCGATGGTGCTGAGGCGGTTGACATCCTTGCTCATCTCGGCGATGGTATCGGCATCGACGCCCATATCGGGGAGCAGCTCGAGCCACGCCATAAGCGAGGATATGGGCGTGCCCAGCTGATGAGCCGTCTCTTTTGAGAGGCCCACCCACACTTTGTTTTGCTCGGCCTTCTTGGTGGAAATGACGGCGAAATATACCACAAAGACAAAGGCGGCCATCACGGCGATGACCACGTAGGGGTAGTAGCTGAGGCGCTTGAGCAGGGTGGAGTCCTCGTAATAGAGGCGCTGGTTGACGCCGGGCGCCACGGCGATGTCTATGACATTGGATGTGTGAGAGAGCTGCGCCACCTTGCCGCGCAGAAACTGCTCGTTGGCGGGAGAGAGGGCCAGCGGATTGAGCGAGTCCACCGGCTCGGGCAGCACGAAGTTGCGGTGGTCAATGATATTTCCGGCCTCGTCAGTGAGCACCACGGGGATGGTGCGGTTGGCCTGAATGATGCGCAGCAGGAAATCAAAATCTACCGGGGCTCCGGCGTCGTCGTAGGTGGCGCTCACTATCTCGCGCGTGGCGTCGGCCCATATCTCCATGCGCTCGCGCTCTTGCTGCGAGAGGTCGCGCACCAGGCCGGTGGAGACATACAGAAACGTAGCCACCACGGCGACAGCTGCGAGCAGCAGCGCCGGCTTGCCATACCGTCGGATATTGATAGTCATTGCCATAGCCGGCGCAAAGATACGCATTTATTGACAAATCGCCACACATTGGCGCCGTCTTTTTTTTGCGCGTCGATGAAAGGCAGTGGCGGCGACTCTCACGAGCCGCCGCCACTTAAACTACTTTATAATCTTATATTTAATTACCAATATATTGGCTTTACAATTATCTGATATACACCTTCTCGGCGGTGCGGCCACAGACGCGGATGTAGCAGCCGTGCTGCGGGTTGTTGACGCGCACGCCTTGGAGGTTGAAGTATATCTCCTCGCCATCGGCCACGTCAGCGGTGATATCCTCCACACCGGTGACGATGACGCCTGTGAAGTCGGCAGTGACGATGGTGTGAGCCTTGAGGAGGGTCACGGTGTAAGAGGTAGCGGCATCTTCGGTTGACATCGAAACTATGCCGGCATATTGGCCACCGTAGTTGTCGATGCTCAGGAAGGGATAGTTGGCAGAGATATCGTAGGTATATTTCTGCGCATGGTTAGAGCTCTGGTCGGGGTCAGAGGGAGCGTAGCAGGGCACTACTACGGGCAGATGTGCTTCATACCCGGCTAAGTAGCCCCAGTCGTTATCCTGGGTGTAAGTGGAGGTGCCATCATAGCGCACATAGCCTTCGAGCTTGGGCAGGTCAGCAGCCCACGAGTATGTCTCTGCATCGCAGATGCAGGGGATATCGTCATCTGTAAGCTCCGAGCAGGTGTAGGCCGAGCCATCGCTATTGCTGAGGGTCACGGCATAGCCGGGATACCAGTTGAGGGTGGCGGCGGGTACTGTCACCGCAAAGTCGATGGCGGCATCAAAGTGCTCACTATTGTGCTGCGATGTAACAGCCGTGAGGCGATTAACGGCTACAGTAGGCGCGATACCCTCGACCACAACGGCATCGATATTAGCGGCGGCATTCTTGATGGTAGAGGCACCGTCGGCCGTCACCTTGAAGCGAGCGGCAAATACATATCGGCCATTGACATTGGGCGCGGGCAGGTATTTATATACACCGACATACGCATTCCCGTCGCTGTTAAGCTTAGGCAGCTCATCTACGGGCATACCGTTGATAGTGAAGGAGAGGAGCTCCTCGGTGGCGGTGGTGGTAGCGCGGCTCACTGAGACAGTAGCGGTGGCCTCGTTGACCATAGTGTAGTAGATAGGCTCGGCGGCAGAGGCACCGGCGGGCATCTCGGCCTTGAAGGTCTGAGCCTCGCCGTAGGTGAACGGCGTGGTGGAGGCCTTCACCGAAATCGTGGCTTCGATGCCCGGGGTGACGTTGGTGACGGTGATTTTGCCGGTCTGCACGTTCAGCTCTATGCGATAGTAGTCTTCGCCAGACTCGGTGGTGTTGGTCACCTGCCATGTGCCCATATTGTCGGGGCGGTTACCCACGTTGTATGTGTATGCCACGCCGCTGGTGGTGAGGAAGTCGTCAGCCTGCACGGGGCCGTAGTAGGTAGCGTTGAACTCGTCCTCGGTGCCCTTGGTGTTGGCGATGCGGAAGCCGGTCTTCTTACCGCCGGCCACGCCTTGCTTCCATAGCCACGTGTAGTAAGAATACACGGCTCCGGCCACTTCTTCGGTCATCTCGGCGGGCTCGGCATAGTTCCAGCCGTTGATATGTTCGCCCACGATGTAGTATTTAGTTGGTTCGGGCTCCTCGGCGCTGAGAGCCACGAGGCGAATGTCGGCCTCGCCGATTTCGCTGTTGTATCGCATCTGCACCTCGTAGGCCTCCACGTCGAGATTAATAGGCTCGAATGTGAAGTCGGGGTTGTCGGCTTGGGCATTTCCCCCATTGTCGGTCCAGAGACAGCCGGCGTTCCAAACATCTACGGGCACGGCTGTGATGCGCTTGTAGGTGTTGCTGCTATCGGCGTCGCGCTCGAGGGTGTAGCGTATGTATTCGAGAGCCTTGATGGCGCCGGGAGCTTGACCCGGAGCTATAGTGAGCGTATTGTCGGCGGGGTCGTAGGTGAGGCAGAAGTCGCCGGTAAGGTCAGCGGCAAATTTGATGTTGTCGCCGCTTTCGCCACCCTCCATAGTGAAAGTCTTGGTGCCGCCGTTGTAGTTAAGGTCGACCGGGTTAGCCCAGAAGTCATCGCTCTCGCTGGTGGTGTTTTTGTTCATCGCCAATTGGGTGCCGGCAGGGTTGCTGATGGTGTAGTAGAACTTGCCGTTGATTTGCGTCATAGCCTCGCAGTTCCAGCTGCCATTGCTATGCTTGATGTAGTAGGTGTCAGAGTAGGTGTTGGTCTTCTCTTTCTGCACCACAATCTTGAGGGTGTAGAGGTCGCGCTCGGGGTCATAGACGAGATTTCGGCGTGTCCAGTTGTTGCTATCGCTGTGTCCGTCGCCGGTCTCAGAGGCATTTTTATACTGCCAGTGGAAGGTGATATAGTTGTTGGCTGGGTCAAAGGCGGTGTTGGGCTGGTCATTCTCGAGGAAGTAGCGCAGACGAGCCTTGCTGCCGCCGTCATACATCTGGAGCTCTACGCGATAGCGCTTGCCGGTCTCGATGTTGGCGAGGGTGATGTTGTCGCCATTCTCCACGAGGCAGTTTTGAGCGAAGAAGAGAGCATCGCCCGAGGTGCTGTACTTGCTGATGGCGAGGGTGGCATCTTCAGAGCCGGCGGCCACGCCGTAGCGCGAGATGTAGTTGTTGACGTTCATACCCTTGATGTAGGTCTCGAGGCTGTTGGTCTTGGCGGTGATGTAAGCGCAGTAGCTGCCGTAGATGCGGTTCCAGGTGAAGTCATATTCATACCAGGTGTCGCCGTTGGCTGAGTTCTTGGCGTAGAGCACCAGGCGCGGCTCGGTGGCCACGGGCCAGGGGTCGGCAGGGGTCACATTCACGATGCGCACATCGAGGTTGCTATTAGCCTCGCGAGCCTCGATGCGGTAGTAGTTGCCTTTGACGAGGCCGGAGAATTTGTTATTGCTTGCGCCATCGGTCTTGAGCACATACTCATTCCAAACGCCCTCGGCGGTGGTGCCGCCGTTCTTGTACCATGTATCGTTGTCGGTCTTTTTCTTCATGCCCCACTCCATTTCGCCATCGGCGGTAGCTTTGAATACCTGTGTGGTATATATAGTGCCGTCATCCGCGGTTTCGGGTATGAGGTCAGCACGCGCCCACGAGGCGCCGGTGTTTTGAATAAAGTTGGCCCAAACGTAGTAGTCGAGCGATGATGTCTGCGTGCCACCCACGGCCTTGATGGTCAGCTGCTTTGTTGAGCGCACATAGGTGATGGTCAGGTCGCTGCCGTTAGAGGCGAGCGTCATATTAGCAGCGTTATTGGTATTGACGAGCGTAGCGGTGTAAGGCAGAGTGATGCCGGTAGCCGTGCTGGTGTAGTAATGCTCATAGGCATTGGCGTAATAGGCGGCATCGTAAACCTTGAAGCCGGTGCCGGCGGAGATGCTCACACCGGTGAGGGTGTAGGTGTCGCCATCGGCGGTGGCAAACTCCAAGCCTTTGCCATCGCCCCAGCCGTCATTAACGTAGTCGCCGTTGAGATACACCTTATCGTAAATGCGCTCTATGCTGACTGTGATATTGGTGCGGTCAGCGCCATTGACGGTGATGAGGTATTTGCCGGCGCCGGTGGTGACTTTGAAGCAGTGCTTGAGATAGAGCGCGCTCACCTTCTCAGTCAGCGGCACATTGCTCACCTGATAGTCATCGTTAGATTGGGGGCTGTAGAACTTGACGTCGTTGTAGGCCGAAGCGCCTGCGTAGTTGTTGGGCTGAATGCCGAAGTAGAAGGTGCTGCCCGTAGCCGTCAGCTCGTAGGTATATACACCTTCGGATCCTGTAACTACTGTCATCTGCTGATTTACTTTCCAAGTGCCGTCGCCGGGGTCATAGGCGATGCGCGGCTCGCTGATGGCGCCCGTGCCGCCGAGGTCAGTCACGGTGATATTGGTATTGCTGGCATCAGTGGTGTCGAGCGTCACTCGATATGTGCCGGGGGCTATCTGGAAGGGGTTTGGGGCGTTAGTGGTCAACAGGTTGTTGACGGTGTAGGGCAGGTCGTAGTGTATCACGAAGTTGCCCTCGCTCGCGGGGTTGTAGAACACGCCTTCAGCCCACGAGGAGGTCCGATCGGATTGGAGCACGAAGCAGCCGGTGTAAGAGTCCTCGATGGTGATGTCGTAGTAATACACGCCGTCTGACTCCTTGGTCATCTTATTGTTGAAGACCCAGTTGTTGGCCGTCGTCTCGTAAGCAAACAGCGGCGAGCCGTCGTATGCCACATCGATGGTGATGGCCTTGGTTTCAGTATTAAACGTTATTACGGCATCTGTGATATCGACAGTAGCCTTAATATTTTTGTCGTTGCCATCGCTTACCGTATAATCACTGGTGACAGTTGATTTATCATATCCATAATATGTGCCGCCGTAGTACACCTTGAACGTGGTGCCTGCGGTGATTGATGCAACGTTGAGCGTGTAATTCACGCCGTCGGTTGTGTCGAATTGGTAAGACGCATCACTGGTGTTCCACCCGTTCATTGAGCCGGTGAGATACACATCAGCGAACGTAGGCGTGATGGTGAGCTGATTGGAATTTGGGTCATAAGTCAGAGTGTATTTGCCAATGAAGGTACCGCTGAAGGTGATGTCGTTGCCGCTTGAGCCACCCTCCATAGTGAAGGTCTTGGTGCCGCCGGTGTACGAGAGGTCGGTCGGGTTAGCCCAGAAGTCGTTGCCGTTCTTTTGCAGACACAGCAGCATGCCTTTGGATGGGTCAGTGAAGGTGTAGGTGTAAGTGCCATCTTCTTGCAAGGTCATAGCCGGAGTATAGCTGGTGCTCCAACCGTCGGTGGTGTACTTAACATTGTATGTGTCGGTTTCCGCGGCGGTATTCACCTTCAAGTAGATTGCACTGCTATTGGTAAAATCGACAGTAAATGTGTATGTACCGGCACCGATACCTATCTCATTACCGGCCGTACCATATAACCACACCTGCTGAGTGGTTCCTGCACTTATGGATAGATTATCCCCAGTACCACCATAAATATACACATTATTGCTTTTGAATGTGTTCCAATCATTGTCAGTTGTGCCTTGCAATGGCGTTTTACAAACATAGAAATAACTGTCCTGAGTAAAAGTGTGGTCACAGGTGTAAACATCAGTAGTAGTTTCAGTGAACGTCTTGTTGTTGCCTGGTGCATTCCAAGTCGTGCCATCGCTATACACTAAGTAGAGCGTGCCGGGGCCATTGGCGCCATACGACGGAATAGCCATGAATGCCAACAATAACGTTAGCAAAAATAAGTATTTTCTTTTCATGGAATTAATTAGTTATAAAGTAAGTATGTTGTTGATAGTTTTCAGGCATTTCGGCGCCGCGCGCCGCTTTTGTGAGGCAAATGTAGTGACAATTTTACCCCCCCCAATTATTTAACATACATTAACCTACCGCGAGGCTTCGAAGCCTCGCGGTTAACGCCTGTTAACCGTTTACCGCCGAAGGCGGTCGCGCGCAGCGCGCAGCGCGCAGATGTCCGACAAGTCGGACCTGTCAGGCAAGTCAGACGGCGCGATAGCGCCAAATTTGTAGGGACGCAATATTTTGCGCCCACATCATCAACACCACACTTGTAGGGGCGCGATATTTTGCGCCCACATCAACAACGCGCCATCCGCGCCGAAAGGCCGCGCGCCTCAAGAGCCGCCGCTAACATCAGGCTGAAAGCCGCCACCACGGCAGCCTGCAAAGGCTGCTGTGCATTAGCCGGGGGCGAAGCCCCCGGTTGGCGTCATCATTATTATAAAGTCTGGAAGACGAAACCTTGCCCGGCGTAAACCATTGTTAATCAATAATATATGCGCCACCAAAGTAGCCAAGGTGACGTCTTCCGGACTTTTTGCGTGGTGGCGGCTTTCCGAGGGCTGCGGCCGTCCCCGACGGCCTTGCCCCCGGCTATTGCACGGCGAGCCCATCAGGCTCACCGTGGTGGCGGCTTTCAGCCTGAAGTTAGCAACGCCTCGTAGGCGCCATTGACCCGGGCGCAAAATATTGCGCCCCTACAAATTGTTGACGATATGGCGCCATCGATGCGCAAAGAGGTGGGTTGATGTTGCCTGGAGGGCAAAACCACGGCAGCCAAGCCCATAACCATGCCTTGCCGAACACTCCGAGCAGGCGCTGAAGGGCTTTATAATATCAACTAATTGACGACAAGGCTCGCTTGATTATCAGGCGTTTAACCACCGTGAGGTTTACTTTTTGACTATATTTTTAAACTTTGAGGTGGCTGAGGCGGTCAAAAATTTGTATCTTTGCAGATATTCATGGCATCGACATTCATCGACATAGTATCCACCACTATCGAGCGCGAAGGGCTGCTCCGCCACGACGGCAGGCCGGTGCTCGTGGCTGTCAGCGGCGGCGCCGACTCGGTGGCGCTGCTGAGCGCGCTCCTCGAGCTGGGCTACGCTTGCGAGGCTCTGCACTGCAACTTCGGGCTGCGGGGCGACGAGTCAGAGCGCGACATGCACTATGTGGAGCAACTGTCGCTGTCGCTGCACTGCCCGCTGAGCGTGAAGCGCTTTGACGTGGAGGCTCGCTGCCGCGCCACCGGCGAGTCAGTGGAGATGGCGTGCCGCGAGCTGCGCTATGCGTGGTTTGACGAGGAGCGGCGTCGGCGCGGCGCCCAGGCCATCGCCGTGGGCCACCACCGCGACGACAATATCGAGACATTTATGCTCAACCTGCTGCGCGGCAGCGGATTAGCGGGGCTGGCGGCGATGAGCTACCGCAATGAGCGCGAGGTGGTGCGCCCGCTGCTCGATGTGTCGCGCGCCATGGTCACCGACTATCTGGGCAAGCGCGGACTCACCTACGTCACCGACTCGACCAACGCCGCCGATGAGTATCGACGCAATCGGCTGCGCAACAAGGTGTTGCCGCTGCTTTACGAGCTCTTTCCCGGCGCCCCTGACACCATAGCGGCATCGCTGAGCCACCTCGCCGACAACCGCCGCCTCTATCGCAAAGGCATAGCGGCGCTGACAGCCTCGGCCATCGGTGCCGACGGCGCCATCGATGTGCGGCGCCTCATCGCCGACCACGGCACCGCCGACGCCACGCTGCTGCTCTTTGAGCTGCTGCGCCCCGGGCTCTTCAATATGACCCACGCCGCCGACATCGTCAGAGCAGTCGCCGCCGGGCGCTCGGGGCTGCGCATCGGCAGCGCCACCACGCTGATGATGCTCAGCTATGGCGTGCTCAGGCCCGTGCCGCGCCACTCTGCGGCCGACGACGAGGCCGTGACCATCAGCCTCGACGGCTTCACCGACATCGCCGCGCCGATAGCCATCAGCGTGAGCTCTCAGCCCATCGCCGCCTTCGACGCCAACAGCCTCGATGACAACACTTTGCTGCTCGACAGCGCCGCCCTCGCCGGCAACCCCACCTGGCAGCTGCGCCACCCACGCCGCGGCGACAAGATGCGCCCCTACGGCATGAGGCAGCAACGCCTCCTCAGCGAGATATTCAAGAAACGACACATCGCCGCCGACAAGCGCGCCTCGGTGTGGCTCCTCACACGCAACGACGTGATAATCTGGGCCATAGGCGTGCGCACCTCGGCCGAATTTAATATTGACATCAACAAAAATACTCAATTTATAAAACTTCAAGTTAAATTAAACCAATGAAAAACAAGTTACTGCTGACAATCCTGTGCGCCGGCGGAGCTATGACGGCAATGGCCCTCGATGCTGACATCGTAGCCACACAAGCCTACCGCTGGCACGGCGACACCATCACCCAAGGCCAATACAAAGCCTACGCCCCCACGGCCACCTCGCTGCGCTCCACCTACTCGGCGCAGCCCGGCTATTACATGCCCATCGAGAAAGAATGGCACCTCAAAAACGACATCTCGGCCTATCCCGCCCTCGAGACACCGAGCGTGCTCCACACCGCCATCTACAATATGGGCCTCGACGAGATGGTCAACGCCGTAGAGCCTGACACCACGCTGCGCACCGGCAAGGAGTGGGCAGGCGTATGGACACGCGACGTCAGCTACTCGATACTGCTGTCAATGTCGTACCTGCAGACCGAGGCATCTAAGATATCTCTGATGAAGAAGGTGACTCCCACCGGCCGCATCATTCAAGACACCGGCAGCGGCGGCGCCTGGCCTGTAAGCTCTGACCGCCTCATCTGGAGCGTTGCCGCATACGAGATATATAAGGTCACCGGCGAACAAGCATGGCTCGACTATATCTACCCCATCATACGCAACTCAGTGGAAGATGACCTGCTCATCACTCACGAGACAGCCTCCGGCCTGGTCAAGGGCGAGACTTCATTTATCGACTGGCGCGAGCAGAGCCACCCGCGGTGGATGCAGACCGCCGACATCTATCAGACCGAGACGCTGAGCACCTCGATAGTGCACTATGAGACACTCACCATCCTCGCCAAGCTCGCCGCCGCCAAGGGCGACAAGAAAGCCGCCGAGCGATACTCGGCGCTGGCTCAGCGCATCAGCGACGCCATCAACAGCGAGCTGTGGATGGCCGACAAGGGCTACTACGCCATGTACACCTACGGCCGCCAGTATCAGGTGCTCAACCCCCGCGCCGAGACGCTGGGCGAGTCGCTCGCAATACTCTACGGCATCGCCGATGCTGACCGCGCTCGCCTCATCACCGAGAACAATCCCACCACACCCTTCGGCGCCGCCATCTTCTATCCGCAGATTGCCGACATGCCGCCTTACCACAACAACGCCCTGTGGCCGTGGGTAGGCGCTTACTGGGCCCTCGCCAACGCCCGGGTGGGCAACGAAGCCGGCCTCCTCGAGGCTATCGGCGCCGTATATCGCCCCGCCGCACTCTTCTGCACCAACAAGGAGAACTTTGTGCTCGACAACGGCGACATCGCCACCGAGCTCAACTCATCAAATATGCTGTGGTGCCTCGCCGGCAACCTGGCGCTCACTCACCGCATACTCTTCGGCATCACCTTTGAGGACAACGCCCTGAGCCTGCACCCCGTGGTGCCCAAGGCCCTCGCCGCCGAGCGCACACTGCGCAACTTCAACTACCGCGGCGCCTCGCTCGACATCACCGTCAAGGGCTATGGCAACGTGATCAAGTCGTGCACCATCAACGGCCGCGAGCAAGCCCCCACCCTCCCCGGCAACCTCAAAAAAGGCAAATACACCATCGTAATCACCCTCGCTGACAACGAGATGACCACCAACAAGGTCAACCGCGTGGCCAACGCAAAGGCGCCGCTCACACCCATCACATGGACCGAGGGCAACACCCTGCACTGGAACCCCATCGAATACATAGGCCACTACAAAGTGCTACGCAACGGCAAGGCCGTGGCCACCACGCGCTGCACCACTTACGACATCAGCACCCCGGGCGTATATCAGGTGGTGGGCGTCAGCACCGACGGTATTGAGTCATTTGCCTCACAGCCCTTCAGCAGCAACGTCATAGCCTCGTATGAGATGCCCGGCGAAGGCACCACCCTCGCCTCGCCCGAGGTGAGCTACATGCCCAAGGAGGCCCTCAGCGGATACCACGGCGCCGGTTTTGTGGAGGTTGACCACCACAGCGCCCCCATCAGCGTCAGCGTCAACGCTCCCGCTGCCGGCCGCTACGCCCTGACTCTCACATACGCCAACGGCAACGGCCCCGTCAACACCGAGAACAAATGCTGTGTGCGCACCATCAGCGTCAACGGCAACCGCGCCGGCATCGTAGTGATGCCCCACCGCGGCGTGGCCAACTGGAATGACTGGGGCGCTTCAAGCACACTCATCGTGGACCTCGCCGCCGGCGCCAACACCGTGACGATCGACTACCGCCCCGAAAACGAGAACATGAACCTCCACACCAACCACGCTATCATCGACCGCCTCAACCTCGAGCTGCTGGCCGATTGATCCTCAGCCGGAACGCAATATTTTGTGACTGACAGCGTTGTATTATTCAAGACAAGCAACTTACTACTTACCCTCACCATTACAAAAAACCTCAACTTAGATTGAAACTGATGAAACGACAATTAGCAACACTCGTAGGCCTGCTCTTGGTGACCGTGCTCGGCACCAAGGCGCAGGTCAACATCACCCTCGTGGATAAGGTCAGCCCTACCGACGAGATGTTTATCGACATGGCCGTGACAGCCGCACAGACATCAGTAGATGACGGCGGCATGGCTTGCGGCGCCGTGGTAATCCTCAACGGCGCGTGGCGCTCGACAGGCCGCGCCACCGCCTCGCAGACCGCCGAGGAGGCCGCCATCGCCAAGTCGCGTCTCAAGAGCCTCGACAATGCCACCATCTACACCGTCAACGAGCCCACGACGACGGCACTCAACGCCATCGCCAAGGCCGGCGGCACCAAGGTGGTGTTTGCCAACTCGCGCTCTGACGTGATGCGCGCCGGCATCTACAGCGAGAGCGACTACGACGCCGCCGGCCTCGCCGACGGCGTGGCCGAGCAAGTGGAGATGGTGCAGCTGCTCTATCACCCCGCCTCCACGCTCATCAGCAAGAAACGCTGACGGCTCTGCGCTGCAGCCCCCCTCTATCAACGAGAGCGCCGACACAGCCCTGACATCAGGGTGGTCGGCGCTCTCGCTATGCTATGCCGCGCAGCTGCTACTGCGCCTGAGGCTGATACACGTAGGCGCCCAAGTCGGGAGAGACGCCGCGAGCCAGGCCATAGCCATCGGTGGCAGCCTCCGGCAGCGTCAGCGCCGGGTCAGCAGCGCCGATGGCGGGCGAGTCAGGCATCAAGCGGTAGTCAAAGATGTAGTCCTCACGCACCGTGTAGTACAGCGGGTCTGCGCCCCACAGGCAGTTGATAAAGTTGGCGTCATCGGTGCCCTCGCTCTTAAAGAGACAGCGACGGAAGGTGACAGCCGTGCCTTCAAGGTCGCCGTGCGAGATGTCGCTGCCCAGGCCATAGATGATGCTGTTGCTGAAGTCGGCGCGCGTGTAGGGCAAGCCCGTGCCGTCATCGTCGAGGGTGGCAGAGAGATGTGCAAACTGCAATATCGGGCCGCCGATGGCGGTGAAGAGGTAGTAGTTGGCAAAGGTGCAGTGGTTGAACGTATGACTGCCGCCTTCCAGATACACCACGCCGGCGCCTGCCTCGGCAAACTCGCAGCCCACGGCCTTGACGCCGCCGTGGAACGACAGCAGGGCGTAGGTGCCCGAATTGCGCAAGCGGCAGTTGAGCAATGTGACCATAGGCTCGGCGCCGGCGTCAGCCTCCTCGCCGTCGATGGTCACGCCCTGTATGGTGTTCTTGACCACGGTGTTGGCGAGATGGCTGCCATGCGAAGTGTGAGTAAAGAACAGTCCGAGCCACTGATTTGACATCAGGTCATAAGGGATATCGGCGGCCACATTGCCCATGCGGTCGCCGCAGAGCGTCACCGGCTGCTCTACGGTGCCGTCAGCCTCCAGCGTGCCTCGCACCGCCATATATGCGCCGTCGTGGAAGCACAGCTTCACGCCGGCATCAAGGGTGAGGCGGCAGTCGGGGCTCACCACCAACGAGTCGTAAACGATGTATGGGCGGTCGGCCACAAAGCGGGCATCCTCAGTGAGCACCTCGCCCTGCAGACGGTGCGCATCGACGCCCGTGGCGGCCACCACCACCGAGCGGGTGACGCCGTTGGTGGTGAAGTCAAGGCTCGCGGTGACCTTGACAGGCTCCATGGTGCCGTTTGACGGCAGGTTGGCATCTACAAAGACAAAGATGGAGTCCTCGCCGCGTATCTCCACATCGTGAAACTCCTCGGCGCCAAAGCCATCTACGTTGAGGCGAAAGAGCCCGGCATTCTCGCCCGAGAGGGCGATGCGCGAGATGGATATCGACTTCTTGGCGCGGTTATAAACCACAAAACGGTGCACCATCGTGGGCTCCTCGGTGAAGACCTCGCCTAAGTCGAGAGTATCGACGGCAAAGAGCGGCTGGTCAGCCTCAGAGGTGGTGAAGCCGTCCTCGATGCACGAGTTGAGGCCGGTGAGGGCGCACACCGCCGCTGCGGCTATCATTATGATATGTAAAATCTTTTTCATGACTTTTCTGACAATTGGAGCCTCGCGCAGAGGCTATAATGTTACGATATTATAACGTAGGAGTATTGCATTTATTATATTTTGCCGTAACGGCGAAAATGCTTAACTTTGCACCAATTATACACCTATACGAGCACTCCTGCTTTGAGAAAAAGCCTGATATACGTCATTGCCGCGATATTACTGCCCCTGCTTGCCGTGGGTATGCAGGGCCCTGACAGTGAGCGGCCTCGCCTGCGGCAGTCTGCGACAGACACTGCCGCCGAGACGTCATCGCCGGCTAAAATCATCGCCGACACGGCCGCTGAGGCGCGCCTCGCGCAGCGCCTTGCCGGCCTCGCCGGCCTCGCCGCCACTGACAGCACGCAGGCCGCGCCATCGGCCGACAGCCTCGCCGCCGACACGCTGCACACCCCCGACAGCCTCGCCGCCGACACGCTGCGCGCCGACACCATAGTGGCCACGCCGGCAGCTCAGCACAAGAAATCGCGCCTGGTGATGAAGAAGGTGGATCTCGACGCCACCGTGGAGTTCTCCTCAAAAGACTCTATGTTGATAGTGCGCCAAGACTCGGCCTATATGTATGGCGACGGCAAAGTCACCTACGGCAACATCAACCTCGAAGCCGCAAATATCCAGATGGATATGCACGACAACACCGTGTATGCCGTCGGCGTCACCGACACCGTGGGCGACATCCAGGGCAAGCCCGTGTTCAGCGAAGGCGCCGAGCAATACGAGGCCAAGACCATGCGCTACAACTTCAAGACCGCCAAGGGATACATCACCGACGTGGTGACACAGCAAGGCGAGGGATACCTCACCGGCGGCACCACAAAAAAAGACGCCGAAAACAACTACTACATCAAAGACGGCCGATACACCACCTGCGACCAGCACGACGACCCACACTTCTACTTCCACATCACCAAAGCCAAGATGAAGCCCGGCAAGAACGTGGTCACCGGACCCACATATATGGTGCTCGCCGGCCTCCCCCTGCCGCTGGCCGTGCCTTTCGGCTACTTCCCCATCACCGACAACTACGCCTCGGGCATCATAGTGCCCACCTTTGGCGACGACTACAACCGCGGCTTCTACCTGCGCGACGGCGGTTACTACTTCGCCATCAGCGACAACATTGACCTGGCGCTCACCGGCGAAATCTACACCAAAGGCTCGTGGGGCCTCTCGGCGCAGTCCAACTACGTCAAGCGCTACAAATACAGCGGCAACTTCAACGTCAGCTACCTCAAGACCATCAATGGCGACAAAGGCTCGCCCGACTACTCCTCGCAGACCAACTTTCAGGTGCTCTGGAGCCACTCGCAAGACTCCAAGGCCAACCCCAACATGACATTCTCGGCCTCGGTCAACTTCACCACATCAGGCTACTCGCGCAACGACCTCAACTCTTACTACAACAACTCATTCACCGAAAACACCAAGAGCTCTACCGTCAACCTCACCTACCGCTTCCCGCAATCCAAGTGGTCGCTATCCACCACCATGAACATCTCGCAGCGCACACAAGACTCTACGCTCACGGTGTCGTTTCCCAACATCACGCTGACGCTGAGCCAGGTCACCCCCTTCAAGCGCAAACACGCCGTGGGCGCCGAGCGATGGTATGAGAAGATACGCCTATCATACACCGGCTTGCTCCAAAACTCTCTCACCGCCAAGCAAAACGAATTCTTCAAAAAAAGCCTCGTCAAAGACTGGCGCAACGGCATGAAACACACCATACCCATCTCGGCCACCTTCACCCTCTTCAAATACTTCAACATGACACCGTCAGTGTCTATCACCGACCGCATGTACACCAGCAAGGTGCGCCGCCAATGGGACCCCAACGCCGCCGCCGAGGTGTGCGACACCAGCTACAGCCTCTACAACGTGTGGGACTTCTCAGCCTCCGTGTCAATGGACACCAAAATCTACGGTTTCTTCCAGCCCCTGGGCTTCTTAGGCAAGAAAGTCAAGATGATACGCCACGTGCTCACTCCCTCGATATCATTCTCCGGCGCGCCTGACTTCAGCTCGTCATTCTTCGGATACTACGGCGAATACGAGAAGCCCGGCGCCAACGGCGAGATGATAAAGCAGAAGTACAGCATGTTCCCCAACGCCATCTTCGGTGTCCCCGGCCAAGGCAAGAGCGGCACCGTCAGCTACTCCCTCGCCAACAACCTCGAGATGAAGGTGCGCAGCGACAACGACTCCATTGGCGAGAAAAAAATATCCCTCATCGAAAACTTCACCCTCTCGCAGAGCTACAACTTCGCCGCCGACTCACTCAACTGGAGCAACATCAACACCTCCATGCTGCTGCGCATTACCAAAGGCTTCAACCTCAACCTCAACGCCGTGTGGGACGTATATACCTACCAGCTCAACGCCTCCGGAAGCCCCGTGCGCGTCAACAAGCTGCGCATCTCCAGCGGCAAAGGCCTCGCAAGGCTCTCCTCGGCAGGTACTTCATTCAGCTACACCTTCAACAACGACACCTTCAAGCGCAAAAAATCCGGCGACCAAAAGAACAACGGCGCCGCCGGCTCATCAACATCTGACTTTGATGACCCCCTCGCCGACGATGCCTCCGCGCAGCAAGACCGCAACAAACGCCCCGGCGCTCAAGGCAACGACAAAGAGCCCGAGTTAGGCGCCGACGGATACGCCAAATGGTCTGTGCCGTGGAGCCTATCGGTCAACTACTCTATCGGATACGGATACGGCAACTTCAACAAAGAGAAGATGGAGTATGACGGTCGCATCACTCAAAACCTCAGCTTCTCAGGCAATATACGCCCCACACCCAACTGGAGCTTCTCATTTACCGCATCGTATGACTTCACCAACCACAAGCTCGCCTACATGAACTGCAACATAGCGCGCGACCTGCACTGCTTCACCATGCGAGCCTCATTTGTGCCCGTAGGCCCCTACAAGAGCTACAACTTCCACATCTCGGTGAAATCATCAATGCTCAGCGACCTCAAATACGACAAGCGCTCCTCCACCTCCAACGGCATCACCTGGTACTAACCCCCGCCACCGGCACACGGCAATTACCGGTATTAGCGGGCAGCGATAATTGATTTTATTTCTCCTCTGATACCACGCCGAGAGGCGTATCGCAACAGGCGACTCTCATTGACCACGTATTGAAAAATCGCATTTCGCGTGCCTATAATGCCGCAGCAGCTTGGCGCCCCGAAATAGCTCACGGCAGCCCCTTATTTTAGAGGACTGCCGTGATGAAGGCGTTCGACCTTGTCGGATTGATGCCGACGCTTAATAGTGACCTCGCAGTTGCAGGCAAGGAGTATCGGGCGCGTGTAGCGGCTCTCGATGGAGCCGAAATGCGACAAGAGACTGTGCCATAGGATGCCTTTAGCATCGCGACACAGTCTCTTGTGAGAGAATTTGCAGCTTAGCGCCGCAGGGGGGCAAGCCCGGCGGGGGCTTACTCAGCGCACTTAGCTTTGATGAACTCGCGGTTGAGGCGAGCGATGTTGCTCAGAGGTATGTTCTTGGGGCACTCAGCGGCGCAAGCACCGGTGTTGGTGCAGTTGCCGAAGCCGAGCTCATCCATCTTCTTGACCATGGCGCGGGCACGACGCGCGCGTTCCACCTGGCCTTGAGGCAGGAGGGCAAACTGGCTCACCTTGGCAGAGACGAAGAGCATAGCAGAGCCGTTCTTGCAGGCAGCTACGCAGGCGCCACAGCCGATGCAGGTGGCAGAGTCCATCGCCATATCGGCAATCTCCTTAGAGATGGGGGTGTCATTGGCATCGGGAGCACCGCCGCAGTTGAACGACACATAACCGCCGGCCTGCTGTATCTGGTCGAAGGCGTTGCGATTGACCATCAGGTCGCGTATCACGGGGAAGGCGGCAGAGCGCCACGGCTCGATGGTGATGGTGTCGCCATCGTGGAACTTGCGCATGTGCAGCTGGCATGTGGTAATGCCTTGCACGGGGCCGTGTGGGTGACCGTTGATATAGAGCGAGCACATACCGCAGATGCCTTCGCGGCAGTCGTTGTCAAAGACAACCGGCTCTTCGCCTTGCTCTACGAGGCGCTGGTTGAGCATATCGAGCATTTCGAGGAAGCTGCTGCCCGTAGAGACATTATCGAGATGATAGTTGACGAACTGTCCTTTCTCTTTGGGACCACGTTGACGCCAAATTTTGAGATTTACGCTGATTGTTGTTTCCATTGTTGCTTCAGAAGAGATTAGGACTTATAGTTGCGGGTTTGTACTTTGATAGCCTCATATTTGAGCGGCTCCTTGATGAGGATAGGCTTCTGGCCTTCGCCGGTGTACTTCCAGCAGCTCACATACATGTATTCATCATCGCGACGAGCGGCTTCGCCATCGGCGGTCTGATATTCTTCGCGGAAGTGAGCGCCGCATGACTCATTGCGGTTGAGGGCGTCGATAGCCATCATCTTGGCAATGACGAGGAAGTCTTCGAGGCGCAGGGCCTTCTCCAGCTCGGTGTTGAGGTCGTCGGCCTTGCCCACGATGCGCAGGTCAGAGTAGAACTCTTTGCGCACCTCTTCGATCTCATCGATAGCCTTGACGAGGCTCTGGAGGGTGCGGCCCATACCTACGAGGTTCCACATCACATGTCCCAGGCGCTTGTGTATCTCATCGGGGCTCTTGGTGCCGTTGATGCTCATGAGCTTCTCGATGCGCTCGCGCACGGCCTTCTCGGCGGCGTCAAACTCAGGCGCGTCGGTAGTGAAGCGCGGCACCTTGATTTGGTCGCTGAGGTAGTTTTGCATAGTGTAGGGGAGCACGAAGTAACCGTCAGCGAGGCCCTGCATCAGAGCTGAAGCGCCGAGGCGGTTAGCGCCGTGGTCTGAGAAGTTACATTCGCCGATGGCAAAGAGGCCCTTGACCGAGGTCTGCAGCTCGTAGTCAACCCAGATGCCGCCCATGGTATAGTGTGAAGCGGGGAATATCATCATCGGGGTCTCGTAGGGGTTGTCATCAGAGATCATCTGATACATATCGAAGAGGTTGCCGTAGCGGTCACGCACCACGTCGGCGCCCAGACGCTCTATGGCATACTTGAAGTCGAGATACACGGCATTGCCGGTGCCTACGCCGTAGCCGGCATCGCAGCGCTCCTTGGCGGCGCGAGAGGCGATGTCGCGGGGGCAGAGGTTACCGAAGGCGGGATAGCGGCGCTCCAGATAGAAGTCGCGATCTTCATCGGGGATATCGGTAGGCTTCTTCTTGCCGGCGCGGATAGCCTCGGCATCTTCTTTCTTCTTGGGCACCCAGATGCGGCCGTCGTTGCGGAGCGACTCGCTCATAAGGGTGAGCTTGGACTGGTCTTCGCCGTGCACGGGGATACACGTGGGGTGGATTTGCGTGAAGCAGAGGTTGGCCAGATAAGCGCCTTTCTTGAAGGCCTGCACGGCAGCCGAGCCGTTGCAGCCCATAGCATTGGTTGAGAGGAAGAAGGCGCGGCCATAACCGCCGGTGGCGAGCACCACAGCGTGGGCGGCATAGCGCTCGATCTCGCCGGTGACGAGGTTGCGCACGATGATACCGCGAGCGCGGCCGTCGATGATTACGATGTCGAGCATCTCACGACGGTTGAACGACTTGACCTGACCTTTCTGTATCTGACGGTTGAGCGAGGCATAAGCGCCGAGCAGCAGCTGCTGGCCGGTCTGGCCCTTGGCGTAGAAGGTGCGGCTCACCTGAGCACCGCCGAACGAGCGGTTGGCGAGCAGGCCGCCGTATTCGCGAGCGAAGGGCACACCTTGCTGCACACATTGGTCGATGATATTGTTTGACACCTCGGCGAGGCGATACACGTTGGCTTCGCGCGAGCGGAAGTCACCGCCCTTGACGGTGTCGTAGAACAGGCGATACACCGAGTCGCCATCGTTCTGATAGTTTTTGGCTGCGTTGATACCGCCCTGAGCGGCGATAGAGTGAGCGCGGCGGGGGCTATCTTGTATGCAGAAGTTGAGCACATTGAAGCCCATCTCGCCGAGGGTCGAGGCGGCAGAGGAGCCGGCGAGACCCGTGCCCACCACGATGATGTCGAGGTGGCGCTTGTTGGCCGGGTTGACGAGTTTCTGATGAGCCTTATAGTTGGTCCACTTTTCAGCTACCGGGCCTTCGGGGATTTTTGAGTCGATGGTGTACTCGGGGAGCTTGCACGATTCGACATCGGCATAGTCCTTCATAATCGGCGTTGAGTCGATCATGCCTTCTATGTTTTTATTCGTTGGCATATCTTTGGGCTATTGATTATTCGTTGTTGGTATTGCGGTTTTGCATCATTTTGGCATAAGCCATAGCTTGCTCTATCTGAGCCTTGAACTGGCGCAGGTTCTGAAGCTGGGGAGCTACGGCGTTGGGGCACTGCACCTTGACGCAGCTGTCGATAAGAGCGGCATCGCGCACGAAGGCATCGCCCGTAGCGTTGAGAAACTCGTTTTGCACGCGTTGCACCTCAATCATGTTCTGCTGGTCAACATCGGCAAAAGCCTTATTTGCCTCGCTCTGGAAATCCTTAACCAGGGCCTCAGCACGCTCGCCCCAATACTCGGCATATTGCTCTTGCAGCTGCGGCGCCGTGAGATAATACTTCTGTGAAGCACGCCAGGTGAAGACGCCTACCTGCACCACAAAGAGCAGGATCACGATGGTAGTCCACCAATTGCCGATTTTGTGCAGGCGAGGTATCCATGTGGTATTGCTCCAACCGATGGTGTGCAGCATTGACCAGAAGCCGTGAGTCATGTGGAACCACAGAGCCACGAAGCCGATGATGTAAATTACCGGGGTGTACCGCTGCGAGAAGGCCTGCTGCAAGAACAGCGTGCCAAATGCCGGAGCGGCTGCAGCGCCCTCTACGGTGGGCAGCGAGGCGATGTCATGCGACACCAGCTCCTGCAGCTGCATCTTGCTCCAGAACTGGATCAGGTGCACGCCCATAAATGCTACGACCACAATGCCCAGCACGAGCATATTCTTTGACGACCACTCCACTTGCGGCGGGCGAGAGGTCACGGCATAGCGGTCGGTGCCGCGGGCCGCGCGGTTTTGCACGGTGAGCCACAAGGCATAAATAATGTGAATGAGAAACAGCGCTGCCAGACCCATTGAGGCCACAAGTGCATACCAGTTGGCTCCGAGGAACTCACAGATAGCATTGTATGCCTCAGGCCAAATGATAGCCACTGAGTTCATCAACACGTGAAAAGTTACGAATAGGACGAGACACACGCCGGTAATAGCCATTACCAGCTTACGCCCTATAGATGAGCTTGTTAACCACATAAGATGATTGTTTTTAATTGAGTTATATGAAATTGTTTTGTGTTTTAGGCTTAGTAAATTGTAAACGGCAACCCATACGGGCTGCAATTTTGTGCAAATTTAGGCAAAAAAACCATTGTGAGCAAGCTATTTCGGCAAATTTTTGTAAGTGTAGAGTCAAGTGGCAAGTGCAAAATTAGTAAATTCTTTTAAAGAACTCAATTT
>JBJEDF010000072.1:0-26447 GCA_051871765.1 Muribaculaceae bacterium
GAGATGAAGTGTGTTGCGTTAACATAATCTTTAACATTTGCGGTGGTGGATGGGGCGCGGTGGGCGGCGTGGTGGGTGGCGGCGCGGTTGATGCGGGCGCAAAATATTGCGCCCCTACAAGTTGTGGTGTCGGATGGGGCGCGGTGGGTGGCGCGGTTGATGCGGGCGCGATGTATCGTGTCCCTACAAGTCGTGGTGCGGAGGACTATGCGTGGCTTGACGGACAAATCACTATCGCACGGCAAAAATTGTTGCTAAATTTAAGAAATAATAACTTCGGTATGCTCAATTCTTGCTCATTATTTCTATTATCTTTACGGCGGAATACTTCAAAACCAAGGAATGCAAACTATATATGCCCTTAAACAAATGGTTATCTTCATCTTAGTTAAAAAATAATTCGTAACTTTGCAGTAATGCATATAACTCACAAACTAAAGCCTTAATCGGCATATTCAGTATATCAAAGTTTCGTACTTGAATGGAGGCAAGAGAAATCGACATAAGAGAAGATGATATCCGCCGGCGCTCACCGGAATTGCTTGCTACGCTGCTCAAAGACCACACAATGAGCCGTGTAAAAGGGAAAGATTGGAATATCTTCTGGGCTACATCTGATTATGAACAACTTGGCGATGGCTTTCATTATGCCGACCAAATCTTGCCGGAAAATATCACCGGAGAATATGGCTGTGTTGTACAGCCTCGGACTTGTAAAGACCGACTAACGCAGATTTCTCGCTCACGAGACAAAGCAGAGGTGTTTACACCATCGTGGATTTGTAATGCTCAAAACAATCTCATTGATAACGCATGGTTCGGACGTGAAGGCGTGTTTAATGCCGAGAACGACGACCATACTTGGACTGTTAATACTGAACGTATCACGTTCCCTGAAGGTAAAACATGGAAAGACTATGTTCGTGATACTCGCCTTGAAATCACGTGTGGCGAGGCGCCCTATCTTGCTTCGCGCTATGACACAGTCAGCGGCGAGTTTATACCTATTGAAAAGCGTATCGGCTTACTCGACCGCAAACTTCGGGTGGTAAGCGAAAATTGCGATAACACTACAGATTGGCTCGAAGCAGCCAAGGATGCTTATAAAAGCACATACGGCTACGAGTGGCAAGGCGATAGTTTGCTTATAGCACGCGAGACACTACTATACACATTCATTGAATACTATCGACTTAAATTTGGCAAGGACCCACTCGATAAGTCTATTAATCATATTGCTTATATTATATCGTGGAATCTATGGCAAATGGATGGCTTGAGGTGTGTAGTTCCTGACACCTGCGGCCAGCCGAAAAAGGTAACCACACTATTTGGAGAAGAAACGATAGAACGGCCATGTGAGGGATGTCGCACCGGCGACATACACAAGCACAATGGAATTCTTTGCCTTATTCGAGATTGGAAGAAGACAAAGGATAGACAAGTTGAGGCGTATGTACAATCCATAAAATAAGAGAAGCCATGATATTCGAATCAGCACTAAAAGCTAAACTTATTTATGTGTTCCGTATTAACAATGAGGAGCATCACGGCTGCTTGAAGATTGGCGAGACATCAGTCCCTGACGGATACAATGTCCTTGAGCTGGCTCCTAATTCGCACGTACTTAACGAGGCTGCTAAACGCCGTATCAAACAATACACAAAGACAGATTATTATGAGCTACTTTACACCGAAGGTACTGCATTTTCGAGTGGAGGCACAATCAAATCATTCAATGATAAAGCTGTTCACGAAGTATTAATAAGAAGTGGTATCAAGCGCCATGAGTCAGAGAACTGGGGAGTAGAATGGTTTGAAACTGATTTATCTACTGCGATAAACGCCATCAAAGCGGTTAAAGAGGGGCGTAAATCTCTACATACTACCGAAATTACAGAGGGACAAAATCCTATCATATTTCGCAAAGAACAACGAGATGCAATAGAGAAAACCAAAAAGCAATTTAAGAAAAGCAACCAAATGCTTTGGAACGCCAAGATGCGTTTTGGCAAGACGTTGTCAGCCTTGAAGGTGGCGAAAGATATGGATTTCATCCGTACTCTGATTCTTACCCATCGCCCCGTGGTGGACAGAGGCTGGTTCGAGGATTTCTGCAAGATATTCTATGACAGTCCCGGTTTTGCATACGGCTCGAAAAACAAGGGAGACAGTCATGCTTCACTTGAAGCGAGAGCAAAACAGGGCAGATGCCAGTATGTTTATTTCGCATCGATGCAGGATTTGCGGGGGTCGGAAACCGTCGGCGGCAAGTTTGATAAAAACAATGAGATATTTTCAACATCATGGGATTTTATCATTATTGATGAAGCCCACGAGGGAACACAAACCGAATTAGGACAAAGTGTAATAAAGGAATTAACAAAGCAGACAACAAAGGTGCTTGCTCTTTCAGGAACACCGTTCAACCTCTTTGATGATTACAATGATGACGAACTATACACCTGGGATTATGTTATGGAGCAACGGGCAAAAGTGCAGTGGGATTTGGAACATTTCGGAGACCATAACCCATACGCAGGGCTTCCTACGATGAACATCTATACATATGACCTCGGAAGACTGCTTCATGATTATATCGATGAAGATGTTGCATTTAACTTCCGCGAGTTTTTCCGGGTCAATGATTTAGGAGAGTTTGTTCATAACAAAGACGTAGCGGCTTTCCTTGATTTGCTTTGCAAAAAAGATTCACAAAGTGCATATCCATTCTCAGAAGAAGCTTATCGTGATATATTCCGCCACACGCTATGGATGGTTCCCGGCGTCAAGTCGGCACTTGCAATACAACGCATGCTCGAAAAGCACACCGTATTCCAACATTTCAAGGTGGTGAATGTGGCAGGAGACGGTGACGAGGACGAAGAGAGCAAGGATGCTCTTGAGGCTGTGGAAAAAGCCATCGGCACAGACCCTGATGCCACCCGTACCATTACCTTGTCCTGCGGACGGTTGACCACGGGCGTCAGTGTCAAGGCGTGGACTGCCGTGCTGATGCTGACAGGTTCGTTCAATACCTCAGCCGCCACCTACATGCAGACCATCTTCCGTGTTCAGACACCTGCAACTATCAATGGTCGTGTTAAAGAGCAGTGCTATGTGTTTGACTTTGCTCCGGACCGCACACTCAAAGTGATTGCCGAGACTGCAAAAATTTCCACTAAAGCCGGAAAGACGTCAGGCGACGACCGTAGAGCAATTGGCGAATTCTTAAATTTCTGCCCGGTTATTAGCATTAACGGTTCAAAGATGCACTCGTTTAATGTTAATGATATGTTGCAACAACTCAAAAAGGTTTATATCGAACGTGTTGTCAATAACGGATTCGAGGATGGTTATCTTTATAATGACGAGTTGATGAAGCTCGATTCTCTCGCTCTTAAAGAATTTGAAGACCTCAAAAAAACTATTGGTCAAACAAAGGCTATGCCTAAAACCAATTCAGTTGATGTTAACAATCAAGGTTTGACCAACGAAGAATATGAGGAAAAAGAGAGCCTTGAGAAGAAGAAAAAGAGGGAACTTACAGAAGATGAGAAGAAGAGGCTCGAAGAACTAAAAGCAAAAAAGAAAAACCGCGATACTGCTATTTCGATTCTTCGTGGCATATCTATTCGTATGCCATTAATGATTTATGGAGCTGACATAGACGATGAAAAAGAAGAAATTACCATTGATAATTTTACAGCACTTATAGACTCGCCTTCGTGGGAAGAATTTATGCCGCGAGGCGTTACAAAACAAAAGTTTAACGCATTCCGCAAATACTACGACCGCGACATTTTTGCTGCAGCTGCAAAACGTATTCGCAACATGGTACGTTCGGCAGATAATTTGTCTATCGAACAACGCATAGAGCGCATCACGCAAATCTTTGCCACATTTCGCAACCCGGACAAGGAAACAGTCCTCACTCCATGGCGAGTAGTGAATATGCACATGTCTGATACAATAGGCGGTTATACATTCTTAGACACTAACTTTGACGAAAAGAAGACACTCGACGACCCTCGGTTTGTGGATAGAGGTAAGGTTACAGCTGAAGTATTTAATCCTGATACAAGAATTCTTGAAATCAATTCAAAAACAGGACTATATCCGCTATATGTGGCATATAGCACTTACCGCTCCAGGCTTGCAAGCCTCAAAAAATCACCGGAAAGCGTAGAAGAAGAATGGGAAGTTTGGCGTGAAGTAGTTGCAGAGAATATCTTTGTCATTTGCAAAACGCCTATGGCAAAGAGCATAACAAAGCGAACACTTGTCGGTTTTCGTTCTATAAAAGTAAACACTCGATACTTCGAGGATTTAATCAATCAAATTAAGAATAAGCCAAACAACTTTATTGAAAAAGTTGCAAAAGGCAAATCTTTTTGGAAAGCAATAAATAACGACAATATGAAATTCAACGCTGTGGTTGGAAACCCTCCATACCAAATAGTTAATAAAGGAGACGGAAATGGAGCAGACCCTGTTTATCACTCATTTATTGACATCGCAAGAAGAATATCAAACATATCAACGTTAATCCACCCTGCAAGGTTTTTATTTAATGCAGGCAAAACACCTAAAGATTGGAATTTAAAAATGTTAAATGAAACCAACTTCAAGGTTGTTGATTATTGGGCAAATAGCAACAAGGTGTTTCCAAATGTTGATGTTAAAGGAGGGATTGCTGTAACAATGTCTATTCTGAACGAAAATTTCGGCAAGATTGGCTTGTTCAGCCCATTCAAAGAAGTATTATCTATCATATCTAAAGTCAAAACACAAAATCACCCATCATTTTCAGAACTTGTATATCCTCGAGACCTATACAAACTAACAGAAAAATTGTACGAGGAAAATCCCAGTTTTGAAGGGCGGCAAAGTGCAGGACACAAATATGATATTGGCTCAAGCATTTTTGACATCTTTCCGGAAATATTTTGGGAAACTAAGCCTAAAACAGGCAATTATATAGGTATTTATGGCTTAAATGGACACACAAGAGTTACAAGATGGGTAAAGCGTGAATACATTAAATTGCCTAACAATATTGACTTTTATAAAGTCCTAATTCCAAAATCAAATGGTAGTGGTACTCTCGGCGAGGTGCTCAGCACGCCGGTAATCGGCGTGCCGGTAATCGGACACACTCTTACATTCCTCAGCATAGGAAGATTTGAAAAATCCTCCTATGCTGAGGCATGTTTAAAATATATTCGAACACGGTTCGCGAGATTATTGCTGGGTTCATTAAAAGTAACACAAGATAATCCACGCGATACTTGGTTGAATGTTCCATTACAAGATTTTTCGGAAAATTCCGATATAGATTGGAGCAAGAGCGTTGCGGAAATAGACCGTCAGCTGTATGCTAAATATGGCTTGAGTGAAGAGGAAATAGCCTTTATAGAGTCGATGATTAAGCCAATGTAGGGTAATCAGGGCAATTGTGGCTCACATGACCCGCTAAATAAGTTGCTATGGTGGGGCAAGGTGGTGTCTTTGATTGGTAGGGGATTGGGGCGCGGTTTTGGGGGCAAGGTTGCGTCTTTGCAGACTTTATGCGTAGTGGTTGGCTTTCCGAGGGCTGCGGTCGCCCCCGGCGACCTTGCCCCCGGCTATTGCACAGCGAGCCTTTTAGGCTCGCCGTGGTGACGGCTTTCAGCCTGAAGTTAGCGGCGGCTATTGTGGCGCGCGGCCTTACGGCGCGCGTGGGCGCAGCGGGCGGTGTGGTTGATGCGGGCGCGGTGGGCGTGGTTGATGCGGGCGCAAAATATTGCGCCCCTACAAGGCATTTGGGGGGCGCGCTTGGTGGGCGCGGTTGATGCGGGCGCAAAATATTGCGCCCCTACAAGGCATTTGGTGGGCGCGCGTGGTGGGCGCGGTTGATGCGGGCGCAAAATATTGCGCCCCTACAAGGCATTTGGGGGGCGGGGCGGTGGGCTGTGGGTGAGTTTGGAAATGATGCGAGGCGCAGTCGCTGAGCTTTATCACAAACCACAGTCTCAGCGGCATACGCCTCGCATCGGAAGTTGCGCGGTAGCGTCACCTGTATAGGGCCAGCTTGCGGCTTTGATTGCCGGCCGTCACTATATATATGCCGGCGGCGACATGATCGCCGATAGCATAGTCATAGATGTCGTCGTCAATCGTTGTCTGCGCTACGACGACGCCCGAGAGCGAGCGGACCGTCAGCATCTCGCCGGCATGTCCGCACACTCGCAGCGCATTATTGATCAGGCTAATGGCCTGAATGTGGCTCTGCGACACGACATCAATGCCGCCGCTATGTGCCTCGTGAAATACAGGTATCGAAGGGAACCAGTAATTGGATATCATAGGATAATCTTTGATGGTGGCTCCATCTGAGGAGCATCGACGCATGATATAAGTGGGGTCAGAGAAGTCGTGGAACAGCGACATATAGAGCTCACCGGAGACAGGGTGCGGCCGCATAGAGCATCCATATAGCATCCAGCCATCGGGGTCGTTGTCGAAATCCACGATGAGTCTTGCCTGATTGGTGGTGATGTCATATCGATAGATCTTTGATTGGGCGAACCAGCTGCTCTCGCCACCATTCCAATAGAGTGCGTCGTCAGTCGCTGATGCGCAAAAGCCGTCAGGAGTCCACGCATACCACGAATTGGCGGGAGGATATACATCATCGGACAGCGGCAATACCTCCGTGGCCAAAGTTACCGGATTGACGCGCAGCAGTGCTCTATAAGCATCGCCGAGGCCTTGCGTGTCGGCGGCTATGCTGACGTAGAGCATGCCATTGCGAGCTTTGACCACAGAGCCGATGCCTGCTCCCTCAGCCACGATATCCATTGACAGCTCAGCTATGACGGCGTCGCTCGCGGCATCAATCACCAGCAGGCCCTTTGACTGGTGCGCAACGAAAACGCGGCCATCGGTATATACCATACTGCCGCACTGTCCGCTATATAAAGCTGCAGCGTCGGGATTGGCGGTGCCTTCAATCTGCGAAGTCACTTGCATGTCATCAATGTCAAAGACCCACACTCCATTGCTCGTAGAGATATATCCCTTGTGGTCATCGATGCCAACAAAAGCGCGTCCGTCACACACGGCTCCGGAGGCATCGATGCACTCGCACTGATACACCAATTGCATCGTTGAGGCATCGGCTACCGTGATGCGGCCGCCGGAGATTGAAGCGCCGGGGTCTTTGGCCTGCTTGGAAATGATGTATAAGAGGCCATTGTGTATGACGCCATGCTGAGCCGTAGCGCCAAGCTCATAACCGGGATTTTGAGAGCTAAACACGCGATAGCTCCAATAATCGCCGGCGGCATTGTCGGGGTCGAGATGATTGACAGTGGAGTTCTGATGGCCATACCAATCTTCATTGACCACAAAAAAGCCCTGCGAATAGTCATTGCCGGCCGTAGCCACAGACATTGTGGCTACGGCAGCAATGATTACTGCACAATATCTAATATCACGCATATCGGTTACTTAACATAGACCTTAGAAGCACCATTAGCGCGGCGCACGACATATAGATGTCCGGCTTGCGGCGATGCTACTCTCACACCTTGCAGGGTGTAGAATTCGGCGGCAGCATCAGCCTCGATGGCGTGCACATCGCTGACGCCCTCGGCCTCGGTAACGGTCATTATCACTTCATAACCGGTGAAGGCCACCTCAAAGTGGTAATACCCGGCAGCTATTTCAAAGGAGCTCTCGGAGTACAGCGCCAGCGGCATATCGGTATTAATATCCACGCCGAGGTTAGAGGCTGCGGCGCCATAACGCACGCCGGCATTAACCTCGTCCCAAGAGCCGCGGCTGTCGGCAAAGGCGAAGTATCCCATGCCGTTTCCGCAGTCATTGACCTCGCCATCAAAGGAGAAAGTGTCGCCCTCCTTGGTCATCAGTAAAGCTTCGGTGGGATTGAAGTTGGTGTTGTCAATATGTCCGATGAGATACAGCGAGGTCGGCGCCTCGATGGACAGCAGCGTGTATTCGGCCACGGCTTCATCGCTCACGTCATAACCGTCAGCCACAGCGATTGCGCGCAAAGTCATGTCGCTGTCAATGATGATGGCCTCGTCATACAGCGAGGAGGCCTCGGTAGGCTCGCTGCCATCGGTAGTGTAATAGATAGCGGCGCCCTCAGTGTCGCAGGCAATGGTCACAGCAGAGCCCTTGAGCACCGAGCCGGGAGCCAGGCTGAAAGAGGGGGTTGCGGCTTGCGGGGCTACGACCTCAACACGAATGGACTGCTCAGACACACGTCCGCGCGAGCACAGCTGCAGCACCACATCGGCAACGCCCGGGTGCAGCGGGGTGATTGTCAGCACACCATCGGCAATCTCAGCCGAGGCGGCAGCATCGGCAGAGCCATCGACCAGCGTCACGGAGATAAAACCGTCAATGTCATCGGCATCATGGGTCAGCTCAGCGAGCTCAAAAGAGCGGGCGTCAGTATCCCCGACCTCAAAACGAAGATCCTCGATATCAACCTTGGCGCTATAAGAGTCGGGCAACACAGGCATAGCGGGGAACCACCAATACTCCGGCATTGTCTTGACCGCCTTAACCTCGCCGGTCTTGGCATCTACAAAATGCAGCCAATTGTAGAGGCCGAGGTATCCGTAGCCCAAGCTCGTGGCAAAGACAAATTCATCGGAGCGGGGGTCATATCCCGAGCAACCATACATAGAGCCATAGTCGCTGCTGCCGCTGTAGGTATATATAGGCTCGAGCGTTGACGGGTCATCGACCTCATCAATATTCCATCGATAGAGATTTGGCGTAGCCGACCAGCCGCCCATAGCATTAAATAGCAGCTCGTTGCTGTTAGGGCTTGCGAAGAAGCTCACATTGCGCCATGTGCCCCACTGAGCCGAGACAGACACGGGGAGAGTCACCGTGCGCGTCACTTGGAGAGTCACGGGGTCGATGCATCCGGCTTCGGTGCCGGCGGCATACCATACCATGCCATCGGGCGTTGTGACCACGCTTGCAATGCTTGAATTTTCGATAATAGACTCATAGCAGTCAGTGTCAGTATTGATTACCACGATGCCCTTGCTCTGCACGGCCACGAAAGCGCGATTACCGCTGACGGTGATGTTGCCATATTGACCGCTGTAAGAGCTCCCCACGGGCAGGCCCTCGATATCGGCATCGGCGATAGTCATAGTGTTCAAGTCGAGGACTCTCACACCGGCTGCATGCGTAAGATACACCTTAGAAGGAGACACACCGGCGCAAGCACGTCCGTCGCCACCGATATTGTCAAACGAGGCGATGCGCTCCAACGTCTTTGCATCGGCAATGACCACTCGGCCGCCGTTATTCTCAATAGATCGAGTGTCGCCGCCGTCCCATGCTTGCTTAGACATGACTATCAGCTTGTCGGCCCATACGGTGGCATATTGCGAAGTAGCGCCGAAGGCACGGCCTTCGTTGACAGCCTCGTAGGCGCGGTAATGCACATCGCGGTCTGCATCAATATAGTTGATTGAGCCGCTGGTATGTGTGAACCACTCCTCGTTGAGCCAGAGCAAACCGGTGTCATATCCGGCTTCGAGAGGCTCTTCATAGCCCTTGACGTTGATGGTAACATCTTTGGTGGCATTGCCATCGCCAGATGTTATCGTCATAGTGCACGAACCCTCTTTATGAGCCACTAAATATGTCACCTTATTTGACCCCACATAATATGTGGTCACCATCTCCGGGTCAGAGAACGAGAAGCTCGCCACCTGCAAGTCAGCATCGGCCGGCTCAAAGGAGAGCTCCGGGATGGCAAGGACTCCCATAGCCTCAAGCTCAATGGGCTGCCCATCATCATAGCCGTTGACTATGATATCGGTGACGAGATTATCTACGGCGACGGTGAGCTCGCATGAGCCTTCGGCTTGGACATATCCGTTGGTGGCGCTATTGACGAAGTAAGCCTTAGCGGTGACATTCATCACACCGATGCCATTGGCAGCCGACACCGTTGCGGCGGCGTTGCCTTTTGTGGGGTTAGAGAGAGCCAGCGTCACAAAGGGCGAGCTGAGCGTAGCGCCATCGCCATCAGTGTAGGTGAAAGAGCATGAACGGATGTAGCCGCCCTCGCTGCCGCAGTTGATGAGCATAGGCAGCACCTCGCCGCTCACGGCCTTGATGGTCCAGTTCTCGGGGAACCAGATGCCTGTTTGGTCAGCAGGCCGCAGGTCAAATACATAGTCGCGGGCGGGCATCGTAGCGGCTCCGCGGGCAGTATATACCAACGAAATAGCATCGCCGGCGCTCACGGCATCGCTCCACGAAGCCGCCGTGTCGCCGATAAACACCTGCCAGGACATGGCGGCGCTGTTGAGCTGCCAGTGGTCATAGACAACGGTAGCTGTGGCGGCTGTGTAATCGCCTGACACGGAAGATACGCCATCGACGAGCGGCAGCACCGCGCCGTCAAGGGTTATCGTTGACGTGAAGTTGCCATCGGTGTCAAAACCGAAGGCCACATAGTCGCTGCCGGCGCGCAAGGCATACAGGCGCGCATCGCCAGCTAATGCGGCGGTCACGATGTCGGCCACGGTGGCTCCATCGTCAAAATTCACACCTATCGACAGGTTGTCGATAGCTTTTTGGTCGCCCCAAGTCACGGTTAGCGAGGCTTGCGAGTCGCCGGAGCCGACACTCGTCAGCACCTCGGCATTGCCGACATAGCCAAATACAGCTATTGCGGCAAATGATAGTAATAATTTTTTCATCGCGTAAATTATTGATTGTGAGATTAGTTGATTAATATTTTTGTGACATTAGCACCATCGCGTCGCAGATACACACCGGGGCGCAAAGCTGCGGCATCGCTGCCCACGGCGGTGCCGTCAATACGATAATACACTATGCGCTTGCGGCATGACTCAGTATCGACAAAAAGCGTGGCGATACCGGCATCGGGGTCGGGGTCAGGCTCCGGCTCAAGGTAGTGATGATAGTTGAGAGAGCCCCACTGCGTGGAGGCGCCGGTTGAGGCATCAGGCTCAGACAGTAGCAGATACTTGAAGGCGTGGACCGCCAGGTCGCTTACCGGCACCGACGTGATGCCCCACGCCGAATATCCCAGCGAAGCGCTGTCAGCGCCTCCTACCCAGTAGCTCCAGTAACCCACATACCATCCCGAATTCCAATGGATGGCGGGGTCATCGGCAGCTGTATCATCAAGCTGCCAGTAATCATAGTCATAGCAAGGATAGCCGTAAGTCGCAGCATTGAGCGGGTGATCAATGACGTGAGTCGCAGCGGCGGCCGCGATGGCATCGTAGCAGTAATCCGGGGCGCTGCCGCCGGGGGCAGCCGTCTGGCCCATAGTAGCGTTAGGGGTATAGTAGCCAAACGAAATAGAGCCATCTTCGACAGCCGCGTCAAAGTCATATTGCAGAGCGCTGAGCACATCGTCGCAGGCGGGGCTGAGGCCTATGCCACATACGGTGTTGCCCATATAGCCGGTGTATTGCGTCAGCAACACCAAGTCGCTGCACTCGGCGGCCACAGCTCTGAGCATATCCTCAGCCGTGGGCATGGCGTCAGCGTCAAAGCGATAGCCCCAGACATAGGCATCGCTGCTCTTGCCATCGGCAAATTGCACCACCAGCGCCGCTCGGCAGTCGCCGCTGCCGGCCCAATGCCTGATGCGGCTGAAATCCAGGGTGAAGCCCTGCAGCGACAGCGCCGCCATGGCCACCGCGGTGATAATCATTAGACGTTTCATTTTAGGTAATTTATTGGTTTATAATATCATTAGTTGGCAAATTCAAGTCCTGGGCGCGCGACAGCTCGGTGGATGTCTCACCAATCCAGCCGCACACCTGATTGACGGCCGTATATACGCGCACAAAATCGATGCCCGGCAATTGCACCTTGCGCCCCGAGGCATCAACGGCATTGTCGATGTCAAACGAGTTGAGGTCGGCATATTCGTTGGGGTGATTGTCAACATAGCCCCAGGGATACGAGTAGAGCACATAATAAGAGCCTGAGCCGCTCTTGTCCACGCCATTTGGAGGGAGCAATGAGCCGCTGAAAGTCAGCGCCTCGTCGGCGGTCCACATCGGAAAATATGGCTGCTTGTGATACATATTCTTGGGCAAGACGCCCTCACTGCCGCGAGAGTCAGTCCAATAGATATCCGAGGCGTCATCGCTCGGTCGCCGATATGTAATAGCATAATCATGCACCGTGAGGCTATTGTTATACTCACTGCCGGCGAGCTCATACCATTGGTCATCAGGCACGCCGTTGCAATTAGTGTCGTAGCTGACCATCACAATTCCGGGCTCGGCCGAGCCTCCCGCCACATCCGGCTCAGTAAGCTCATAAAAGCAATTGCCCCATATCCTGAAGTCGTAGCCTTCTCTGTTTATGACCGTATGGTCAAATCCGAATGTCACATATCCGCCATATCCGCCGAGAGTAATCATGATGTCATTGGTGCCGCTGATACACTCTCCGGCCTTTCGGACCATATCATCGTAGGTGTCGCCCGGGTCATATTGCGGCATGGTATTGACAAACTGTCCGGGCGCCGGGCAGTATTCATATACACTGCTGATGTAAGGGCTATACTCCACCTCCTCATGCAGTACACACACGGTGAATTGGTGGTGGAAAGGCGTCAGCTCATCAATGATGTCAAGGGTCACGGAGTATGTCCCCTCGTCGGCGCTCAAGAAGATATACTCTCGGTCGGTGCTCACCAAAGCGCCATCGACACGCCACTCATAACGCGCGCCGCTGAGGGCCGGGTGCAATGGCAGCTTCTGCATGCGGCACACGCGGTAAAAATCATCGATGCCGAGACTCACCGTGGGGATATCGCTGCACGAGGCGGCCAAACACATCGCTGCCGCACATACTAAAAAAACTATTTGCCTTGATTGCATAACGATAGGGGTAAAAACACTATGTGAGCGGGGATATCGCCCGTGCGCACACTCCATTTGCGGCGCCCGCGGCTGTCATAGCAATACAGAGCGCCGCTACTGACATAATTTTTGGCATCGGTCACCAAGATATCGCCCGTGTCGGGGTGAATCGCTATGCCGTATGGCACAGTGATATCGCTCTCGCTGCCATCGCTGATGAAATTGTCGGCGACGACCTTGTGTGTCCTGATATCTATGATGCCGTAGGTGATGGTATTGGAGGCGCTGAAATTGTTCCACTCCGTGGCGTAGAAGTATAGGCTGTCGCCCCTGAAGGCCATCTCCGAGCAAGCCACATCAATGGTATCCACCACCAGCATCTTGTTGTAGCCCGGTTTCTTGTCGAGCACATACAGCCGCGAGGGCACATCGGCGTAGTTGCCTCGCGAGGAGACCCACAGCTTGCCATATCTGTCGCGTCGGCAACGATGCAGATTGATGCCCACGGGTATTTGCTGAGTTTGCTTGAAATCCACGAGCTGTATCACCGACAGCGTGTTGTCGTAATTCGGAGCACGATAGCCGCCGCTGTTGGCCACATACATATAGTCATCGACGATGGCCATCTCCTCGGGCTGATATCCCACCGTCACTCTATCTTTGACGGTGAGAGTCAGCGTATCCACTTTATATACAGCACCTTTAGGTGCATCGGGGTCGATAAGCACGGGCCCCACATACGAGCTGACATAGGCATCGCCCCTATAAAAAGTGATGTATCGGCAATTGGGGATATCGACCCGGCCGAGGCTCACTCCGGTGGCGGCATCCATGACCTCCACCTTGTGAGAGCAATTGATCACGGCATATAGCTTAGAGCCATAAATGGCTATGTCATTGCCTACATCGCCGAGCTCCTTCACCACGGTGGGATTGCGCTCTGGATAAATGTTTCGGGCATAGAGGCCGGTGAAGTAATCCATATAGTCAATGGTGCATTTGTTTGAGCCCATATTGCCTTCGTTGAGCACATAAAAGCCTCGCATCGTGGCGCCGGCGACGGGTGCTTCGCCCACGATATCATACTCCGTAGGCACCACGAGCTCGTCATCGCGACAGCCCGTGGACACCATCAGGAGCGGCAGAAAAAATATGAATGAAATGAAAAGAGACTTATTCATGGCAGGTCTGTTGATAAAGCACGTGGGGGGGGTCATATCTCTACCGCCAGCGTAATCTTGAAATTGCGCTTGGGCATGGGATAGTTGATAATCACATCATAATCTTGGCTCAGCAGGTTGTTGATTTCAAGCATAGCACGCAATGCCACACGCTTGATGCAGAAATCGCGCTGGAGCGTGACATCAGACGTGTACCAGGGCTGAGTGTAGTTATAGCGTATGTTTTCTTGCTGATTATATCGCGCCCCCACATATATAAAGCTGTAATTCACGGCCCAGCCGCGCCACTGTGCATTGATAACGGCGGAGCCCGAGTGATGCGGTATGTATGGTATCTGGTCGCGGTAATAGTTGTCGGCCGGATTGGTGATATCTATGGCGCGCTGATATGTGTACTGACACTTCAACGTCAGCTCCATATCATTGAGCGGGTGCAATAGCAGCTTTGCGCATACATCGACACCACGGATATCCACCAATCCCAGATTGAGCATAGTCCAGCGGAATTGCTGTCCTTTGGGATATGCCACTATCTTGTCCTTGACTCTATTGTAGTAGCCGTCTATGGTAAAGCCGACGCCGCCAATGAGGCTCCGGCGCCGCCATTGCTTATCGTATGTCAAGCCCAGATTATACTGCGTCACGCGCTCCGGCTCGAGCTGCGAATTGCCCATATCGGCATAATACAGGTCATTGAAGGTGGGCATTCTGAACGACTGCTTAAAGAATGCTCGCACCCACATATCGGCCCCGCGCACCGGCATGGCGCTGAGATATACTGCCGGCGAGGCCACATGCTTGTCAGACGGCGCCGCTTGGCCGGCAAGCTTATCGTGAATGAAAGTGCCGGTGAGCGAGGCCTGCGCCTTGAGGCGAGAGCCGCTCACCGATGTCGCTATGGCGCATATATGAGTGTATCGGTCAGGCTTGGCAAAGCCATATACGTCGGCGTCAAGCGTATTCCACTGAAAATCGTAAGCTGCGGCCAGGCGCCACCGGCTCGTCACCACATATTCATTTGAAGTGGATAGATACACCTCGCGCTGCTTGTAAAGGTTGTCAACCTTAACCTGCTTATCATCGTTATTGACGTAATGAGTGCGGTAATAGGCATATTTGCCATGCGCCAGCGTGGTAAAGCGCCCCAGCTCCATCTGATATGAAGCCTGCACAAACGAGTTTGTGTCCCAAATGCGCTCGCCTCGCCGCCACACATTATTGACAATGGCTCCGGGGACTCCTCGCTCCGAATTGTAATTGTAGGCCTTCACGCTCCAGTCGCCGTGTCTCAACGCCCCATACACATTAGCCTCAAGGCGCGTGGCATTGATGTCGCCGTTCTCGCGTGTCGCCGTTGTGTCATAGGCGAGCTCGCCGGCCGGCGTCACGCGCCGGTATCTGAACTTATACTTGCCGTTGCTATTGAGCCACTCGGCGCTGAGGGCAGCGCTCACGTTAGGCGACAATCGCAGCTCCATCGTGGCCGACGGATTAATCAGCGCAAACGACCCGGTGCGCAGCTTGGCGCGCAGATGATAGCTCTCGCCCTCGGCAAATGCCGGCTTGCGCGTGCGCATATATATCTGTGCGGCAGACCCGAAGTCGCGCGCGGGCTGTAGTATCTCACTCTTTTGGCCATTGTACAGCGATATTGACTCGATGTTGTCGAGCGAAAATTGGCCAAGGTCAATCTGGCCGTTTTGTGCATTGCCCAGCTCCACGCCGTCATACACCACGCCCGTGTGATTGGTGCCCATAGATCGCACATTCACCGTCTTTATGCCGCCGACGCCGCCATAGTCCTTGACTTGCACGCCGGCAAAGTATCGCAACGCATCGGCGACGCTTGCGCTGCCCAGCAGCTCCAGCTCGGCCCCACTGAGCGTCTGCACCGGTATCACCTCCACCGACTTGCGCCGTGATGTCACTACCACCTCGCGCAGAGCCACCGAGTCGGTAGTCTCTACCGCATCGTTATGTGTTGTGGCTGACACCTGCGGCAATGCCACCAATGATGCCATAATAAATAGAATGTGCCTCAATTGCATTTATCGTCATGTTTGTTAATATCCGCGTTAACAATAGCGGGCTTGACGATAGCACAATCGTGGCAAAGACACACTCCGCAGGAGCCATAAAAAACAATTTGTCAGCTATCCTGCCGGGGCATTTCCTCACTCGCTCGTCCTCGCAAGCTCGCCGGTATATGTTGTAAAGGCAGGTCTTCTGACTCGTTTCTTTCACATCGCCTTCCCGGGAGGTTAATCCCAGTGACTTGGCACTGCGGCAGACTCTTCTGCCCGTCCGTGATGAGAAATTTTGCTGAAACTCACAGCAGCGGGACTGTTCGGGATTTTCACCCGATTCCCTTTTAAGCCGCGCATGGCGCAGCACCTTTTCGGTCGCAAAGTTAATGTTTTTTTATATTTCTGCAAAAAATTTTTTGCTAATGCTTTTTAATACGCCTTACCTCGTGTGTTTCATATTTTTTTATTACCTTTGCAAACGGAAAATGGCAGCTGACAGCAGCTGATCATTTTTCTCTAAATCTACAATTTAGGTAAACCAATATATATACTCTTAGCAACTGATGCAGGAAAAGATTATTATTCTTGATTTCGGCTCGCAGACCACGCAACTCATAGGCCGACGCGTGCGCGAGCTGAACACTTATTGTGAAATCCTTCCCTACAACAAATTTCCCTACGACGACCCCGATGTCATAGGTGTCATACTCTCCGGCAGCCCATTCTCGGTATATGACGAGAAGGCATTCAAGACAGACCTCAGCAAGCTCATAGGGCGATACCCCGTGCTGGGCATCTGCTATGGAGCACAGCTTCTCTCATACGAAGGCGGCGGCACGGTAGAGCCGGCGCCCTCGCGCGAGTATGGCAGAGCGCTGCTGGCCCACTCTGACACTGACAATCCCCTGCTTCAGGGCATCGAGGTGGGAAGCCAAGTGTGGATGAGCCACGGCGACACCATCACTTCGCTCCCGGCGGGATATGACATCATTGCTTCGACCGACGAGGTGGCATGCGCAGCCTTCGCCGCTCGCGACAACAAGGTGTGGGGCGTGCAGTTCCACCCCGAGGTGTTTCATTCGACATGCGGCACACAGCTGCTGCAAAACTTTGTGGAAGGCATCTGCGGCTCACACTGCTCATGGAGCGCCGAGTCGTTTATCGAGACCACCGTCGCCGCCCTCCGCAAGCAGTTAGGCGATGACAAAGTGGTGCTCGGCCTCAGCGGAGGCGTGGACTCCTCGGTAGCAGCCGTGCTCCTCAACAAAGCCATAGGCAGCAACCTCACCTGCATCTTTGTGGATCACGGCATGCTGCGCAAAAACGAGTTTGCCAATGTGATGGCTGACTACGAGGGCCTCGGCCTCAACGTGGTGGGTGTCGATGCCTCTGACAAATTCTTCGCCGAGCTGGCGGGCGTCACCGAGCCGGAGCGCAAGCGCAAAATCATAGGCAAAGGCTTTATCGATGTCTTCGATGCCGAAGCTCACAAAATCAAAGATGTGAAATGGCTCGCGCAGGGCACCATCTACCCTGACTGCATAGAGTCGCTGTCAATCACGGGCACCACCATCAAGAGCCACCACAATGTGGGCGGCCTGCCGCAAAAGATGAACCTCAAGCTATGCGAGCCTCTACGCCTCCTCTTCAAAGACGAGGTGAGAGCCGTGGGTCGCGCCCTCGGCATGCCGGAGCACCTGATCAAGCGCCACCCGTTCCCCGGGCCGGGGCTCGCGGTGCGCATCCTCGGCGACATCACGCGCGAGAAGGTGCGCATACTCCAAGACGCTGACGACATCTTTATCAGCGGCCTGCGCCAGTGGGGTCTTTATGACCAAGTATGGCAAGCCGGCGTGATACTGCTGCCGGTGCAGAGTGTGGGCGTGATGGGCGATGAGCGCACCTACGAGCGCGCCGTGGCACTGAGGGCCGTGACCTCTACCGATGCCATGACAGCCGACTGGGCTCACCTCCCGTATGACTTCATGGCCAAGGTGTCCAACGATATCATCAATCAGGTGCGCGGCGTAAACCGCGTATGCTATGACATCTCGTCAAAGCCACCGGCCACCATCGAGTGGGAGTGACCCTCGCCGCGTCACCACCCACCGGTCTCTATACTCATCATCGATAACTAACAATATCAAAAAACTATAACATATAATTTCTAAATGAAAAAGAGTGCTTTGCAGAAGGCCCGCTTGGCTTACCAGCCCAAGCTGCCAATCGCCTTGACCAGCTCGCTCAAAATGGTCGAGGGAAAGCCCACCCAGTCAGTGGCTGACCAAGAAAAAATCAAAGAACTATTCCCCAACACCTACGGACTCCCCGAGCTCCGTTTTGACAAAGACCCCGCCTCGCCTAAAGGCGGCAAGCCCATCAATGTGGGCGTCATCCTCTCCGGCGGCCAGGCCCCCGGCGGTCACAATGTGATCAGCGGACTCTTTGACGGCATCAAACGCATCCACCGCGACAGCCGTCTCTTCGGCTTCCTTATGGGCCCCGGCGGTCTCGTGGACCACAAATACATCGAGCTCACCTCGGCCATCATCGATGAGTATCGCAACACCGGCGGCTTTGACATCATCGGCTCAGGACGCACCAAGCTCGAGCGCAAAGAGCAGTTTGACAAAGCTCTCGAAATCCTCAAAGAGCTCAACATCAAGGCTGTGGTCATCATCGGTGGCGATGACTCAAACACCAATGCCGCCGTTCTCGCCGAATACTACAAGAGCATCAACGCCGGCGTGCAGGTAATCGGATGCCCCAAGACCATCGATGGCGACCTCAAAAACGATATGATTGAGACATCATTCGGTTTTGACACCGCCACGAAGGTGTATTCCGAGCTTATCGGCAACATCGAGTGCGACTGCAACTCGGCCAAGAAATACTGGCACTTCATCAAACTGATGGGTCGCTCGGCAAGCCACATCGCCCTGGAATGTGCACTGCAGACACAGCCCAACGTATGCATCATCTCTGAGGAGGTAGAGGCCAAGAATATGACCCTCGACGATGTTGTCAACTACATCGCCGACATCGTAGCCGCTCGCGCCGCTGATGGCAACAACTACGGCACCGTGCTCATCCCCGAAGGCCTCATCGAGTTTATCCCCGCTATCAAGAAGCTCATCGCCGAGCTCAACAACGTCATCGCCGAGCATGCCGACGACATCGCCGGCATCGACACCGAGAAGCTGCCCGAATACATCAAGGCTCACATCTCGGCCGAAAACGCTGCCACTCTCAACACACTCCCCGATGATGTAGCACGCCAGCTCATGCTCGACCGCGACCCCCACGGCAATGTGCAAGTGTCGCTCATCGAGACCGAGAAGCTCCTCAGCCACATGGTGGGCAAGCGCCTCGCCGCCATGAAGGAGGAGGGCAAGTATGTGGGCAAGTTTGCCGCTCAGCACCACTTCTTCGGCTACGAAGGCCGCTGCGCCGCTCCCTCTAACTTTGACACCGACTACTGCTATGCTCTGGGCTACAACGCCGCATGCCTCGTATATGCTGGCGTCACCGGCTACATGTCGTCAGTGCGCAACCTCGTAAAGCCCGCCGTGCAGTGGATCTGCGGTGGTATCCCCATCACTATGATGATGAACATAGAGCGTCGCAATGGTGCCGACAAGCCCGTGATACAAAAAGCTCTGGTGCGCCTCGATGGCAAGCCCTTCCGCAAGTTTGCCGACCAGCGCGACAAGTGGGCTATCAACACCTGCTATGTATATCCCGGCCCCATCCAGTACTTCGGCCCTGCTGATGTCTGCGACCAGCCTTCAATGACACTTAAATACGAGCACGAAGGCAAGTAACCATAGGCCTTCGAGCTTCAACCTTATACCCGAATCTCAGCTTGCAGAGAAGCCTGCCCGGGGGAGCAATGATGCTCTCGGCGGGCTTCTTTTTTTGCATATTTCCTTGAAAGTGTTTTTGGTGGTGGGGCGCTACCTGCGGCAGTCTTGTATGAGCTTGGCGAGGACAGCGGCTTTAACTTCGCTCTCGCGCCACTCGTCATCGGCCGTTGACTCTGCCGTGATGCCGCCGCCGGTGTATATACACCACCTGTGCTTATCAAAATTGACGCATCGCAGGTTGACGTAAGCCTCCAGCCGGGTGTCGTCGCCGCCGACAGCCACATATCCGCTGTAGCATCGCCGCGAGTGGCGCTCGGCGCTGCGTATGTCGCGCCGCGCCGCATCGAGCGGATAGCCCGCCAGCGCCGGCGTGGGGCTGAGTCTGTCGAGGATAGCCGCATGGCCGTCATAATGCCCCGAGGCGCTGATGCGCGTGAGCAGATGCTGAATGATGCCGTAGTCAAGCGTCTCCATATCGTTGACAGTCACGTTGAGGCCACATTCGGCCAGCACTGCGGCGATGTAATCAACCACGATGCGGTGTTCGTGCACATTCTTCATATCCCACGCGTCGGCACAGATGCGGCGCGTGCCGGCGAGCGCCATCGTATCGACATGGCCGCGGCCATCGCCGCGATACAGCAGCTCGGGCGACGCTCCCAGCCAATAGCCGGTCTGCGGTGTGAAATATAGGTAACGCATCGTGGAGGGATAGCGATCGAAATAGCGCATCGCTACGGCGGCCCAATCGACGCCGATGGCGCTGCCGCAAGTGGTGCGCGAAATCACGCTTTTGCCGCCTCGCGTCTTTAGCCCTGCTATCACGGCTCCCACGGCCGTCAGATAGTCGTCGCGCTGTGTAGCTTGCCGCTCCACTTCATACACCGCCGGCATCGGGTGGCCGGCGGGCACATCTACAGCGGCGCCGCATATCACGCGGCGGTCAGCATACTTAGCCCACGCCTCTACTATGGTAAAAGGCTCAGCCTCAGAAGCCTTATGCAGCCGGCCATCAGGATCGACCCATATCGCCATAGGCTTGCCGCCGGCGATAAGCGCCGCAATGTCAGCATACACGCCCGATGAGTTCATAAGGCTCGGCGCCCGTTATTTCCACATCAACAAATGTGCCGGTGGCGAGTGCACAATCCTTTGTAATCAGCACTTCGGGGTCAACCTCCGGCGAGTCAAACTGTGTGCGGCCCACATAATAGTCATCATTCTCGTCAGTGACGAGGACACGGAGCGTGGAGCCAATCTTGGCGCGGTTGACGTCATATGAAATTTCCTCTTGGATGGCCATGAGCCTATCGAGGCGTGCATTTTTGACCTCCTGCGGTATGTCATCGGCATAATGCATGGCGGCGTAGGTGTCCTCCTCTTCACAGTAGGCAAAGGCACCCATGCGCTCAAAGCGCTGCTCCTTGACAAAAGCGAGGAGCTCTTCATATTCGGCCTCGCCCTCGCCGGGGAAGCCCACCATGAGAGTGGTGCGTATATGTATTCCGGGCACGGCAGCGCGTATCCGCGCGAGCAGGCGGCGCGTGCCTTCGGCATCGATATGGCGGCGCATATTGGTCAGCACCTTATCGGAGATGTGTTGCAACGCAATGTCGAGATATTTGCACACATTGGTGCGGCGGGCCATCACTTCCAGCACATCGTAGGGGAAGTCAGCGGGATAGGCGTAGTGCAGTCGTATCCACTCCACTCCCTCGATATCGGCCATGGCGTCGATGAGGCGCGCCAGCGCCGATTGACCGCCGTAGATATCGCGGCCGTAGTACGACAGGTCTTGCGCTATGATATTAAATTCGCGCGTGCCGGCGGCAGCGAGTCGTCGCACCTCGTCGAGCACCTCCTCCACGGGGCGCGACACGTAGCGACCCGTGATGATCGGTATGGCGCAGAAGGCACAAAAACGATTGCAGCCCTCGGCGATTTTGATATAAGCAGATACGGGCACCTCGCTATCAGCCTCGACGGTCGGCTTCTCAGAGGCGTCGGGCTCATACTTCGCGGCCAGGTCGGCAGCGAGACCGCGCCAGTCAAATTTGCCGTACCAGCCATCTACCTCGGGTATGCTCTCGGGGAGCTCGGTGCGGTATCTCTCGGAGAGGCATCCCATCACATACACCGCATCTACCATGCCCTCAGCCTTGGCCTTGCAGGCAGACAAGATCATCTCTATCGACTCCTCCTTGGCATCGCCGATGAAGCCGCAGGTGTTAATCACCACAATGCCGCCGCAGTCAAAGCTCAGCTCCGAGCTTACTTCAAAACCGGACTCCGACAGCAGCGTGCCCACCCGGCCGGTGTCAACCAGGTTTTTTGAGCACCCCATAGTTATAAGGTTGACAAGCATAGTGTGTGCGCTCCTTCCCTTTGTTTCTTTGGTCAGTTCTTAAACAGCGACTCCACAAAAGCCTTGTTGTCAAACACTTGCAGGTCAGTAATGCCCTCGCCGAGGCCTATGTATTTCACCGGTATCTTGAATTGGTCGCTGATGCCAATCACCACTCCGCCCTTGGCGGTGCCATCGAGCTTGGTGATGGCGAGGTCAGTCACCTGAGTGGCGGCGGAGAATTGGCGGGCCTGCTCAATGGCGTTTTGCCCGGTAGAGCCGTCGAGCACGAGGAGCACCTCATGCGGAGCGCCGGGCACCACCTTGTCCATCACGCGCTTAATCTTAGAAAGCTCATCCATGAGGCCCTTCTTGTTGTGCAAACGGCCGGCGGTGTCGATGAGCACCACGTCGCAGCCGTTAGCCACGGCCGACGACAGTGTGTCAAAAGCCACGGCGGCGGGGTCAGAGCCCAATTTCTGCTTCACGATAGGCACATCGGCTCGGGAGGCCCACTCTTCGAGCTGCTCAATAGCCGCAGCGCGATAAGTGTCGGCAGCGCCGAGCATCACTTTCTTGCCGGCGGCCTTATATTGGTAGGCGAGCTTGCCTATCGTAGTGGTCTTGCCCACGCCATTGACGCCGACCACCATAATCACATAGGGCTTGGTGCCGGCCGGGGTGTCAAAGTCGCCCGGCCTGTCGCTGCGGTCATTCTCAGCCAATAGCGAGGATATCTCCTCACAGAGCATGCCGTTGAGCTCATCGAGGTCAACATACTTGTCGGCCTCGGCACGCTGCTCTATGCGGTCGATAATCTTGAGAGTGGTCTCGGCGCCTACGTCGCTGCTGATAAGCACCTCTTCGAGCTCGTCGAGAAAGTCAGCATCAATCTTTTTGCGGCCCACGAGCATACGTTTCAGCCGGCCCATAAAGCCCACTTTGGTCTTCTCGAGGCCCTTGTCGAGCGTCTCTTTTTTATCTCTACTGAGGAAATTAAAAAATCCCATATTTCTTGCTATCTGTATTTCTATTAATTTTTTACAAAGGTAGCAAAAATAATTGATACACTCACCAGTCGCCCCACATTTTGGCAATTTTGGCAAAGAGGCATCATAAAAAGCCACGCAGCGCCCCAATCCATTATTGATACGGGGCGCTGCGCTATGGTGAAAAGTCTGTGATAATATCGTGTCAGAGCAGCTTGATGCTGATATAGCGCTTGGGGTTGCGCTTGATATCCACGAATAGCGAGTCGAGCGAAGATATCGTGGTGTTGAGGTTATTATATAAAGCCTTGTCGTGAGTGAGGAGGCCCAGCGTGGAGTTGGGGTTGTTGAGTTGCTCGGTGAGTAGGCGCAGGTTAGCCGTGGTGGCTGCCAAATTGTCGGCGATGCTGTCAAGCGGCACATTGCGCAAGTTGGTGGTGACAGCGGCAATGTCGGCCGAGGCGGCATCGAAATTGCCGGTTATCGACTTGACATTGTTGACCACGGGAGGCAGTGACGCCACCACGCCGTGGATCGAACGCGTCGTGGCCTCCAAGTTGGCTGTGATGGCATTGAGGCGCTGCACCGAAGCTGCGAGAGCGGGGTCAGACACGAGGGTATTGACGGTGGTGAGCAGGCTGTCAATTTTTGGGAAAATAGCGGCCACGGAGGGCATCAGCTCTTTTGACACATTGTCCATCAATCCGGCCTGCACCACGCCTTCGAGCTTATCTCCTACGGCGTGATAGCTCTTGCTGTCAGTGAACTCAAGCGTAATCGAAGCGGTGCCTAACAGGTCAGATGCCAACACGGCACGTGTGCCCAAGGGCAGCTTCAGCTCGCGGTCGAGCGACAGCTCTACATTTACATGACCGGGATTGTCGTAATCATAGCTGAGCTCGCGTACTTGCCCCACCTTAAAGCCATTGAGGGTGACGGGCGCCGACTGAGCCAATCCGTTGACATTAGTATATGTGGCATAATAATAGTTGGCGGCCTTAAACACGTTGACGCCTTTGAGAAAATCGATGCCTATGAAAAGTATGGCCATGGCCACGGCTGCAGTCAGCCCTATAAGCACTTCCTTGCGAAATATCTTCTTCATTGTTGTGTATCTTTTATTATCTTTTTATTCAATAATTGTTGTGACACATAGGTGAGGATGTCATTTAAGTCGCTCTCCGCCGCGCATTTTGATGATAAAAGCTCCCTTGTAATGCTTCTTGAGCTTGGCGAGCGCTTTTTTTGCAGCGGCAAAGGAGGCATAGCTGCCTACGATATACTTGTAGGTGTTGTTATCGATATAGTATGTCACATCGTTGCGGCCCTTGATGCGCTCATCGTCGGGCGATAGCTGCTGCGGCGCGGTGAGTATCTGCACATGATATGTAGTAGTAGAGGCCGTAGAGGCGGCATCGGCGTCGCCGGCCTCATCGCGCGGCGCGGGGGTGTCGTCAGCAGCAGCGGCGGCGGGAGCGGTGGTGGTGCGTTTCTTGTCGGCTTTGCTTTTTTTAGTCTTTGCGAGTGGGGCCCCGGCGCTATGCTTGTAGTAATAAGCACGCAGGGCATTGAAGATGCTTGTGGCGCACTCACGTCGGCCCTGCTCCGATGCCAGGTATCGCTCAGATGAGGGATTGCAAATAAAGTCCAGCTCCACCAGCACCGAAGGCATGCTCGTGGCGCGCAGCACCAGGAAGCCGGCTTGCCGCACGCCCTTGTCGAGGCGCCCGGCGGCCTTGACGAGCTGAGTCTGCACAGCGTCGGCAAACTCAATGCTCTGATTGAGATGCTGGTTTTGGGTGAGCTCAAAGATGATGTAAGACTCTGACGAGTTAGGGTCAAAACCCTGATAAGTGGTGGAGAAATCCGGCTCCAGCTCGATGACGGCGTTTTCGCGCATAGCCACGGCGAGGTTTGCTTCGGTGCGATGCAAGCCGAGCGTATATACCGATGCGCCTTGCACATTCTCGCGGCCCTTGCTGCGCTTATCCACTGAGTTGACGTGTATGGATATAAACAAGTCGGCATTGGCTTTATTGGCTATCTTGGCGCGCTCGGAGAGCTCAATGAAGCGGTCGTCTTTGCGCGTAAACACCGTCTTGACCTGTGGCAGCTCATCGGCAATCATATCGCCTACGCGCCGCGCCACGTCGAGCACTATTGTCTTTTCATTGGTGATAGAGCCGACACAGCCATAGTCCTTGCCACCGTGGCCCGGGTCAAGGACTACCGTGAAGGGCTTGTCAGATGCGCCGTAGATTGAGGGCATCATGCACAATGCGCATACTATGAGACTGCATATTTGCTTTATCATCAATACAGCTATTGCCGTTTTATACCAAAAATTATGCAAATGTAGTCAATATTTTTGAGCTTTCGGCTTTTTTAGGCATATATGTTTTTTATTTATAGACGTTTTTGCTAATTTTGTCGCAAAATTGGATATATATTTATGCAATACAACCCCTCTATTTTCACTAAACACGCACACCGGAGCCTCGGCGCGGCCCTCGCCGTGGCAGCGCTGTCATTGCTCACAGCCGGCCTGGGCTCTTGCAGCAAAGGCTCGCAGCATCAGCCCTGCCACATAGTGCCGCTATACTCGTATCTGGCACACAGCACCGACAGCAGCGATGAGCAGCTGCGCTCCCTCGACGACAGCCTCCATAGGGCCATCAGCGACTTCTTTGCCTTTGAGGGCATCGACACGGTCACACCATACGCCATGCGATGGTGGGCACAGACGCCGCCGGCGCGGGTCTTCAGCCCCGATGTGGATAGCATATATGCCGACTTGAGCGGTCTGGAGCAGTCGCTCGGCGATATTCTCGGCAATGCGTCAGCCCTCGGCCTCGACTTGCCTCGCCGCCGCTATGCCGCCGTAGTCCTCGGCAAGCCGGGTACCACAATGTTTGCCACGGACTCCACCTTCTGCATCGCCCTCAATCACTACTTGGGCGAGAACTACCGCGGATATATGGGCTTTGACGCTTATCAGCGCCTCACCAAAACGCCGGCAATGCTCCCCTACGACATCGCCGAGGCTCTCGTGGCGCTTCGCTACTGCGAGCCGGACAGCAGCAGCCACGACAATGTGGCCTCGCGATTGCTGCGCGAAGGCGCCATCACAGAGGC
>JBJEDF010000073.1:0-5391 GCA_051871765.1 Muribaculaceae bacterium
GTCAAGGTTGTCGGGTGTCATGCCCGCAATGATATCCGCCGGGGTGAAGACAAAGACCGATCCCACCAATATCATCAGCAGCACTGAGAACACGCGCATCAGCTGCTTGATGCCACTGCCCAATTGGTCGCCTACCAGCTCGGGCAGCGACAGCCCGCCGCTGCGCAGCGACATCATCGCCGACACATAGTCGTGCACGGCGCCGCCGAAGATGGTGCCCGCCACTATCCAGATAAATGATGCCGGACCATACATCACGCCCATGATGGCGCCGAAGATAGGGCCAAGGCCGGCGATGTTGAGAAACTGTATCAGAAACACTTTCCACGTGGGCATAGGGATATAGTCTATGCCATCGCGGCGGCTGAATGCCGGCGTCGGGCGGGCATTGTCTATGCCGAAGATGCGCTCTGTCAAGAGGCCGTATATGACGTATCCGGCGACAAGCACTGCCAGCGATATCAGAAAGGCGGTCATGGTATTAAATAGAAAGTGAAGTGGATAAATGATGGTATATGATTACATATCGATGGGCTATCGGCCGTATTGCTCTTGGCGGATTATGGTGTTGCGCAGCTGCATTATGCGCTCATCCATGACGGTGAGCTGCTGCTCTGCCGATAAGATGGTGCCGGCGATGGCCTTGTTGCCGCAGCGGTATTGCTCGCGCATCTTGTCGAGGCGCTGCGCGGCGCTGCGGCGCTCGTCTTGCCACGACAGCAGCTCTGACATTGAGCGCCGCGCGGCCGTGCTCTTAAAGTCGGAGAGCTTGTGATACACCTGCCCGTTGCCCATTGACAGCTCAAAGGTGACCGCGCTCGCCGACTCTCCTGCCGCTGCCGCGCCGATGCCACGGAGGCGGCTCATCAGCTCGCTGTAGTCAGCGTCATCGGGCTGAGTGGCGCGTATCGATGCCAATCGGGCGTAGGAGGCGATATCGGCGTCATCGGGGTCGTAATTGACACGCATCTCCGAGGGCTTGAAGATGTAAATGGTGACCTTGCCGGGGATTTGATTGCGGTCTGTGGCCCACCACCCCACTCCGGTGACATCGTCAATAGCCATGAGGTAGTCATCATAGGGCGAGTTATAGGGCATACCTATGTTTTGCGGATTCAAAAAGCCGTCATCGCCGCGACGCGTCATATAGATATCATATCCGCCGAGGCTCGTGTCGCCGTCAGAGGCATAATAGAGCGTGACGCCATCGGTGAGTAAAAACGGGCACACGGCATTGCCGCCCTCGCTGAGCTCGCCCGCCAAGGGGTGAGGCGCCTCCACAGAGCCATCGTCAAGCACGCCCGATGACACCAGGGTATAGCGCTCGTCAGTGCCTTCGCGCGCAGCATAATAAATGGCGCTGCGGTCTTGGGGCGTAAACGACAGCTCCAAGGCCGAGGAGGCATCGTCGCGCAGGGCCAGCGTGCCGGCCTCCGGCGAGAGCTTGTAGTATCTGAAAAAGTCATCGGCATCGACGACTACCGAGTCAATGACCTCCACCTTCTCCACCCTATCGAGCATATTGCGCATAATCACCATCCGGCTCTCCAAGGCCTCAACCTCGGCCGATGGCGACTTCTTGCTCTTGGCCACAAGGCGGCGGTACGACGCTATGTGGTCGTCGGCGGCGTCGATGTCGTACTCATCAAAGGCGATGCGCGCCAACAGCCGCGACGCATCAGCCACGCCGCGCCCCTCGGCCACTGCCAACGGTGCTTTAGCCTCGTGCTCGCGCTCCAAAGCCACGAGTGAGGCGCCGAGGTAGTAATTCACATTGCCGTCGCGCGGTGTCTTGGCCTTTAAGGCCTGCAAGGCGGTGACGGCCGCCTCGTAGTTCCCGGCCTGATAGAGGCTCTTGGCCTCGTCAATAGGCGCGGCGACAGCCGTGGCTGCCATCATCACGGCCGCGACATATAGCGTAAGTTTTTGTCTCAACTTGGTCATAACTATCCTTTTGATTAATGGTGCAAAAATAGCACTTTTTGGCGCAATAGCGGTAGGGCCACATATTAAATAATGTCAATTGTCAGCCGACGCATCGGCCGAGGGCGAGGACCATATCTTCAGTGGGTCATAGTCTGACCAATCATGGTCGGCATCGCCGCTGATGATGTCTGACACCTCACTCATCACCCGGAGCAACAGGTAAGCATCGCTTTTGCTTTCGGGGCGCACCGTTTCCAGCTTGACCATATCACGCCACATACTCATCATCGGCATAGCCATCTGCTGCCTGCCGGTCTTTAGCAACGCCACAAGATACAATACCCTATAGATATTGCCGCAATCATCTGACAGCACCAATACCGACAAGCTGTCAACACATTTAGAAAAGAGCTTCAACGCAAAGAGGCTCAAGACATAAGGCCCGATATCTAATGACGGGAAGCCATAGCTCTCAATGTATTTATTGCCGAGGGTTACCACCTCGACATATCTGCCGTCATTGCACAGGTGGCGCAGCAGAATAGGCCACGTGGTATCAGTCTCGCCGAATGACGCTACTATCACATCGGCCAGCTCGCCCTCGAGAGGCACGCCCACCGACAGCAGCTGCAACAGATGGTCGCGCGAGGTGCTATTGGCCAGATAGAGCTGACACACCGACGGCGTGACCTCGCGCACCTTGCCGAGTTTGAGCCCGAATGACACGAAAGCCTGACGCATGGCATCATTGTCAGGGTCTGTCTCCAAATATCGCGAGGTGAAGTCATAGCCCTCCTTTGCATAGTCGGAGTCGTCACTCTCAAAGCACACTCTGACGTAAAGGGTGATAGCGCCATAATTGCCGGGGTCGATAGCGCGAGCATACTCGATAGCGTTCATAGCCCCACTGTAGTCGCCGGACTCGAGCTTGCTCTGCGCCAGCATGTTCCAGTAGTCCACGCTGTAGGCATCGTCAATCTCTATCAGCTCTTCGATGATAGGCACGGCGCGCCCATCCATGTCGGCCTCGGAGAGCACCATCGCGGTCTCATACAGCAACGTGGGCAGATATGGCACCTTGGTGCGCAGCTCATCGAGCTTGCCAAGCAACCACTCAGCCATACCACATTCGCCGGCGAGATCTACAAACTGCACCACCTCCTCGTCGTTCATGGTGGTGACGCTCTCGAGCAGCCTGTCGAGGGCTTGCTCAACCTCGCCTTCATCGTCAGGCTTGCTCGTCTTCATGGCTACGATTTCGGAGAGGAAGCTGCGAGGCCCGGCATCGTCGGTGTGGTCTTCGAGATATTGCGCGGCGGCTTCCGCGCCGCAATTGTTGACATAAAAAAGGGCGCGGCGGTCTGAGAGAGCGCGGCTCGTGGGATAGAGGCGCGCCCCACACATCAGCACTTCTGCTTGGAGATATATCTTGCCCAGATCACCGGCGTAATCATATATTTCCACAAGCTCATCTTCGTCAAAATATATCTCGTCGGCGGGATGGCGCAACGCCTCAGCGAAGCGCTCACACAATTCTTCTCGGCGGTCTTTAGGTTGGCTCATATTGCTATTGCTGTGTTGACACTGCAAAGATACTACATTTTTGTCATTGTATGAAAATCGCGAAGCCCTGCAACCAAGAGCTTAGTTGCAGAACTTCGCCGATATATCATTGATACTGGCCGTCTTAGCCGTTCACTGCTTGCTTTGCACTTTCTGCCAAGTGTCTTTGAGCGAGATAGTGCGGTTAAACACCAAAGCATCAGCCGTGCTGTCGTAGTCAGGCGTGAAGTAGCCGATGCGCTGGAACTGGAACTTGCGCCCTCTCTCGGCGTTTGCCGCCACGAAAGGCTCCACCTTGATGCCTTTGACCACTTTGAGCGACTCGGGGTTGAGCATCTCGCGGAAGTCGCGGTCAGGCTCGGCTGCCGGATTTTCCACATCAAACAGGCGGTCATACAAGCGAGCCTCAGCATCGATGGCATGAGCGGCCGACACCCAGTGCAGGGTGCCTTTGACCTTGCGCGCAGCCCCGGGCATGCCGCTGAGGGTGTCGGGGTCGTAGGTGCAATGCAGCTCGGTGATGTTGCCGTCGGCATCTTTGACCACCTCGTCACACTTGATGATGTAAGCACCCTTGAGGCGCACCTCTCCGCCGGGGAATAGGCGGAAGTATTTCTTGGGCGGGTTCTCCATGAAGTCTTCACGCTCGATGTACAGCTCGCGCGTGAAAGGCATCTCATGCTCGCCGGAGCCCTCCTGCTCGGGGTTATTCTCGAGCTTGACGGTCTCTACCTTGCCCTCGGGATAGTTGGTGATGACGAGCTTCACGGGGTTGATGACGGCCATCACGCGGGTGGCGATGCGGTTGAGGTCCTCACGCACGGCGTGCTCCAGGAGGCTCACACTGTTGAGCGCCTCATATTTGGTGTAGCCTATGGCATCTATGAAGTTGCGTATTGACTGCGGAGTGTAGCCGCGGCGGCGCATTCCCGAGATGGTGGGCATGCGAGGATCATCCCATCCGGCCACCAGGCCTTCCTTGACCAGCTGCAGCAGCTTGCGCTTGCTCATCACCGTGTAGGTCAGATTGAGACGGTTGAACTCTATCTGCCGCGGGCAGTAGCTCTCATCGGCAAGCTCCTTGACAAAGTACTCATAGAGTGGGCGGTGAGGCACAAACTCCAGCGTGCATATCGAGTGAGTCACACCCTCAAAGTAGTCGCTCTGGCCGTGGGCAAAGTCATACATCGGATACACTTTCCATGTGGTGCCGGTGCGGTGATGGGGGTGATTGATGATGCGATACATGATAGGGTCGCGGAAGTGCATATTCGGCGAAGCCATATCTATCTTGGCTCTGAGCACGCGAGAGCCCTCGGCAAACTCGCCGGCATTCATACGCATAAAGAGATCCAGATTTTCCTCGGGCGTGCGCGAGCGATACGGGCTCTCCGTGCCGGGGATGGTGGGCGTGCCCTTCTGCTCGGCTATCTGCTCTGAGGTCTGGTCATCGACGTAGGCCTTGCCCTCCTTTATCATGCGCACCGCCAGGTCAAAAAGCTGGGGGAAATAGTCTGACGCATAGTATTCGCGGTCGCCCCAGTCAAATCCCAGCCAATGGATATCCTCGCGTATCGAATCCACATACTCCACATCTTCCTTGACGGGGTTAGTGTCATCAAAACGCAAATTGCAAGTGCCACCAAACTTCTCGGCTACGCCGAAGTCCATACAGATGGCTTTGGCATGGCCAATGTGAAGGTAGCCATTGGGCTCGGGTGGGAAGCGTGTGTTCAGGCGTCCGCCGTTCTTGCCGGCCTGAAGGTCGGCTAACACTTCTTGCTCTACAAAATTGAGGCCTTTTGCCTCTAAAGAGTCTGGCTCTGTCATAGTGTGATAGATTTATTTACCTGCGGAGCTATACCGCCCGTTACATCACGATATGTTTCCGCCGTGAATTAT
>JBJEDF010000074.1:0-5360 GCA_051871765.1 Muribaculaceae bacterium
ATTCTCTGCGGCTTTAAAGGATGAGCCACAAATCAGCGTGCAAAGTAACGAAAAATTATTGAATTACGCAAGCACTTGGCGGCCAAAAAGTGAAAATTATGTTTTTTTGTCTGATAAAGGCCGCTGCGGGGGCTCCTGATGCGTCGATGCAGAAGCCCCCGCGGCGCAGGCGCCACTGCGGAGGGTGGGGGTGATGAGATCAGCGTGGGCGCCTCGCGGTCAGATGCGGTCAAGCACGGTGGCGATGAGGTCGCGGATGCCTTGCTTGTAGTTTGGGTTGGCGTCGTTATTATACCGGTTGGCTATGATTGAGCATACGGTCATGGCGCGGTGACCCATGAGCTTGCCGAGACCTTGCAGCGGCGCGCTCTCCATCTCGTAGTTGGTGATGCGGCGCCCGTTGTGCGAGAATTCCTCGATGCGGCGGTTGAGGTCGGGGTTGGCCAGGGGGAGGCGCACCTCGCGCCCTTGTGGCCCATAGAAGCCGACGGCCGAGATGGTGTTGCCCCGCACCATATCATCGGCGCCGATCTGAGCCACCAGCGTGGGGTCGGCATCCACCACATAGGGCTTGGCCCAGAGGGGGTTCCAGTGCACGCTCTCTGTGAAGTGATGCTCAAAGTCGAGGTCTGAGACGCTGTCGCGCCCGGCATAGAAGTTGAGCACTCCGTCAAAGCCTATTGATTTCTCGGCGATGACGGGGGTGCCCAAGGCCAGATCGGGCTGCAGAGCTCCCGAGGTGCCGATGCGCACCATCGACAGCTGTCGGTGCTGCTCTTTGACGGTGCGGCTGCCGAAGTCGATGTTGGCGAGGGCGTCGAGCTCGGTGATGACGATGTCGATGTTGTCGGGGCCGATGCCGTGGCTCAGACACATTATGGGCTTGCCGCGGTATGTGCCGCCGATGGTGTGAAACTCGCGCGATTGCACCTCATAGGATACCGAGTCAAAGTGCTCGGCCACGATATTTACTCTGGCGGGGTCTCCCACAAGGATTATCCGGTCAGTGAGCTGCTCGGGCAGCAGGTGGAGGTGAAAGACAGAGCCGTCGCTGTTGATGATAAGCTCTGACGGGGGAATGATTTTTTGCATGGCGATAGGGGTTAGTCGTTGTTTTCTGTGCGGTGGCTTTGAGCCGTGTGATATAAGATATATATAATATGTGTGTTGGCGGCCGGAGGCTCTTTATTTAATGATGAAGCGGCCGCCGGGGATGCCGGTGAGCAGATTGTCCATCTCCATCTCCATGAGCATGGCGCTCAAGGTGGCGTAAGGGATGTCGAGGGCGGCACACATAGCGTTGATGGTGTGGTCGGGGTGCTGCCGCAGGTGGTCAATAATAATCTGCTGCTCGGGAGTGTAGATTTTGAAGAGCTGAGGATGCAGCCGTTGCGCTGCCGTGGAGGCGTTGGCGGCGCGCCAGTTCATAAGCCGGAGCACATCATCGGCGTTGCGCACCACGGCGGCAATGTTGCGAGCGATGAGGTCGTTGGTGCCGCGGCTCTGAGGGTCGGTGACCCGGCCGGGCACGGCGCCGACCTCGCGCGAGTAGGCGCTGGCGCATCGGGCTGTGGACATGGCACCGCCGCGCATATCGCTCTCGATGACGATGGTGATGTCTGCCATGCCGGCGATGATGCGGTTGCGCGCCAAAAAGAATGACCGGTGCATGCGCGTGGCCCACGGATATTCTGAGACGATGGCGCCGCCTTGCTCCACGATGGTGCGCGCGGCGATGCGGTGCTCCGCCGGGTATATGGTGTCGAGACCGTGGGCCACTACGGCCACGGTGGCCACGCCGGCATCGAGGGCGGCCTTGTGGGCCGTGATGTCGGTGCCGTAGGCGAGGCCGCTGATGATGGTGCATTGGCCGTCAAGCACCGTGGCCAGCTCCCTCACCAGGTTGGCGGTGAAGTCGGCGCCCCAGGGCGTGCACCGCCGTGTGCCCACGATGGCGATGCGATGTGGCGCGTTGAGGTCGCAGCTGCCGCAGCAATACAGACGCAGCGGTGCATCGTCGCATGCGGCGAGCAGCGTGGGATATGCATCTGACAGATAGCTGATGACGCTCACATGGTGCTCAAGGCAGTGGGCGTATTCGCGCCGAGCGTCTTCGAGCATCTGCCGGCGTGTGTCGTAGTCGTTGTATTTGCCGCCCGGCATAAGCTCTTCGAGACATCGGGTGGGCATGGCAAAAAAGTCATGCCACGAACCCACCTTCTCCGCCAGCGTGCTGGCAGAGCCCACAAATAAGCCCTTGCACCGCGAGGCTGCGAGGCTGTAGATGATGTCGATGTCGGCGTCAGGCTCCATGGTCGCTGATGTATCTCTCAAAGGCTTTGGCAAGGACTGCGCCGCGGGTGAGTCGGCCATTCTCGATGCACGCCACCTCGATGATGCCCTTGGCGATAGCTTCGCCTTCCGGGCTGAAGATGTCCTGGAAGAACACAAATAGGGGGCCGCGCCGCGCGATGGCGATTTTGCTCACAAAGTGGTCGCCGAGCGTCAGCGGCTTGAGGTATCGTACTTCGCTGCGCGAGATTACCGGGTCGATGCCCGTGGCGTGCATCTCTCGAAACGACAGGCCGGCCCATTCGCAGAACTCGTGGCGTGTGTGCTCCATATAGTGCAGGTAGATGGCATTATTGACGATGCCCTCCGAATCGACTTCGTAGTCGCGCACCTTCATGTTGAGCTCAAAGATATATTGCATAGTCAAGCTGTCGTAATAATATAGTCATCGACAAAATTAATGCTTTTATATGATAAATGCAAAAAAATGAGCACCGCCGCCACCGCCGCCACCGCCGTCTCTCGTCTTTTTTTGGCCGATGATATTTTTATATGAAGGATAAAAGCACTATATTTGCGCGTAGATATGAAACGAACACTTATCATCATAATAATGACCATAGCCATCGCCGCCGGTGCCGTGACGGCGCAGGCCTGCACATCGGCCATAGTGAGCGCCGCGCGCTCAGCCACGGGCAGGCCCCTGCTGTGGAAGCATCGCGACACCGGAGCCCCGGGCAATTTCTTGCAGCGCGTGGAGCGCCCCGGCCGGATAGGATTTGTGGCGCTCTTCAATGACGGCGACTCGCTGCTGCGTGAGGCGTGGATGGGCATGAACGACGCCGGATTTGCTATCATGAACACAGCGTCATACAACCTTGCTCCCGACACCGCACGGCTCAAGGACTGCGAGGGCCTGGTCATGGCTCTCGCACTCGGCCGATGCGCCTCGCTCGCTGACTTTGAATGTATGCTCGACACCATGCCAAAGCCCTTAGGCGTACAGGCTAATTTCGGCGCCATCGATGCCTTGGGCCATGGCGCTTATTACGAAACCGACGATTACGGATACGTGAAATATGACGTGGCCGACGCCGCCGACGGCTTGCTCCTGCGCACAAACTACTCCATGAGCGGCGATGCCGACTGCGGCAGCGGCTACATTCGCTATGACAATGCCTGCCGCCTCATTGGCAACGCCGAGATCTCGCCACGCACGCTCATCGACGGCCTGTCGCGCTCGTTTTACCACTCGCTCCTGGGGCGCGATGTTCTGACCGATAGCTGCCGCTATGCCGTGGACCAAGACTTCATTCCGCGGCGCATATCCACCGCATCTATCGTGGTCGAGGGCGTCACGCCCGGGGCCGATGTCTCCGACATGACGATGTGGGCGGCGCTGGGATATCCGCCGGTGGCAATCGTCAGAAAGGTGCGATTGACCGATGTGCCTGACGAGGTGCGCCCCCTGGCCCGGCTTTGGCAGGCACCCGACGGCATTGACGCTGCCGTCCGCCGCCGCCAAGTGTTTGACATCAAGCGCGGCAGCGGACCGCACTATATCGATATGGATTACCTGCGCAATATCATCCCTCTGATGAGGAAGCTCAGCGACGACGTATTCCAAAATCGGTAATTGTTGGAGTAAAAAGCACAAAACTGCGAAAAATGTGCAATTTCTTTGCCTGACATTTGCTTTTGCAATTAAAATTGCTTAAATTCGCGGTCATGAAAGCTAATATCATGACAGCAGCGGAAGCTGTGAAGCTCGTCAAGAGCGGTGATCATATCTTTGTGCAGGGTAGTTCTTCTAAGCCCGAAACGCTGCTGTCGGCCTTGGCCGACCGCGGACATGAGTTGCACGACATCAGATTGTACAATGCATTTGCCGTCGCCAATGCCCCATCGTCGATATGCAAAGACGAGCTGAAGGACCGGTTTTTCATCGACTCTTTCTTCGTGAGCAAGGCTGTCCGTGATTGGGTTAATGCCGGATATGCATCCACCATACCTATGTACTTCGGCCAAGTGCCTTCGATATTCCGCGACGGCTCTATTCGCCTTGACGTCGCTTTTATCAACTGCTCCATGCCCGACAAAGACGGTTATATCAGCTATGGCGTGTCGGCTGACCTGACTCCATCGGCAGTCGAGTGCTCACGCATCATCATTGCCCAAATCAATAAGCATGTGCCATTCTCCTACGGCGACGCCGTGCTCCACATCAGCGACGTTGATGCCGCCGTGTATGTCGATGAGCCGCTCGTCGAAGTGCAAGCCAACCTCGATGGCGACGCCGACATGCGCATCGCCAACGCTATCGCCGAGCACATCGACGACGGAGCCACTCTCCAGGTGGGAGTGGGCGCAATACCCAATGCCGTGCTCAATGCTCTCACCGGTCACAAAAACCTGGGATTGCACACCGAGGCTATGACCGACGGAATGGTGGACCTCATCAAGTCCGGCGTGATCAACAATAGCCGCAAGAAGCTATACCCCGGGCTCACAACGGCTTGCCTCGCAATAGGCACGCGCAAGCTCTACGACTTCATGGATTACAATAAGAGCCTGCTATTCAAAGACGTTGCCTGGACCAACGACCCCTTCATCATAGCCCAAAACCCCAAGATGACGGCTATCAACTCGTGCTTGGAGGTGGACCTCACCGGCCAGGTCTGCGCCGACTCGATAGGCACTCGCATCTATTCGGGCGTAGGCGGTCAGACCGACTTCGTGTATGGAGCCTCGCGCGCCGAGGGCGGGCAGTCGTTCATGGCCATGCGTTCCGTCACGGCTAAGGGCCAAAACAAGATTAAGCCAATACTCACGCCCGGAGCCGGAGTGGTCACCACTCGCTTCCAAATCAACTGGTTTGTGACCGAATACGGCTGTGTCAACCTCCGTGGCAAAAATTTGGTGGAGCGTGCTCGCGCTCTCATCTCCTGCGCCGCACCCCAGTTCCGCGAGGAGCTTGACCGAGCAGCCTACGAGCGCTTTGGCTACTCCTATCGCACCTGGAAGTAACCCCACGCCGCCCCCCCCCCCCCCGCTTCTACCTGCGGCCA
>JBJEDF010000075.1:0-25849 GCA_051871765.1 Muribaculaceae bacterium
AGTGAACGGATATCCCCGTTTTGGGTGGGTGGATATCAACCGTTTTCAGCACTCAGCGCATGAAACAGGGCGTCTTTGAGTTGTACGGGTATAAGTGACCGCCTCCGATGGAGTTCGGAGGTTGAGAAGCGGCATGATTTTTTTATTGCTGTCCGATAAAACTTTTTGCGCGGGGCAGATGAAAAATTTGGGCCGGCACCTATTGAGCAATTGGATAATGGTAGCGCCGCTTTAGGAGTGGGGCGTTGTAGCCAGTAGTTTGGGAAATAGGTGTTGATGGGGGCAATCGGACACTTTTTTTGGGGCAATCGGACACTTTTTAGTCAAAATGTAGTTAACTTTGCGAGTTATTAATCTACGATAATATCTACAATAATATCTACAATAATGAGACCATTAGGTGATTGCTTGTCGGCTCCGGGCGGCCGGCTACTGCGATTGGGGCTTGCTATAGCCTTTTTATTTGTGACATTTATGGCCAGGGGCGCTGACGGCGATGTGTATTCTTACAACATCATCATCAATGATTATCAGCTGTCCTTGCAGGGCTATATTGATGTGACGGTGCCTTTTTACGATGACAAGGATGAAGATGAAGGCTTGCCTGACGATGATAGCTATAAGTCATATCTATCGATTGATGGTGTAAAGGTGCTACAGTTTAAGTCTATGACCGAGCCGGGCAATGGCCAGCTTGAGGGCGATGACTATTGGGTATATACCAAACTATTGGACACGAGCAAGACCTCGTATGTGGCGGCCGAGGATTCAAGAGACCCTTCCAACAAGTATTTTGTGACGGTGGGCACGAGCTATGTGGAGACACGCAGCACGAAAGTCAATTCGTGCTCATCGGTGAAGGTGCGCATCTATCCCTCGCCTGAGGTGCTCAAAAAAGCTAACGATAGCGACATCAGCATCGGAGTGCATCTGAAGTTCTCGGTGAATGCGATGTTTACAAAATATTACGAAATTGACAATAGCGACACCTTTAGGTTCAACTATCCCACGGCGCCGGTGCTCTCTTACAATTACTCATCAACGGCCGGCAAATACGCGGTGGCGTTTACGGCGCGTGCCGGCGATGACTATGTGATAACATCGCACGATGACAAGCAGCACGTCAGCGAGGCTTCGCGCATCACTACTGACTATGATGTCACCGATGAGCCGCGCACCGTGTCGCTCACCTATTACAATAATCTCTCAGAGCATCAGGCACTTGACACTTACGCATCAATCACGTTGCCGGGCTATCAGATGCCGCACGACTTCACGGCGCGCCAGCGCGATAATTGCGATGTGGATTTGTCGTGGTCCATAGCTTCGGTCGATGGCACGGTGGCCGAGGGCGATGAATTTGTAGTGCAGCGAAGTATGTCGGCTGACTTCAGCAATGCGGTGACCGTGGGGTCTATTGATTTCTCGCGGTCGCGCACCGATTATAGTCTGATTGATGATATCTCTGACAATAATATCAACGGCACGGTCTATTACCGCGTGCGGCGCTCCGAGCCGTCGGTCTGGGGCTGGAATTTCACGGCCAAGACCTCCACGGAGGTGACGATGGTGCACCGGTATGTGGCCTCAGCCCATGCTTACATCGTCAATGACACACGCGCTCGCATCGAGTGGGAGTGGGATAGCGGCAATGTGGTCTCCACGGGCACGCAGGTGGAGCTGACGCGCAACAATGAAAACAAAGGCACCGCAGTCACGCTCACGGTGCCGGCCGACAGCGTGGCGCTATGCCACTACGAGGAAGAGCTCAAGACGATGTGCGATGTATATTCATACACCATAGCTGTCAAGCCGGGCAGCGAGGCCTACACGACGCAGGCGCCTATGGAAGTGGACTCTGACGAGCCGCTCTTTGCCAGCCGCATGGGGCACGTCACGTCGTTTGTAGTGTCAAAGGGCTATTATTCTGACCATGTGGAGCTGGAGTGGACCACTGACGGCCTCCCCATCGAGGAGTTCTCATTGCACGCGCGCGAGTATGGCTCCACGGGCGATTTCAAGCAGATAGCTCTCATCGAGGCCACCTCGGCCTCAACGAGCTACTCATACTCTGACACCAAGTCGATACCCGGCGTCACTTACGAGTACAAGATAGTGTCAACCACCACTTGCGGCGATGAAAACCGCTCGGTGGCCTATGGCACCAATCAGATCGGTTTCCGCACACCCACCGGCAATATCTATGGCCGCGTCACCTTTGACAACGGCCAGGCCGAGGCCGGCGTAGAGGTGCGCGCCGAGCCTACTGACAACACGGGCATCACCGGCAAGGCTTACACCTTTGACGGCACGGCTCACCTCACCGTGGATAGCGCGGCGCTGCTCGCCGATGCCTCGCTCGTCACTCTCGAGGCGTGGATTAAGGCCGATGGCACTGACGGCGCCATCATCACCAAGCCCGGCAAATACCGTATGGAGTGCCGCGACGGCAAGCTGTCACTCTCCACGGCTGATGCTTCCGTCACGTCAGTAGCCTCGCTTGCTGACTTCGTCACCTCGTCGCCCTTCGTGCATGTAGCCGCCACCTCTGATGGGGCAAATTTGAAGCTGTATATCAACGGTCGCGCCCAAGAGACCACCTCCGGGGCCACGGCGCTCCCCGCCGCCGGCGATGATACGCGCGTCACGGTGGGTGATAAATTTGTCGGCGCCATCGATGAGGTGCGCATCTGGAGCGTGGCGCGCTCAGCCGACGACATAGCCCAAGACTATAACCACTATCTGGTGGGCAATGAGCAAGGTCTGGAGGCCTACTACACCTTTGACTATGCCGTGGCCGACAGCTTCTACGACATATCATACACCGGGTCAGACACCTACCATCAGCGCCACGGCACCGTCAGCGGCGCAACACTCACAGACACTGACGTGCCCACTGCCGACCAGCTCGGCTATCGCAGCTATACCGGCGCCGACGGCTCGTATATGCTGCGCAGCATCCCCTACAAGGGCAATGGCACCACTTATATGATAACACCGCGTCTGGGTATCCACACCTTTGAGCCGGTGCAGGAGCTCCGATTTATCAACAGCGCTGCTCAGAGCCACACCATCAACTTTACCGACAAGTCATCGTTCACGGTGTCAGGGCGTGTCACCTACGCCGGCGGCACGGTGCCCGTGCGTGGTGTCACCTTCGAGATTGACGGCATCGCCGCGATGAGCGATGACAAACTGCCGGTGTATAGCGATGCGGCCGGCGAGTTTAGTCTCAGTGTGCCGGTAGGTCAGCACAAGGTGCAGGCCAAGCTTAGCGGCCACACCTTTGCCAACGACGGCTGCATCACCAACCCCGATGGCTCAAACCGCAACTATCAGGATATGGTCACCGGCCTGGAGCTTACTGACAGCACCCTCGTGCGCTACATAGGGCGTGTGGCCGGCGGCACGGTGCAGGAGGCTTACCCCGTGGGCCATGGCCTCTCTACCAACAACCTTGCCGATGACGTCAAGGTGGTGCTCACCTACCAAGACGAGGCCTACACGCTGTGCAGCGTGCCCTCCGACACCACTTACGTCAGACCCAAGACCACATATCTAAAAAACGATGCCACCAACACCGTGGCATACAGCGGCAACACCATCACCATCTGCCCCGATGCCACCACCGGCGAGTTCTTTGCCGATGTGTGCCCCATAGCCTACCGCGTTGATGTCATCGCCCCCGGACACACCGACGAGCCTATCGCCGGCAGCGGCGAGCAGATAGATATGTCAAGGAACCTCACCTTGCGCACCGATGTATATCAATACACTGACACTATCAAAGATGACTTCGGCAATATGGCCGTGACGGTGTATAACGACACGGTGCAGTATCACACCCTCTCAAAATTCATCAAGCGATATCCGGCCTCGATAGCTGTCACGGAGTATAAAGGCTCGGTGGCGCATAACTACTTCGGTTGCGACTCGATAATGCAGACCGCCATCGACCCCAAATACAACTGCAAGGTGCCACTCTACGATGCCAAGACGGACAGCTACACCCTGGGCCGCCCCGCATATTGCGCCGGCGATTCGGTCACTTATAAGATTAATGTGTCAGAGGAGTATTGCTACCACGACAAATCCGGCAATCCCAAGGTCGATGACACCGGCCGCACGATTACCGACCGGGTGCCCGTGGCGCGGGCGCGCCTCAACTTTGACGGCAGCGACTTGTCAACCGACGACTCTATCAACGATAAGTTCACCGATGCCGCCGGCAATGCCACGTGGAGATTTTGCGTCAACGCGCCCGAATTTACCTCGGCGCTGCGCAGCGTGAGCATCAAGGTGTCAACCGACAGCATCGGCGTGTCGTATATGCCCTGGGCCGACAATTTCAAGGCCGTGGTTACCGGCTCACAAAGCCTCGGCACAGACTTTGTCACCAAAGGCCCTGATGATGTGCTCTTTGTGCTGCGCGACCCGCCCGGCGGCAACAGCTACTCTTTCCTTGAGCAAGATGTCACCTTCGAGCAGACGTATGGCTTCGGCGGCGCTCTTGACCTGGACTTTGATTTTGCCCATATCGCATATAAGGGCGGTTGTACAGTGACGTTCACAGGAGCAGGCGGAGGAGTGGTAAATAAGCAATATGATTTCGTTGATAAAACAGGCAACGGCTTCGGCTTCAATGTCAAGCCATCGGCTGACGGCAGCTTCTCTTATGCCGCAACCACTAAAAATAGATTTGAGACATCGTCTGACACGCAATATGTGGGAGCTGACGGCGACTTGTATGTGGGCCTCTCAAGCAATGTGAGCGTAGGACCTTCAGACAACGTCACCGCTATTTCAAAATCGCTTTATGACGCCGCGCCAAGCGAATTTCAGCTATATAGCGAAATCAGCGAGCCTACTGACTCTGTGCTGCTGGTCAAGACGGAGAGCCTAAGCATTAGGCAGAGCTACGAGACCATGTTTGCCTATCCGCAGATATATATCGAGCAGACAGAGATTCCTAATCTGATAAATGTGCGCAACAGCCTCCTCCATGACGAGGGCGAGGCTACCGATACACAGTTTCAGAGTCAGGCCGACACCTCGGGCAAGCCGGTGTATGTGTCGCTGCTCAAGCCTACCGACAAGAATTATGGCTGTAGCAATACCGATCCCATAGCGTTCCCCGATCGTGACTCATCCCTTGGCACGTTCGACGGCCCGAGTTACAAGATTTACGTTCCTAAGGACTCCACGGTGTGCGACACCATCAATGCCATCAATAAAACTATAGAGCAGTGGAAAACGATTATCTCCAACAACGAGCAACAAAAATTTGAAGCAAACCTCTTGCGCAACATATCAATCCAGGCCGGCGCCTCCTTCTCCAACACAAGGTCATACGCCGCCGTATCGACGGGCTCATACGCTCTTGACCTCTCGTTTGGAGGTGCTTTAGCTAAGAAATTAGGTGGCGATTTAGAACAAAAAGGATTGCACTTTGCGTTCAAGTTCAATGGTAAACTCTCAGCCTATGTCGATGGCCGGTTTGACTCCGATGCCTCGCAGATGATGGGCTTCACCATCGCCGACTCCGACTGCGACTACATCAGCGTAGATGTCTGCGAGGAGTCCGGCTATTGGGGCGACAACACCTTCATCCGATATGACCAGCTCAATAATGCCGACGAGATAATCCCGGCTTATATCTTCAGGCTGCAAGGCGGCGCCACGCGTTGCCCGTATGAAGACGCCTATGTCTCAAAATACTACAATAAGGGATCGACCTTCGGCAATGCCACCCTGCAAATCGAGAAGCCGGAGATTTCTGTCGAGAAAGATTTCATTGATAATGTGCCGTCGGGCGAGTCGGCCTTCCTGACGCTGTATCTGCGCAACAACTCAGAGGCGCAGAAAGATGTGTGGTATGACCTGATGATTGACGACGAGTCAAATCCCTACGGAGCGCAGCTCATCGTTGATGGCGCTCCGATAGGCAATGGCCGCGCGCTGCTCGTGCCCGCCGGCGAGACCCTCGTCAAGGCTCTCGAGGTGAAGAAAGGCGCGGCGATGGACTATGACAACCTCAAGCTCACCCTCCAATCGCAGTGCCAGTGCAACCCCGCTGACTTCCAGCCCGATATCTACGACGAGGTGACCTTCAGCGTGCACTTCACGCCTTCGGCCACAGATGTCAACATCAAGGCTCCCACGACTGATTGGACTTACAACACCAAGATGCCCACCACCACCGATGAGAGTGGTATAGCGAAGCATTATATGGACGTGACGCTCGACAGCTTTGACGTCAACTATCAGGACTTCCATCGCATAATGTTGCAGTACAAGCCCACGTCAGGCTCTGACAATGATTGGATTACGCTCGTGAGCTTCTACTCCGATAAGGACCTTTACGATGAGGCCATCGCCAACGGTCAGTCGGCAGCTATGATTGACGGCGCCACGGCTACCTACCGCTGGTATCTTGATGACTATCCCGACCAGCGCTATGACCTGCGCGCCGTGGGCACCGGCATGATTAACAACGAAGAAATCCTGAAGTACTCGGAGGTGCACAGCGGCATCAAGGATATGTACAACCCGCGGCTCTTCGGCAGCGCTCAGCCTGCCGACGGCATCCTCGATGTCAACTCAGAGGTGCGCCTCAACTTCAACGAGCCTATCGCCGAAGGCTTGCTCACAGCCAATAACTTTGAAGTCACGGGCATACGCGCCGGCGCCACCACCGACCATTCGGTAGCGGTGACGCTCGACGGCGACAACGATGAGCTCGCGTCATCGTTTGTGCGCAACTGGGGCGGCAAGAGCCTCACCGTGGAGCTGTGGGCTATGGCCGATAAGGCGCAAGATGCCGTGTTGTGGTCGCAGGGCGATGCCAACTCCTATGTCGAGCTGGCCATCACCGCCGACAATCACTTGTGCGTGACCATCGACGGCACCACCGTCACCAGCCCCGACGCCTTTGACTATGAGCAAGGCAGCTGGGCTCACATCGCCATGGCCTATGACGCCGAGGCGGCTACCGTGACCGCATTCTACAACTATGAGGCCCTGATCATGGATATGCCGGTGTCGAGCCCCAAGGGGCAGGGCGCTTACGCCTTTGGCGCCGCCATCGACGGCAAGCGCCATTTTGCCGGCAAGATGCACAATGCACGCATCTGGGACAAGGTGCTGTCATCATCGCGCCTGCAAGCCAACAGTCTTGCCTCTCTCACCGGAGCCGAGCCAAACCTCCTCGCCTACTATCCCATGAACGAGGGTCGCGGCTCTGTCATTGCCGATAAGGCGCGAGGCGTCAACATGGAGCTGCGCGGCGACTGGATGGTGCCCGAGGGCCGCGCGATAGCCCTCGATGGCGCTGCCGAGTATGTCAAGATACCATCGGCGGCTACATGCGTCATCGACACCTCGTCTGACTTCACCCTCGAGCTTTGGTTCAAGGCCGACGAGAGCCTCAAGAATGTAGCCTCGCTGGTGTCTAACGGCCGTGGCGACGGCAATGAATATGGCGGCTCATCGGGGCTCTTCGACCTCAGCCTCGATACCGACGGCAGCCTCGTATTTGCCAACAACGGCACCAAGGTCAAGGCCTCGGGCTCATTTGCCGACAACGACTGGCACCATGTGGCTGTCGCCGTCAACCGCACCACCGGCCGTGGCAACATCTACACCGACGGCGTGCTCAATACCTACTTTGAGGCAAGCGACATCGGCGGCATTGCTTCTGACCACATATATCTGGGCGCACGCCGCTGGCTCAACCCCGACAATCAGCAGCAGGAGACCGTAGATAACTATTTCCATGGCATCATCGATGACTTCCGCCTCTGGAATTTGTATAAGAGCGAGGCCCTCGTGGCTGCTGCCAACGGCGCCAAGCTCGACGGCACGGAAAAGGGTCTGATGGCTTACTATCCCTTTGAGGCCTACAGCGAGTGGCAAGGCGTGCAGGAGTTAGGCTTCTCTCTCGTCGATGCCAAGGTGCCTGACGACGACACCCTTGAGCCGGTGGTGGCTGAGGCCGTCGGCGGCATGGTGGAGACTGACACATCAGCGCCTATCAAGGCTAAAGATGCCGTCAGCAAGTTGCTCTATGACTTCGTGGTCAACGACGACGCGCTGATTATCAACCTGCAAGAGCCATACGACCGCATCGAGAAGACCACCGTCACCTTCACCGTAGATGGCGTGCGCGACCTCAACGGCAACGAGATTTTAAGCCCCATCACCTGGAGCGCTTATATTGACCGCAACCAGCTCAAATGGGCTGAGTCGCAGCTCACCATCACCAAGAAGCTCAACGAGGATTGTCAGTTCACCGTGCGAGCCACCAACGGCGGCGGAGCTCTCCAGTACTACACCATAGAGAATATGCCGGCATGGCTCGGCGTAGAGCCGGCGAGCGGCACCATAGCCCCGGCGTCATACGTCGATGTGGTCTTTACCATCGACCCGAGCCTCAACATAGGCACCTACGATGAAGTGGTGTATCTCCGCAGCGACAACAACGTGGTCGAGGCCCTGCCCATCACCGTCAAGGTGCAGGGCGATAAGCCGCAGTGGGCTGTTGACCCCTCGCAGTTTAAGTATAATATGTCGGTGTTTGGTAAGCTCAAGATTGACAATGTCTTCTCGTCTGACCCCGACGATATGATAGCCGCCTTTGACTGCGACAGATGTGTAGGCGTCGCCTCCAACGAGTATTACAGCGAAGTGGATATGTACTATGTCATGCTCACCATTTACTCCAACAGCGTGAAGTCGAGCAACCTGGAGTTCCGCATCTGGGATGCCGGCACCGGCGCCACATATATCGCCGAGCCTGACCGCGACATCGCCTTTGCCAACGATGCCGTCATCGGCAGCCCCGCGCAGCCTGTGGTATTCTCTACCTGCGACACGCGCGTGCAGTCGATACCGCTGGAGCGCGGCTGGAATTGGGTGTCGTTTGCCATCTCCAACTCCAAATTCAGCGACCTCGACGTGCTCCTGGCTCCCTATCCCTGGCAGTCTGACGACCAAATCAAGAGCGAGAAATCCGGCACCTTTGCCAACTACAGCGTGGCGGGAGCCTGCTGGCTCGGCTCGCTCAAAGCCATACTCAACGATGAGATGTATCTGGTCCACAGCCCGCTGGATATGACCCTCGAGCTTACAGGCACCCCCGTCGAGCCTATGGATATGCCGCTGACCATCTTGGGCACGCGTGCCGACGGCACACCGCGTTGGAGCTATATCTCCTATCTGCCGGAGTGCAACCTCACCCTCAAGGAGGCTCTCGCCGGGTATGACGCCGCTGAGGGCGACATCATCAAGTCGCAGACCCAGATGGCCATGTATGCCGACAACATGGGCTGGATAGGCAGCCTCTCTTATATGGAGAGCGGCAAGGGCTATATGCTGCAACGCCAAGCCGCTGACGATGCCATGCTGACTTATCCCGCAGCATCATCAGTGGGCCGCCGAGTCAAGGCTAAAGATGCCTCGGCTCTCCCCGCGCCTGATGCCGTGCGCCGCTATGAGTCAAATATGACCGCCGTGGTGGCCGTCGAGGGCATAGACCTTGCTGAGGGCGATGTGCTTGCCGCATACGTCGGCGGTGAGCTGCGCGGCAGGGCGCAGGCCTCGCTGCTCCCCGACGGCCGCGAGCTGCTGTTGCTGACTATCAGCGGCGATGAGACGCGCCCCGTTGACCTCGTCATCGAGCGCGACGGCGCTCCGATGGCTACCGCTACCGCCACCGTCACCTACGCGGCCCACGCCAATATAGGCACTATCAGCGAGCCTTTAGTCATACATTTCGGTGATGATGCCACCGCCGCCTGGGTATATCCCTCGCCATTCACCGAGGCCTTGCATATCAGAGCTATGCTCACCGCCGGGGCGCAAGCCACGGTGAGAGTATCGACCGTGTCAGGCACCATCGTGGCGGCATGGCACGACTGCTGCGATGCCGACGGCGCCGTAGATGTGCTGTGGTCGGTGCCCTTGGGCACTCCCGCCGGCGTGTATATCGTCAGCATCATTGCCACCGATGCCGAGCCGCGTCACATCAAAGTAATCAAGAAGTAACACTCCCCATAGTATATCGAGTCATGAAACGTCATTTTATGCGATACTACAAGATAGCACTACTCGTAGCCGCCGCTGCGGCGCAGGTGCAGTGCTCCGACGACAACAACAATGATGAGCCGCTGCCTCAGCAGCCTCGCCCGGAGTGGACGGTGGCCGACGAGCAGCACGCCGTCACCGCCGCGCCGCAGTGGCAAGCTCCCGCACCCGCCTATGGCGAGGCGCCGCAGTGGGTGGCAGCCCTCGCCGGCGATGATGCCGCGCCGCAGTGGCAGGCCCCTGACCACTCGCTCTATCCGGCGAGCATGACGGCGGTGGTCACCCTGCCTATGCTCCTCGAGGCTTTTGCCGGCGACGGCGATGAGATGGCCGCATTCATCGGCGATGACTGCCGCGGCGTGGCGCAGAAGGTCACCGCCGGCGACCGCACGCTCTACTTCATACAGATTAAGGCTGCGAGCGAGGAGACCGGCGCCGTGCAGCTGCGCTATTACAGCAGCGCCCTCACTCGCATCTTTACAGCCGACGCCGCCCCCTTCGTCATCAATGACGTGTATGGCACCGCTGACGAGCCTGTGTGCCCCGACTTCGCTCGCTCCGGTCGCTACCCCGTCACCGCCACGGCTTATCTGCGCCTCGATGGCTCGGCGCTGCCCTTCACGCCCTCTGCCGGCGATCAGATAGCCGCCTTTGTGGGCGAGGAGTGCCGCAGTGTGCTCCATTGGGCCGATGCCGCCAACGCCACATATTGCCTGACACTGCTCGCCGCCGATGCCTCTGAGCGCTTGTCGCTGAGATATTACAGCGCCGCCACGGCCGGCACCTATGTGGCTGACGAGACATTCACCATCACCGGCGACCCCATAGGCTCGGCTGACGAGCCCATGCTGCTGACGCTGACGCCGCAGGGCAGTATGACGGCCTACTTCACCCTCGACAGCGCCCTGCAGCCCTACGCCACTGCCGCCGCCGATATGCTCGCTGCTTTTGACGGCGAGACGTGTGTCGGTGTCGCCGAAGTCGTAGATGCCGCCGCGCCGGTGTATAAGCTGGTGGCCTATGGCGCCATTGCCGATGGCACGCCTCTCGACCTGCGATACTACAACAGCCGGTGCCAATTTGTCTTCGAGGTGCCGCAGAGCCTCACCTTCGCCGCCTCGGCGGTGACAGGCTCGCTGCAGCAGCCCACAGTGCTGCCCATCGACCATCAGAGCCACCACCCGCTGCGCATGGAGGCTTACGCGGCGCTGCCCGATGATTTGGCGCCCTATGCCTCTGTCGATGATATGCTCGGAGCCTTTGTCGGCGACGACTGCCGCGGTCTGGCCACCGTGACGCAGGACAGCCGTGGCTCCGTCACCTTCCATGTCACCATTTATGGCAGCATCACCAACGATGAGGACATCATATTCCGCTACTATTCAGCCGCGCGCAAGGCGCTCTATGTGTCAACGTCATCGACACCCTTTGCCGCCGACACGTGCCTGGGATCAGCCGATGCTCACCACATCATAGACTTTAAGTCAGAGTGAGGCCGCGACGCATTTCATAGTCGATTGTGCCCGGTCGTAGTTATGCTAATCGGAAAAGCTGTAGATAGCTACGGTTTTTTCGATTAGCTTATTTGTAGGTTGCGGGAAAAACCTTTAATTTTGGCCGCGATGCGCGATATTTGAGCTAATTTTTTTATCTTTGCATATCAATAACGATTTAGTAAGATATGAAACAAATACTATCACTGCTGCTCGCCGGCGCCGCCATGTCGGCTGCAGCTGCTGTCCCCGCCGATAGTGTGGCGACAGACACCGCCTTCGTCTTTACCGATGTAATCTCTGTGCCCACCACTTCGGTCAAGGACCAGAATAAGTCAGGCACATGCTGGAGCTTTGCCGGCACTTCTTTCTTTGAAGATGAGCTGCTGCGCATCACCGGCGACACCCTCGACTTGTCAGAGATGTACACCGTGCGTCACTGTTACAGCGACAAGGCCGACCTCTTTGTGCGTATGTATGGCCAGGCTAATTTTGCCGCCGGCGGCTCGGTGCTCGATGTGGCCTATGTGATGCAGCGCTATGGCGCCGCCCCCGAGGAGGCTTATTCGGGGTTGCAATACGGCGAGCCCAAGCACGTGCACGGCGAGCTTGATGCCATCCTCCGCGGATATGTCGATGCCGTGGTCAAAAACCCCAATAAGAAGATTACCCCCGTGTGGCGCAAGGGCTTTGACGCTGTGCTCGACACCTATCTCGGAGCCGAGCCTGAGCAGTTTACCTTCTGCGGCAAGGCCTACACCCCGCAATCGTTTGTCAAGTCGCTGCCCCTCAATTTTGACGACTATGTGGCTGTGACCTCGTTCACACACCACCCGTTCTATCAGCCCTTTATGCTCGAAGTGCCTGACAACTGGTTGTATGCCAAATACTACAATGTCAAGCTCGACGAGATGCAGGCCATCGTCGATAATGCTCTCGCCAAGGGCTACACCGTGGCGTGGGCTGCCGATGTCAGCGAAGGCGGCTTCAAGTGGCGCGATGGCGTGGCGCTGATGCCTGCCGACAAGGGCGAGGCCGATATGACCGGCACCGAGCTCTCCCGATGGGTCACCCTCTCTGACAAAGAGCGCCTCGACAAGCGTTATGACTTCAAAGCTCCCGTTGAGGAGATGGTCATCACTCAGGAGCTGCGTCAGCAGATGTTTGACAGCCAAGAGACCACTGATGACCACGGCATGGTCATCGTAGGCACCGCCACCGACCAGAAGGGCAACCGATACTACAAGGTCAAGAATTCATGGGACACCAATCAGGTGTACCGCGGCTTCTTCTACGTGTCGATGCCTTACTTCCAAGCCAAGACACTTGATATCTACGTCAACAAAGCTGCCGTGCCGGCCGACATTGCCAAGAAACTCAAGCTGTAAGCCCCGTGCTCCGCGCCTGTTGAAATATGAAGCGCATCGGTATCCTCTCTGACACGCACTCGTGCTGGGACGACCGCTTTGCCCTGCATTTCGCCGATTGCCACGAGATATGGCACGCCGGCGACATCGGCGACATTGACACGCTGCGCCGCCTGCAGGGCATAGGCCCCGCCGTGCGTGCCGTCAGTGGCAATATTGATGGCGGGCCCGTGCGCCGCTGCTGTCCCGAGATACTCACCTTTGAGGTGGAGGGTGTGAAGGTGTTTATGACTCACATCGGCGGCTATCCCGGCCGATATGCGCCGGGCGTCAGGCGTATGCTCATCGAGGCGCGCCCGCAGCTGATGGTTTGCGGCCACAGCCACATCCTCAAGGTGATGTATGACCGCGAGCTGCAGCTGCTCCACGTCAACCCCGGCGCCGCCGGCCACCACGGCTGGCAGCGCGAGCGCACCCTGCTGCGCCTCGTCGTCGATGCCGGCCGGATGCGCGACCTCGAGGTCATAGAGCTGGGCAAGGTGGCGCTATGAGCGGCTCTCAGCGACACGCTATACGCTATATATTAATAATGTGTTACCGTTATCACCATATAAAATGAAACGTCACTCATCAATGCGCGCCCTCGCCCTGCTGCTGCTCGCTGCGGTGGCTGTCACGGCGTGCAAGACCACCGAGGCCAATTATCGCGCAGCCTACGAGAAGGCGCTCGCCGGCCGCGACTCGGTGCCCGGCTACGAATCCACAATCTATGGCAAATACCGCCGCCAGCTGCGCGACCAGACACTCGTATGCGCCGGCGACACCATTGATGTCAAGGTGCAGGCTGTCGCCGTCACCGATGCCCCGCAAGGCGGCTCTACGGCCGACTTGCGTAAATACAGCGTGGTGGTGGGGCAGTTTAAGCAGCTCTTCAACGCCCGCTCGCTGCGCGACAGGCTCGTGGAGGCCGGCTATGCGCGCACCTTTGTGGTGCACACCGCCGAGCCATACTACTTCATCGTGCTCGACAGCTACGACACCCTGCCGCAGGCGCGCCTTGCCCTTGACAGCGTGGTGGCCAATGCCGCCTCCATGCCGGTGGTGATGAAGGCTCCGCTGCCTTTCATCCTTCAGAACTACTAAGCCAAGTGTGGAAATGTTAATCAGGCGGCGCATTTAAGTTAAATGCGTTAAATCTTCACTTTTTGCTGAGATTTAGCTGTGAAATATACTTAAATGTGAAAAAAAATGGCTTAATTTGTAGCTGCAAACCACGTGTGGTATGGTCAATACACCTTGAATCAATGCATGGAAACTATTCTAAATCCACTCAAATCGTTGTATTTCATGCATTTAGGTAGGCTGTGAGCCGGGCGCGGAGCCCGGCCGATAGTTGACAATGCCATTATTGGCTGCTCTTGTGATTAGTAAATAATAGAGATTATAAATATTAACTGTTCAACTTAAAAACCTCTTGCATGAAGAACATTTGTTTACAAATGAATCGGAAAGCGTGGCTTGCCATAGCAATGCTATTGGGTCTCGCCTTCCCGGCTTTAGCGCAAAAAATCACCGTGTCCGGTACGGTATATGAGCCCGACGGACTTGAGTGTATTGGCGCGAGCGTCTCTGTCCAAGGCCTCACTAACGTGGGCGTGGTCACTGACATCGACGGTCGCTATACTATCGAAGTAGCGCCCGATGCCACTTTGGTATTCTCTTTCGTTGGATGTGACTCGCAGACGGTAGCTGTCGAGGGCCGCACCAACATTGACGTGCACTTCTCTACCGGCGCCGTAGCCCTCCAGGAAGTGGTAGCCGTAGGTTACGGTACTGTCAAGAAAAAAGATGCTACCGGCTCTGTCGCCGTCATCAAGCCCGATGATATCGAAGCCGGCCTCGCAACGTCGGCCAACGACCTCCTCGTAGGCGCAAGCCCCGGTGTCGTCGTTACTACCGATGGTGGTAACCCCTCGGCCGGCGCTCAGATCCGCATCCGTGGTGGTGCCTCGCTCAACGCTAACAATGACCCCCTCGTGGTGATCGACGGTGTGCCCATGTCGGGTAGCTACGGCTCTGCCAACGCGCTCACCATGGTCGCTCCTGACAACATCGAGAGCCTCACCATCCTCAAAGACGCTTCTGCTACCGCTATCTATGGTAGCCGCGCTTCCAATGGTGTCATCATCATCACCACCAAGAAAGGTCAGTCAGGTCGCCCCCAGATCAACTTCTCTGCCAACTGGCACATGAACACCGCCTCTCGCCGATGGGATGTGCTTGACGGCGATGCCTTCCGCGCCATGGTTAACGAGAACTGCTCTGAGCATGCCGCTACACTCCTCGGCGACGCCAACACCGACTGGCAGGACCAAATCTACCGCACATCTTTCTCTCAGGACTATAACCTGAGCGTGGGCGGCACTGTAGGCTTCCTCCCCTATCGCGTCAGCGTTTCTTACACCGACAACAACGGTATCCTCAAGACGTCTTCGATGCAGCGCACCACCGTGGGCTTCAACCTCACTCCTCGCTTCTTTGACGGCAAGCTCCAAGTTAGCGCAAACGTCAAAGGCTCTTACATGCGCGACAAAAACGCCGACACCGGCGCTGTGGGTGCTGCTCTGACTTTCAACCCCACACTGCCCGTGATGACCGACTACACCAATATCGCCAACAACGGATTGGTGCCCTTCGGCGGTTACACCTCGCTCATCAACAACGATGGCAACCTCGAGACCAACGGCTCGTACAACCCGCTGGCTATCCTCGAGTGCCGCGACAGCCAAAACAAGATGCTCACATCTAACGGCAACCTCCAGATTGACTACGCTCTCCACTTCCTCCCCGAGCTCCACCTCAACCTCAACCTCGGTTACGACGTAGTCAAGGGTGAGACCAACGAGTACCTCGCTCAAAACTCGCCCCAATCATGGAAGAGCAACTACAACAACGGCGCAGGTCAGCACTACTACAACTACCAGCTCTCGCGCAACACCCTCCTCGACTTCTATGCCAACTACAAGAAGGAGTTTGCTGCAATTAAGTCTAACGTAGATGTAATGGTCGGCTACTCTTGGCAGCGCAATGACTGGCACCGTCGCTATCAGACCCGCATCAACACCCGCGGTTACACCTCGACTTACGATGCTGCTACCAACGCCTGGAATATGGTTGAAGACCCCGCTTCTGATGCCAACATCGGCTATGCTTACGGTGACACCGACGAGCAGCGCACCTATGTGGGCGTTGACGGCAACCAATACAACCTCGTATCATTCTTCGGCCGTTTGAACTACATCTTCGACGACACCTACCTCTTGACATTCACTCTCCGTGACGACGGTACCTCTCGTTTCGCTAAAGAAACACGCTGGGGCCTCTTCCCCGCTGTGGCTCTCGGCTGGAAGATCAACAATATGGCCTTCTTCGAGAAATACGCCGACAAGTGGAGCGAATTCAAGCTCCGTCTGGGTTGGGGTGTCACCGGTCAGCAGGATATAGGCTCGTACAACACCTACGTGGCTAAGTACTCTATCTCTCAGCCTTCGGTTTACTATCCCTCTGCCACCACCGGCGAGTGGATCAACCCCCTCTTCCCCAACGCTTACGACGCCAACACCAAGTGGGAGGAAACCACCACATGGAACGTCGGTATCGATGCCGGCTGGCTCAACAACCGCATCACCGCAAGCCTCGAGTGGTATCTGCGTAAGACCAAGGACCTCCTCGCTTACGTGCCCATCCCCGCAGGTATGACCACCACCAACGCTATGACACGCAATATCGGTGACCTCCGGAACATCGGTCTCGAGCTCAACATCAGCGCTAAGCCCATCGTTACAAATGACTTTGTGTGGAGCACCGGTTTCAACGTCGCTTGGAACAATAACGAGATTACCGCCCTCACCGGTTCGGCTGAGGAAGATGAGTCATTCACCCTCGACGCTATGGGCAACCCCGCTTCTGAGAACGCCGGCGCTATCGGTGTGCACAAGGTGGGATACCCCGCCGGTTCGTTCCGCGTCCTCGAGCAGGTTTATGACGCTGACGGCTACCCCGTGCCCAACTGCTATGTTGACCAAAACGGCGATGGCACCATCGACTCTAACGACCTCGTGATCAAGCACTCTCGCGACCCGAAGGTGACCATGACCTGGACCAACAACTTCTCATGGAAACACTGGGATCTCGGCTTCACTCTCCGCGCCAGCATCGGCAACTATGTATATAATGGTATGCGTGCCCGCAACACCAATATCTACAACATCGAGGGTCAAGGCAACATCCTCAACAATATCCTCGTGAGCGACTACTACTTCAACGATGGTACCGCTGTCACCAACCTCGTGCGCAGCGACTACTTCCTCGAGAACGCCGGCTTTGTGCGCTGCGACAACATCACCCTCGGCTACACCTGGGAGAACCTCCTCAAGGAGAAACTGCGCCTGCGCCTCTTCGCTGCCGTCCAAAACCCCTTCGTAATCACCAAATACAAAGGTCTTGACCCCGAAATCGCCGGCGGTGTCGATAACAACGCTTACCCACGTCCTATGACTGTATCGCTCGGCCTCGTGGCTACTTTCTAATTACCGGTAATCGAAAAAAGAATATATAGATATGAAAACTTTAAATAAATTTTTCATTGCCGTCGGCATAGCCTCCGCTATGTGCTCTACCTCGTGCGTTGGCGACCTCGATGTGCCCGTGAAAAACCCCAACGAGCTGACTTCTGAATCGTTCTCCGACGACCCCGAAGGCTATCTCGAGCGCTGCGCTGCTCAGCTCTATCAGGTGATGGCTACCGCCGGTAACGGTGGCGCCGGCTCTTCGGCTCTCGGTTTCGGTGACGCCGGTGCCGGTACGTTCACCCGCACCATCTTCAACCTCAACGAAATCACCACTGACAACTATTCATGGCTGCAGTTCAACGACGCCGGCTATTATGAGCTGGTGACCATGAACTTTGCCCCTGACAACGAGGTGATGTATGCCGCTTACTCGCGTATCTACGAGGTGGTGGCTGTCTGCAACCAGTTTATCCAGACCGCTCAGGGCGGCGCCTTTGAGGGTGCTGACCCCGCTCGCATCGCCGAGTATATCCGCCAGGCTAAGATCGTGCGCGGCCTCGCTTTCTTCTATGCTATCGACTGCTTTGGCAGTGCCGGTTATGTTGACGAGAACGACCTCGCCGGCACCGAGCCTCGCCAGATGCAGCGCACCGAGCTCTTCAATACCGTCGTTGCCGGCCTCGAGGCTGTCTCTGCCGAGTATGGTGAGAGCTATGCCACTCCCGCTTACGGTTATGTTGGCAAAGAGGCTTGCGATGCGCTCCTCGCCAAGTTCTATCTCAACGCTGCCACCTGGACCGGCACCCCGATGTACGACAAGTGCTGGAACATCTGCCAGAAGATTATCGCTAACCACCACGGCGGCTATGCAGGCTCAGGCCTCGCCGAGAGCTACCTCGCTCTCTTTGGCGCCAACAACGACCAGTATGCAGCCGGCGGCGGTCGCGTCAACGAGCTGATATGGTCGCTGCCTCAAGATGGCAAGTCTATGCAGTCATACGGCGGCTCTACCTTCTACATCGCTGCTTCTTGCGGCTCTTACGATGGCATCTCGTCAATCACCGACTGCAACCTCAATGCCCAGTGGACTTGTATGGTGGCTCGTCAGCAGCTCTCTGAGCTCTTCGGCTTTGACAAGAATGGTCTCACCCCCGACCTGCGCGCTGCTATCTGGAAGACCTCTAAAGACGGTTTCGTGATCGACAACAACACCATCATGGGTAACGCCGGCTACGGTCAGGGCTACGCTCCGCTCAAATACACCAACTATGCTTACACCGTAGATGGCCAGATTGACCTCGCTAACTCGCCCGACGGCCAGGGCAACGCCTTTGCCGATGCCGACTGGACTGTGATCCGTCTCGCCGAAATCTACCTCTCCGCTGCTGAGGCTCACATCCTCGGCGGTGTTGGCAGCGCTTCTGACGCTCTCCGCTATGTCAACTATGTGCGTGGCCGTGCCGGTGTCGAGGCTTGGGATGCTGCCAAGCTCACCGCTGCTAATATCCTCGCTGAGCGCGACCGCGAGCTCTACGGCGAAAACGACCGCCGCACCGCTCTCGTGCGTCACGGCAAGTATGCCGGCAGTGCTTACATCTGGAACTGGAAGGGCGGCGTGCAGACCGGTGCTGCCACCTCTGAGCGTTACAACCTCTTCCCCATCCCGTCAAAGGTTATCTCCTTCTCGAAGTATAACCAAAACACGGGCTACTAATCAACTCTCCGTATAACGCCAATAAAGAGTATTTCTAACAATGAAAAAAATAGCTTTTCTTTTAGCGGTCGGTGTTGCCGTGCTCGGTATGTCGAGCTGTAAGCAAAACACCGAGCCTAAGTACCGCCAGGCTTACGAGGGCATTCAGCTCAACACGCCTGCCCTCGCCGGAGAGTACTTTGAGCTCTACGAAGGCGGCACTATCAACATCACCTGGTCGCAACCCGACTGGGGCTTTGCTGCCGCTGCTATCTACAGCATGGAAATTTCGTTTGACGCAAACTTCCCCTACAACGATGATGGCACTCCCTCAGCCAAGGTTTATACCCTCCCCACCACCTTCGTCACCTGCAACGCCGATGTGCCTATGAAGGACATCGCCGAGGGTATGTCGTCGCTGCGTGGTATCTCTGACATCAGAGACTGGACTCCCGACGACGAGCGCACGCTCTACATCCGCGTCTGCGGCTACGTGCCCCAGATCGAAGGCAGCCTCGTGTGGTCTAACTACATCAAACTCGACCATGTGCTCGCTTATGCCGCCGTGCGTCAGCCCAACAAGATCTTCCTCGTCGGCAAGCCCGAAGGCTGGCTCGGCCCGGAAGAGTCCAACGCCGCTCACTATGACGAGTGGGCTCTCGTAGAGCAAGTCATCGACGAGCAAATCTACTACGGCTCATTCAACATCAACGCCGGTGGCGACGAAGCACTCTTCCGCTTCTACACCAAGCTCACCGGTTGGGAGACTGACTCATGGGGCTCGCCCGACGGCCCTGATGGCGATACTCCCGTAGAGTATGACTACGCCGGCGGTACATTCCAGTCGTCACTGCGTCACACCAAAGACTCTTTCAAATTCCCCAACTGGCCCGGTGGCGTCATGAATATGGTTGTCAACTTCGCTGAAGAGCCCGCTACGCTGACTATCACCAGCGAATAATAGTGACCTATCCCTATCAAAAGTCTAATTATTAAAGAATTATATCAATATGAAAAAAATAGGCTTATTGCTCCTGGGAGCCCTCGTGCTGGGTGTCACCTCTTGCGCTGACGAGACATCACAAGGCGTGCCCCAAAAAAATCCTCAGGAGGCCACAATGACGGCTGAGAACCTCGTCATCGAGAACCGTCTCGCTGATGCTTATGACATCCCCGCCCTCACTGCTGCCCAAACCGAAAGCATCGTTATCGGTAAAATCACCGAGTGTAAGAATATGCCCGCCGGCTATGAGCTCAAATTTGAGTACCTCTTAGGCAAGGATGCCGAGTTCAGCCGCGCTGCTGAAGTGCCCGTGACGGTTGCTGAAGACAGCACCCTCACCATCACAGTGGCTGACCTCGAGGCCGCTTACGTCAATGTGCTCGGCAAGAGCGCCAAGGCTAAAGAGGCTTTCTTCAAAGCTAATGTTTATGCTGTCAAAGACCTCAGCGTGGTGCGCTATGGCGCTATCTACCTCGAAGGCAGCACCAAGATTACACCTCTCGACCTTGGCATAGAGCTGGAGAACGCTTACTACATCCTCGTGGATCAGCGTAAGAACAACTGTATCGCTCTCAACCACTCTGACCTCACCGTAGATGAAGACCCCATCTTCACCTATACTCACGACTTCACCATCAAGGAGACCTCTGCCGGCTGGAGCTGGCGCATCATCCCCGCTTCTGTTTATGACGCTGCCGGCACGCTGATCACCTCGTTCCCCGCTGTCAAGGATGCCGTATTCGGTACTCCCGAAGGCGAGGAGAGCCTGCTCGCCGGTGTGCTCCGCGGTCAGGAAGTCAGCGCCGATGGCGATGTGACCTACACTCCCGCTACCGGTAGCCTCACCACCCCCGGTGTCTTCACCTTCACCGTGAATATGGAGAGCCAGACCTACGAGTTTGTGCCCCTGTTCAAGCTCCTCTACTTGCCGGGCAGCTCAAGCATCTCTGATGCTACAGGTCGTGTCTTCTCAACCGATGGCATCAACTACAGCGGCCTTGCACGCCTCGGCAGCAAGTTCAACATTGCTGACAGCTATGACTACGGCAGTGCCAACATCTTCGGCCTCGGCGCTGACGAAGGCACCATCGCTCAGGGCGGCGCTGAAATCGTCACCGGCAAGACCGGCTTCTACTTCGTGAGCGTTGATATGGCAGCCATGAAATATTCGGTAGTGGCTATTAGCGACCTCGCTATCGTTGGCACTCTCAACGAGTGGGGCGAAGCCGGCAAGGTTGAGCTCTCTCACTCGTCTGACTACAAGACTTGGACCGCTACCGTTGACTTCGCAGCCGGCGACAAGTTCAAAGTCCGCGCTAACGATGCATGGGATGTCAACCTCGGCGGTAGCTTTGACTGCCTGACCTTTGGCGGCAGCGATATGCTCGTAGAGGAAGGCGGCACATACAAGGTGACCCTCAACCTCGGCACTCTGCCTTACAGCATCACCCTCGAGAAGCAGTAAATCCACGCGCCTGACCTAAGGCGCTTCACATCAATCATCAGTCAAGGCCGCTATCCTCCGTGGATAGCGGCCTTGATGCTTTATGCTCAATCAGTCTATCTAAGGCCGATAGGACTCATCGGTCTATGATAGCCGCGGGGTCAGTTGGGCGAGAGGTCGGCGTGGCGCTTTTCGCGATACTGGCGCGGGGTGTCGCCGTAGCGGGCGCTGAAGCATTTTGAGAAGTATGAGGCTGAGCTGAAGCCTACGAGATACATCACCTCGGCGATGGTAAATTTGTTGTCGCTCAGCAGCGTGGCAGCTCTCTTGAGCCGCATATTGCGTATGTAGTCAACGGGTGTCACGCCGAGGTATTTCTTGATGAGGCGGTACAGCGCCTTGGTCTGAAGGCCTACGCTGTCGGCGAGCACGGCCACGCTGAAGTCAGCGTTGCCGATATTGGCCTCGATGACTTCGGCGATCTTGGCGAGCATCAGCTCGTCGGGCGCCTGCGGCGTGTCTTTGCCTGCGGGGTCGGCAATAAGCTCGCGGCGGGCGCCGGCGCGTATGTTGGAGGCGTTGGCCATGAGGTTGCGCATCTGCGTGATGAGGTACTGCGGCTCGAAGGGCTTGGGGATAAACACAGTGACGCCGGCAGCGGCCACCTCGGCGCGTGTGGCGGCGTCGTCCTTGGCGCTGAGCAGTATGATAGGCACTTGTGAGAAACGCGGGTTAGAGCGTATGCGGCGCGCCATCTCCAGGCCGTTCATCACCGGCATCATGATGTCGGCGATGATGATGTCGGGCGTGACGCCACCGAGCACGGCGAGGCCGGCGCGCCCGTTGGCGGCGTAGTAGCACTCGTAGCTGTCGGCCAGGAGCCCGGAGATGAAGCGCCGCAGGTCGCGGTTGTCATCTACGATGAGCACTTTGGCGTCGGGCGTTGATGCTGCCCGGGTGGCTGCGCCGGTGGTGGAGGCATCGGTGTCAGCGTCGGCCTCACTGCTGCTGTTGATGGGCAGCGTGATGGTAAATCGGGCGCCGCCGGCGCTGTTGTTGTCGGCGATGATAGCGCCGCCGTGAAGCTCCACATATTTTTTGACGAGGAAGAGACCTATGCCTGAGCCTTTGCCATCGTCGATGGTGCGCGACGACTGGTACAGACGCTGAAACACCATATTGAGCTCGGAGGTGGGGATGCCCACGCCATCGTCAGAGACGGTGATGCGCAGCGTTGCGGCGATACGTTCTATCGAGAGCGCTATTGTGGCGTTGTCAGAGCTGTATTTGCAGGCGTTGGAGAGGAGGTTGTTTAGCACCGACTCTATTTTCATCACGTCGAGTCTGAGGCGTGGTGCGCCGGCCTCGTTGGCGAAGACAAAATTCTTGCCGGCGAATGCCTCGCGGTAGTTCTCGACGATGCCGCGAGCAAGCTCCACAATGTCGATGTCTGACACGATGAGAGTGTCGTCGCCGCCGTCATCGGCCATGCGCCCTGACTCCAGGGCGCGCTGCACCAAGCCGTTGAGGGCGAGCGCCTGCGAGTAAATGCCCTCAAGCTCGGTGCGTGTCTTGCCCGGCGTCTTGCTGTTGATGATGTGGCTGAGAGGGCCTATAATGAGCGATAGCGGCGTCTTAAATTCGTGGGATATGTTGGTCATGAAGTCGATGCGTCGGCGCACACTCTCCATGGCTGTGTCGCGCTCTATGCGCTCTATTGCGGCTCTGCGGCGCAGGCGCAGGCGGTGCAGCACATACAGCAGCGCGGCGGCAGCTATGAGCGCGTAGAGCGTCTTGGCCCACCACGACCAGAACCACGGCTGAGCTATGTGTATGGTGACGAGCGTGGTCACGAAGTCAGGGGTATCGGTGCCCAGCGGCCTTATTTTGAGGGTGTAGAGCCCCGGGCGCAGGTTGGCGAAGGCAATGCGGTTGGAGCCTTGGTCCACGAGGTGCCAGTCAGCGCTCAGCCCCTCGAGCATATATTCGTAGCGTATGCGTGGCGCCGCGAGAGCGTCGAGCGCTGAAAATCTGATAGCCACGTTGCCCTGGTCGTGGCTCAGGTCGAGGCGCGTGACGCAGCGCAAGGCGCATTGCTCGGCGTGGTATTTGTTGCCGTTGACCTCTATGTCGGTGATGCTCAGCGATGGCGGCTTTTGCATCAGCGGCGGCGTGTCGGGGCTGATATCGGCTATATAATCCACGCCGCCGAGCATGATGCGTCGGGTGTCAGCATCGTAGTAGATGCACGAGAATGGCGCTGCCGGGGTGTCGAGCAGCAGCGGCGTTGGGGTCTTGGCGGTGGTGGGTAGGCGCCAGAGGCCATTGTCGGCGGCGATGTAGATGTCGGTGGCGATGAGCGCCATCGCCGTGACTGCGGCGGTGGAGGCGGCGGTGGGCAGCGTTGCGCGCGCAATGACGGTGCCGTCGGCGGCGAGGTGGGCTACACCGCCGGTGTGAGCCACCCACACCCCGGCGCCGTGCGGGTCGCCTATGATGTGTGAGGGTGTAGAGCCTACGATGCTCTCGAAGGGTATCACCGCCGAGGTGTGGCTCTTGCTGTCGAGCTTGATGATGTCGCCGCAGCGGAAGAGTATGGCGTAGCAGTTGCCGGCGCCATCAGTGGTGGTGCGGTAGGTGAGGTTGTTGGGCAAGAGCCTATGGTCGGTGCAAAACTCCTCGTCGGCGATATATGGGGCGGCCGAGCGCGCCAGCTTGTCGGCATTGGCGAGCATCACGCCCCCGAGATAGCTCGCGATGCGCAGATTGCCGTCGGCATCCTCGTTGATGCAGTAGGCCCAGTTGGTGTTGCGCTTGCCGTCGCGCGAAGTGATGTGTCGCGGCTCAAAGCGCCCCGAGGTGTTGTCGTAGAGGAGCACGCCGCCATCGCTCGCTATCCACAGTCGCTTGCGCGAGTCCTCGAAGATGTCGCGTATGCGGTTGTGGGGTATATGCAGCTGCGGCGAGTCCACCATATACCACGCCGCCGAGGCGCCGCTGCGGTCGCAGCGTATGATGCCGTTAGAGCCTCCCAGCCATAGGTTGCCTTGCGAGTCGCGGAGTATACACTCTATGCGGTTGCCGTCGCCGCGGCCCGTGAGGGTGTGGAGCGGCGTGGAGCGGAAGTCGGCGGTGCCGGCGAGGATGCTCAGACCCTCATCGGTGCCGGCGATGATCTCTTTGTCGGTGGCTAAGAGGCTCCACACGGCATTGTTGGCGATTGACGAGGCCAGGCGTGAGTCGTGGATGAAGTGCAGCGGCTCGGCGCTGTCATCGGCGAGCATATAGAGGCCATTGTCGGTGCCCACCCACAGGCGATGGTGCGAGTCGAGCGTCAGGGCTTTGCAGCTGTTGCTGCGCAGCGCGGCAATCTCGGTGTAGGTCAGCGCGTCGGTGTCGAGCCGGTAGAGGGCGCCTTCGGTGCCGATAATCATCTGAGCTGCCGCGCGGTCATAGATAAGGGCATTGACGAAGAAATGGTTGGCGGCGCGGGGCGGTGTGGGCAGCCGGCGAGCGTGTTTCTCGCCGGCGCGCAGGCGGTAGAGCCCGTTGTAGGTGCCGATGTAGTAGTTGCCGCTATCGTCGTGGGCGATGGCATAGACCACCGGCGACGACAGCTCGGGGGCTATAGCCGTGAGTGTCTTGACCACGGGGTCGTAGCGATACAGGCCTGTAAACGAGCCTATCAGCAGCGCGCCAGATGGCTCGGGGGCTATGGCTCTGACGTTGGCCGGCAGGCCTGATGGCAGGTCGAGGTATGAGTCGGTGGTGGTGTCGTAGGCGTTGATGCCGCTGTCGCTGCCGGTGTATATCGCCGAGCCCACGAGCACCATAGCGTTGATGTGGAGCGCCGAGGGCGCTCCGGGAGCCGAGGCGGTGGAGCGGCACACATAGCCGTCGTAGGTGTAAAGCCCGGTGTCTGTGCCTATATATAGGAGGCCGCCGGGCCGATGTAGCATGGCATATACGGTGTGCGATGAGCTGTTGATGCTGATATTGTCAAAGGCAGTGGCATAGTCAGTGGCGGCATGGCAGGGCGTGGCCATTACAAAGAGCATGATGATAAGTGCTATGAAAGCTCGCCTGGGCATGGTGATATAATTGTTGAGGATGTGGACTGATGGTTGTTTGGAGTAAGTAATTACAAAGGTACATAAAAAAAAGATTTTTTTACGCCCGGTGAATAAGAAAAATC
>JBJEDF010000076.1:0-5230 GCA_051871765.1 Muribaculaceae bacterium
GGAGACGCCTATCACGAATTGATGGCATATCTTGCGGCTCACTATCTCGTTGGCTTTAGAAGAGAAGATGATGCCCGAATATCCCAAGCGCAGTATCGTGTTGCCTAAATGAATGTCGGCTGTCACAAGATTGGTGAGCTTGAAATAGTTGCCCGGCCAGGCACAGTGAGCGAGGCCGCTGTGATTGCCCAAATAAATCTCGTAGTAAAGCTCGCCATAGTCGGGGGCAAAGAAGGCGCCGAGCGCGGGCATGGAAGCTTGGTAACGCAGTGTCAGCGGTATCCGCCACAGTCGTGTGTTGTAAGCGGCCATGATGGAGGCATCGATGGTCCAGGCTGCGCGCGCCGAGATGGGGTTGTTGCCGTTGCGGCGGTTGTAAAGCGCGCCTAAGGTGATGCCGGTGGCGCCGCCCACAGCGATCTTCAGTCCCGGCGCCACAGCGAAGCGCCGCATCATAGCCCATCGCGCGTCAAAATCGATCTCCCACATTGTCATATTGCCGGCCGGATTGCCGGTGCGGCCGGCGGCGAGCGTGCCGCCCAGCTGCATAATCCAATTCTCCGGGTCGAAGCGCATCGCTTGCAGCCTCTCGTAGCCTAACTGAGCGCACCAGCCGGAGTAGCGCAGCGGCGTGAGGTATGTGTCGCAAAGATGCTCGCTGCCAATGCCGAGGGTGAAAGCCGAGACTACGGGTCGCACTATCGAGGTGGCTGTGGTGTCGGGCAGCTCGCAGCAGTCTTCGGCTACAGCGCCTTGCGATGCGGCAAGCATTGCCGCAGCCATAATAGCCTGGATATGTCGGGCGAGTGATGGCATGTGGTGTGTGGCTTAGAATAAGCGTTGCTGACCGGTGAGCTCATCGCGCACCTCGTCATCGGATTTGTCTTCGAGCGATGGGTCGGTGTCGGTCACCGTCGGCTCAGTATCATCAGTCTCCGGGGCTTCGGCTATTTCCTTAGGCTCAAGCTCGGTAATCTCGCCTAACGTGAATGTGGTGAGGCGCTTGCCTTTAGCTTTGAGCGACTTGAGGCCGATGAAGTCCTCGGCGTCAATAATCAGCGGGTCGCGGAAATCATCGGGAGCGGCGAAGGTGACTTGCAGCATAGCGCCGCGAGTGTCGGTGAGCATGATGAGTCGAGAGCGGTCGTTGTCGCCGATGAAGCGTTGCTTGCGCGCTGTAGGCTCAAACATGAAGCGCTTGATGTAAGGGAAGCCTTGGTCGGCATCAAAGAGCACGCAAGTCCACTGAGCCTCGGGCCGGAATTTCTCGATGCGCAAGATGTTGTCCTCGTAGTGATTGGTGACGTCGAATGACGAGGTGTAGTATTCGCCGTTGTTGAGCACTACAAGCACCAGGTCACCGCTGTCAAACTCGCCCAGCAGGCGCCCACGGCCATCGTAATTGAGGCGAAGGACATCGGGGTCAAACCACACGGGTCTGCCGCCGAGGGTGGAGCCTCCGCGGCCTTTGAGCGTAAATCGGTGCACATCGTTTTTGGTCACGAGGTTGCCCTGCGATTGCCGCCCCTTGATGGCGAGCTGGCTGAAATCCACGTCGAATTGTAGCTTCTTGAGCCCGCGCTTGGGCTTGAGCGTGACGCGCACGATCTCCGCTTCTCCATTAGGATTTGCCGAGAACCAGCATATCTTAGAGCCGGCGATGCCGCGGGTGACGTTGTACTCCTTGTCGCGCGTGAGGCCGGTCACGGCAAAGCGTTTCATGTAATATACGCCTCCGCGGCCGTTTTGATATATTACGTTGTAGATGGTGCGCAGGTCGTTGCGTTTGAACACATTGACGTATATCACGTTTTTATCGACAAACAGCTTTTCCTGCACTTTCACCACTTTATAGCGCCCGTCTTTGTAGAAAATTATCACGTCGTCGAGGGCCGAGCAGTTGCAGACAAACTCGTCTTTCTTGAGCGAGGTGCCGATGAAGCCTTCTTCGCGATTGATATATAACTTCTCGTTGGCTTCAGCCACCGTTGATGCCTGTATGCTGTCAAATCCGCGCACTGTGGTGAGGCGGGGATAATCGGCCCCATACTTCTCTTTGAGTTTGAGATACCAGTCGATGGTGTATTGTGTGATGTGAGCGAGGTTGTCGAGGGTTGCGGCAATGCGGTCGTTAAGGCGGGCTATCAGCTCATCGGCCTCGTCGGCAGAGAAGCGGAGTATGCGCTTCATCTTAATCTCCAGCAGGCGCAAGATGTCATCGCGGGTGACTTCGCGCGTGAGCGAGGGTTTGAAGGGGTCGAGGCGCCGGTCGATATGCTCGATGGCGGCATCGATATTTTTTGCGCCCTCATATTCCTTGTCCTTGTAGATGCGCTCCTCGATGAATATTCGCTCGAGCGATGCAAAGAGCAATTGCTCACGCAGCTCGGCGAGGTCAATCTCCAGCTCGCTCTGCAAGATATGGCGCGCCGTATCGACATTGTATCGCAAGACATCGCTGACGCCCAGGAATACCGGTTTGCGGTCTAATATCACGCAGCAGTTAGGCGAGATGCTCACCTCGCAATCGGTAAAGGCGTAAAGCGCATCGATAGTCTTGTCTGACGAGGTGCCGGGCTGCAGCGATACCACTACGCGCGCTGTTTCGGCTGTGAGGTCATCGACCTTGCGCACCTTGATTTTGCCTTTTTCGAGAGCTTTGAGGATAGAGTCAATAAGAGTGCCGGTAGTCTTGCCAAAGGGTATCTCGGTGATAGCGAGTGTCTTATTGTCAACCTTCTCAATCTTGGCGCGTATCTTGAGCACACCGCCGCGGCGGCCATCGTTGTAGCGCGACACGTCAATGAGGCCACCGGTAGGGAAGTCGGGTAGCAGCTCGAAGTCTTCGCCGCGCAGATAGGCTACGGCCGCATCGATAATCTCGTTGAAGTTATGAGGCAGAATTTTTGACGACAGACCTACTGCAATGCCTTCGGCGCCTTGAGCTAAGAGCAGTGGGAATTTGGAGGGTAGGGTCACCGGCTCTTTCTTGCGACCGTCGTAGCTTGGCACATATTCCGTGACTTTAGGGCTGTAGAGCGTCTCGAGGGCAAAAGTGGAGAGGCGCGCCTCGATGTAACGGGCGGCGGCCGCCGAAGCTCCGGTGAGGATATTGCCCCAGTTACCTTGCGTCTCCACGAGCAAATTTTTCTGGCCGAGCTGCACGAGGGCGTCTTTGATAGACGCGTCGCCGTGAGGGTGATATTGCATGGTGTCGCCGACGATGCCCGCCACTTTGTTGAAGCGCCCGTCATCGAGGGTCTTCATAGCGTGAAGGATGCGGCGCTGCACCGGCTTTAGGCCGTCGTCGATGTGTGGCACGGCACGCTCTAATATCACGTAGGAGGCGTAATCTAAAAACCAGGTTTGAAACATGCCTCGCAGCTGATGCTTAACCACATCGGCAGCTGCCGTGTAAGGCCGATTTGTGGGCGCTGTGGCGGCATTGTCTTGCAAAGCCTCCTCGGAGGAGGCCTCGGCGGGCATATCTAAGGTATCATCAAAGGTATCGTCGGACATCTTATTGTGTATAGGCTCTATATTTGTGACTATTCCCACAAAGATAGCAAAAAAATCGGAAATCGACAAAAATACTTTGCGATACGCGGTATCGGAGCGGTATGCGGTGGGGGCATGATGCGGCAATCCCGATGCTCGGCGTGCGGTGATGCGCGGCATCGGGATTGGTGTTGGTGTGCAAAGCCTCTGCGGGAGGTGGCCGTCAGAAACCGGTGTGTGCGCGGGTCAATAGTATATTATTTCGCGCTCTTGAGTCTCGGTGTGGTCGGGATACTTGACGATGCGTTTGATCCAATTGCCGTTTGCATCAAAAGCATCGGCGGGATACGTTACGGTGCCTACGGCAGATCCCTCGGTCTCCTCACACAAGTCTTGCCAGCTGCGAGTAATCTCAATCAAACGGCCGTCAGCGTTGTACTTGTAGGTGTCAGTGGTTGCCATCTCATTGTATTCGAATTTCGCAGAAGCGGGTCGGTCGGCCTCCCATTTCACCGATGTCCACTCGCTTGCCAGAAAAGCGGTCAGGCGCCCGGCGTCATCGCGCTTGATATTTGACAGCTTGTCAATAGGCTCGGAGTTGCCGTAGTGAGTCAGCTTGCCTTCAGTGTCAAATTTGGCGCTGCCGCCGTACACATAGTTTCCGGACTCTTTGCCTTTGATTTCCTTGACGTTGCCTTTGACTTCGAGCAATGTAAGGTCAGGCGTCACGAGAAGGTCAGGCACAGCCGCCTCAACGGAGTCCACGACAGCGGTGCTGTCGGTCGGCGCTGCTGCGTTAGCGTCAGCCGAGGCGTTAGAGCCGGCGCATCCGGCTGTCAGCATCAATAGTGCTGCACCGATAAAAATTGCAGATTTCATAAAAGTGGTAATGAGATAAAAACGTGATTAGTTGTGCCAGAAATAGTCATACACCTCGTGTCCTTGAGGATTTATAAGATAGACATTGTTGTCATATCCGCTTTTGCGAGTGGAGTATCCGTCGGGTAGGTTTTCGTTGAGCTTTCCGTGCTTGTCAATAAAGAATATCGACATAGGGCGCATTCTGAAGCTGCGTTTCTCGCCTTTCATTTTTTGACCTTCGAGGACTTTGATAAAGATGCCTCCGTTGGAGTCATCTTCAATCGATCTGACGATGTCGTATTTGCCTACATATATTAGTTCGCCATTAGCATCGACTACCTCAAATGTGGCATCGTCGGGGTCGCTATTGCTGCCTTTGAGCACTGTCATGCCACTGTGAGCGCCTACCGGTTTGCCCCACAGCGATATCCATCGGCCATTCATTTTCATGTGCAGTGTCTCGGCGTCTTCAGGCTCCTTGTCGGCGCCGGCTTTCTTAGCCAGCTTTTCACACTCATCTTCAAATTCTTTATCAGAGAGGTGAGCGGCAATAAACGGCGGCTCGAGTATTATGCCTTGGTATTCCGGCTCAACGACGACTTCGCCGTCAGCGTTAGCAGCTCCGTATAGGCCATCGGCCGTGCGGAACACAAACATACCGCTTGCTTCATCGGTCTTTGTTACTACGGCATCTTTTTTTAATCCTCAAAGAGCTTGGTGCATGAAACGGCTGCGAGTGATACTAATGATGCTAACAAATAATTGACAAACTTCATACTTGAAATGCGTTTTTGAGATTATATGGGCGCAAAGGTATTAAACCATAATTCAGCTATTATTCCACGTAATATTTCAGAGGCTTGGCGACTTT
>JBJEDF010000077.1:0-25292 GCA_051871765.1 Muribaculaceae bacterium
TCCCCATCGAGCCCCAATGGCGCGACTACTACGCCACCGCCCTCTGCATCTCCGCTTACCTCGGCTACATCAAATATGACATCATCGCCGACGACACCCTCGCCCACATCACCCTCACCGACCCCTACCGCTCCCAAATCCTCGCCGCCACCACGCCCCAGCCCACCGAAGCCGCCCCCACGCCGCCTGCGCCGCCTGCGCCCACCACCGATAATGCCACTCCTGCGCCCGCGCCCGCCGAGTGCTCCGAGACTACCACCACGCCGCCGCACGCGCTCGCCGATGCCGCCACCACCACCGCTACCGATAATGCCGCCATTGATAATGCCGCCGCCTCCCCCTCAGAAACCGCCGCCGCGCCCGCCGATGCCGCCACCGCGTCCACAACGCCCAACACGCCGCCCAACACGCCGCCCGCCGCGCCGCCCGCTGCGCCCACGCGCGCCGTAAGGCCGCGCGCCACAATAGCCGCCGCTAACTTCAGGCTGAAAGCCGTCACCACGGCGAGCCTAAAAGGCTCGCTGTGCAATAGCCGGGGGCAAGGTCGCCGGGGGCGACCGCAGCCCTCGGATAGCATCCTCTACGCAAAAAGTCTGGAAGACGTCACCTTGCCCACACGCGCATCACCCCAATCCCCTGCGAATCAAAGAAATACACTCATAGCCCCAATTAGCCCAATCTCGCTCTCCGCCCATCCGCCACCACGCCGCTTTAGCGCCGCACTATCATAAACCCAACTGCCTGCCGGTATGTACTAACCTTATTATTAACCCTTTAACCCCTACAATCAACCCGATTACTAACCCATTAAAACAAAACATACCGGCAGGCACCGGCGCTAAAACCAAAACCAAAACCAAAACCAAAACCAAAACCAAAAATCCCCACCGAAACCGCGCCCGCCACGTCCGCCGCGTCGCCAAATAAATGGCTTGTAGGGGCGCAATATTTTGCGCCCGCATCAACCGCGCCGCCCACCGCGCCGCCTACCGCGCCGCCCACCACGCCGCCCACCGCGCCCGCCACCACCACCGCTCCCGCCGCTGCGCCCACGCGCGCCGTAAGGCCGCGCGCCCCAATAGCCGCCGCTAACTTCAGGCTGAAAGCCGTCACCACGGCGAGCCTAAAAGGCTCGCTGTGCAATAGCCGGGGGCAAGGTCGCCGGGGGCGACCGCAGCCCTCGGATAGCAGCCCCTACGTATAAAGCCTGAAAGACGACACCTTGCCCCACCATCCTCACCCCAATCCCCGCCGCCCACCGCGCCCGAGTGCTCCAGGCTGAAAGCCGCATCCCTAAGCTCGGCATCATTTCCGCCACTAACACAACAAAGGCCGCGTCAGTGGTGATTGACGCAGCCTTTGAGTTGGTGGAGTATAGCGGACTCGAACCGCTCACCTCGACACTGCCAGTGTCGCGCTCTAGCCGGATGAGCTAATACCCCTTGCTTTTGCGTTGCAAATTTACGGCTATTGCGCGAATTATGCAAATACTGCGATGAATATTAACATTCATTAGCCTTTTTGGGCAATTTTATTGGCCCATTATTGGCGTTTTGTGACTATATTTGCAGTATAATACGTCATCGCCATGAAAACAATGCTCTCCACAAGCCTCGCCAGGCTCCTTTGCATCGCTGTGACTGCTGTTATCAGCGCCGCCGGATGCTCTGCCTCGGCATCAGGCAGCACCGACGCATACACCGCCGACTCTGTCGCCGCCGACACCGCAGTGGTCGTAGCTGCGGCGCGCACCGATGTGTATATACCTTTGCTAAAAGGCAAACGCGTAGCTCTTCTCTCCAACCACACGGGCATGGTGGGCGAGCGGCATACGCTCGACATTATGATTGATGCCGGCATCAACGTGGTGACAATCTTCTCGCCCGAGCACGGCTTCCGAGGCAAGGCCGATGCCGGCGAGCTCGTCAGCAGCAGCGTTGACGATGTCACGGGCATTCCTATAGCCTCGCTATACGATGGCAAGCGCCGCGGACCCTCTGACGCCGTCATGGCCGGCATCGATGTGGTGGTGGTAGATATCCAAGATGTGGGCCTCCGCTTCTACACTTACTACTGCACGATGATTGACGTGATGAACGCCGCCGCACGCACCGACAAGGAGGTGATAATCCTCGACCGACCTAACCCCAACGGCATGACAGTAGATGGGCCCATCCTCGACATGAAATATGCCAGCGGCGTGGGGCGTCTCCCCATACCCGTGGTCTATGGCATGACACTGGGCGAGCTCGCAAAGATGGCTGTCGGCGAGCATTGGCTCAATGGCGGCGCCTCGGTGAAGCTCACGGTGATACCCTGCTTGCGATACACTCACCGCACACGATATCGCCTGCCAATAGCCCCGTCGCCCAATCTGCGCACCATGCGCGCCATATACCTATATCCCTCAATGTGCTATTTCGAAGCCACGCCGGTGAGCCTCGGCCGAGGCACCGACTTCCCCTTTGAGGTGTATGGACACCCTAAGATGCACGGCCGCGACTTCTCATTCACGCCGCGCAGCACCGACGGCGCTAAAAACCCGCCTCAGCTCGGACACACCTGCTATGGCCGAGACCTACGCGCCATCAGCGAGGAAGAGGCCATCGCGCAGGGCGTAAACCTGGAGTATATCATCGATGCCTACCGCGACCTGGCGATGGGCGATAAGTTTTTCACTTCATTCTTTGAGAAGCTGATAGGGCGCGGCGACATACGCGCCATGATAGAGCAAGGACTCAGCGCGGCCGACATCAAAGCCTCTTGGGCCGCCGACGTGGAGGCGTTCAGACGCCAACGCGCCCCATATCTTATATACCCCGAATAAAAAACATTATAACTCACCCCTACCCGATTACAACATAACAACATTACAGCACCAACCAATCTCCCTACACATCACCGCCATGACTCTATCATTACCCACGATAGTGATAATCACTATAATATGCTACTTCGGCCTGCTGATGACGGTAGGCTACATCGCCTCGCGAGGCTCTGACAGCGCCACCTTCTTCACCGGCAACAGGCGCGCGCCATGGCCCATCGTGGCCTTCGCGATGGTGGGCGCCACCATCTCGGGCGTGACGTTCATCTCCGTGCCGGGGATGGTCGCCGCCAAGGGATACTCCTACCTCCAGATGGTGTTAGGCTTTATTGTGGGGTATGTGGCGATAGCCTTCGTGCTGGTGCCGCTGTTCTATAAGCGCAACTTAGTGTCGATTTACGGCTATCTGGAGGGGCGCTTCGGCAGCGCCACATATCACAGCGGCGCGTGGTTCTTCTTCATCTCCAAGATGCTCGGGGCCTCGGTGCGCTTCTTCGTGGTGTGCGCCGTGCTCCAGCTGTTAGTGTTCGGCCCGCTCGACATTCCCTTTGCCATCAACGTGGTAGCCACGATAGCCCTCATTTGGCTTTATACGGCTCAGGGCGGCGTCAAGACATTGATATGGACTGACGTGCTCAAGAGCTTCTGCCTCATAGCATCGGTGGTGCTGTGCATCTATTTCGTGGCTCGTAATCTGGGGTTTGGTTTTGGCGAGATGTGCTCGGCAATAGCTGACCACCCGTCGTCGCAGATGTTCTTCTTCGATGATCCCAAGGCCGGCACTTATTTTTGGAAGCAATTCTTAGCCGGGGTGTTTATGGCCATCGCCACCAACGGCCTCGACCAAGATATGATGCAACGCAACCTCGCGTGCCGCTCGTCGCGGCAGTCGCAGAAAAATATGATAGTCAGCGGTGTCACTCAGTTCTTTGTCATAGCTCTGTTTCTGCTCCTGGGCACCCTGCTGCTAATCTTCCTCGACAGCAACGGCATAGCCCTGCCGGCCAAGAGCGACGACATTTTCGGCATGGTAGCGACACACCCGTCGATGCCAATCGTGGTGGGCATTCTCTTTGTGTTAGGACTTATATCATCGGCCTACTCGGCTGCCGGCTCGGCGCTGACATCGCTGACCACCTCCTTTACCATCGATATCCTCGGAGCGCAGCGCCACGGCGATGAGGCTCACCTGACGCGCACGCGCAAGATAGTGCACCCGGCCATGTCGGCCGTCATGGGTGCCGTGATCATAGCATTCTACTACCTGAGCAACCAAGACGCTATCTCGGCGGTATATACCCTCGCCTCATACACCTACGGGCCTATCCTCGGGCTTTTCGCCTTCGGGTTAGCGTGTCGTCGGCGCGTGCGCGACCGCTATGTGCCGTGGGTATGCATTGCCTCGCCCCTCGCCGCGTGGCTCACTCAGTGGGCGCTGCACACCTACTGCGGCTACGAGACCAGCTTTGAGCTGCTGATAATCAACGCATTCTACACTATGACCGGTATGGCGCTGCTGTCATCACGCGCCCCTGCTCCCGCCGCCGGCGCCACCGTCAGCTAATCCCCCCTCACCGCCATGGCCCACGACCTTCTCAATAGATATATCTGGCTCATCGACACCATCAGACGCTACGGTCGCATCACGCGCCGTGAGCTCAACACATGCTGGGAGCGATCGCCAATCTCCAACGGCGAGAAACTCGCACGCCGCACGCTCTACAACTACCGGCTGGCCATTGCCGATCTCTTCGGCATTGAGATACTATGCGACCCCACCACCTTTGAGTATTACCTCGAATACGAAGACGACCACAACAAGAGCGTCACCGACTGGCTGCTCAACGCCACCACCACCAACGATGTGCTCAGCGGTGCTCGCGACGTCTCTGACCGCATCTTCATCGAAGATGTGCCATCGGCTCGCGGTTGCCTGCGCCTCGCCATCGATGCTCTCCGCGGCAACCACGCCCTGCGCTTCAGCTACTATGCCTACTCGCGAGCCTTGCCTCGACAGGGCATCTCGCTGGAGCCTCTCTTTCTCAAGCTCTTCCGCCAGCGGTGGTATGTCACCGGTGTCAACGCCATCGATGGCAAAGTCAAGACCTACGCCCTCGACCGCATGCGCGAGGTCACCATCAGCCCCACCACGTTTGCGCCGCACGATGACTTTGACATCGAAGAATACACACGCTATGCCTTCGGCATCGTGTTCACCCCGGGCACGATCTACACCGTAAAGCTGCGGGCCGATGTGCAGCAAGCCAAGTATCTGCGCGACCTGCCGCTGCACCCCTCGCAGCAGGAGGTGGTGCACGACTCTTACTCCATATTCTCGTATCAGCTGCGACTCACCCCTGACCTGGTCACCGAGATATTGTCGCACGGGCCTCGCCTCACTGTCCTTGAGCCGCCCGAGCTGAAGGCTATGGTGATGAATGAGCTCTCCGCGGCAATCGACAATTACCACCGCCTGAAATGACTCGTAATAAAACAGGAGGGCGACCGAAACATCGGGGGCCCTCCTGCTGCTATTGGTTTATTCAGGTCTAAGATTAGCCTTCAAATTCGATGAGCACGGCATCGGTGCCGACCACATCGTCAGGAGCGACAAACACGCGCTTGATTGTGACATCAGACTCGGCATTGACGTCATTCTCCATCTTCATTGCCTCATACACGAGGAGCAGATCGCCCTTCTTGACCTTGTCGCCGGCCTTGACATTGACGCTGATGATGCGGCCTCCCATCGGAGCTTTGAGTGTGGGGCCGGTGATAGGCTCTTCAGCAGCCTTTGTCTCCTCGGCGGCAGGCGCATCCTTAGCCTTGGCGGCCTGAGCGGCCTGATATTCCTCGGTGCGACGGCGACGTAAGAAGCCGTTGGCTACCGAAGGCAGAAGCTCGAGCAGCAGCTCTTCTTCATTGTTCTTGGCAAGCTTGACGCCACCGAGGTCATCGAGCACCGGATTTTCGGGCTTGCGATAGGTGGTCACATCGTAGGGCTTCTCCTCGGGACTGCCTGTGATTTTCTCGCGGAAGTTGGGATCTACGGGCACGGGAGTGCGTCCATACTCGCCCTTGACCAGTGAGATAAACTGGTTAGAGCAGCTTGCATAGTCGGCATTTCCGTTCTTGCGAGCGAGGGCCACGTTGACGGCCTGAGCACCCACAATCTGGCTGGTAGGTGTAACCAATGGCACTAAGCCGGCATCGCGGCGCACCATGGGGATGAGGGCCATGGCATCGTTGAGCAGGTCTTCGGCCTTGAGAGCCTTAAGCTGCGCCACCATGTTGGAGTACATACCTCCCGGCACCTCAGCATTTTTGACGATTTCGTTGGGCTTTGGGAAGCCGAAGTAAGCCTCGATAGCGTGGCAAGCGTCGAGGAGGGCGGCCTCGTCGCCGGCCTTGGCGGCAGCGACGGCGCTGTCGAGCCGGGCCTCGATTTCGGCGGGCAGCTTGTCGGTGAGCGGGTCAAAGTCCTTGGGCAGCTGACCCAGGTCAAACTGCTTGAGCGACTGGCGCGCGCCCAAGAGGCGCTTGCGTATCTCGCCGACAGCCTTCATATCCACATCAATCTCTATGCCGAGCTTCTGCGTGAAGAGATACACCAGCTCGATGGCAGGTGCGGCCGAGCCGCCTCCGAACCACCAAATATTGGTGTCCAAGATATCCACGCCATTGAGGATAGCCATGATGCTCGAAGCCAAGCCATAGCCGGGAGTGCAGTGCGTGTGGAAGTCAACAGGTACCTTGACGCTCGCCTTGAGCTTTGAGATGATCGACGCGGCGCGCGAGGGGGTCACCAAGCCGGCCATATCTTTGAGCGTGATGATTTTAGCACCGAGGCGCTCCATCTCCACGGCCTTGCTCACAAAGTATTCGTCGGTGAAGATTTGCTCCGGGGCAGGCGCTGCAGCGCTCTTGCCACCGAAGAGACGCGAGAAGAAGCCTTTCTTCTCAGCGGGAGCTGCCTGCTGAGCCGGCTTGGGGTCAACGGTGTAGCATACGGCACCATCGGCCACGCCTCCCATAGCGTTGATCAGGCGTATTGATTCTTTTACATTATCGATATCATTGAGAGCATCGAAGATACGCATCACATTCAGACCTGAGGCGATGGCCTCTTTGTAGAACCCTTCGAGCACATAGTCGGGATAAGGCACATATCCGAAGAGGTTGCGGCCGCGTGACAGCGCTGAGAGCATTGACTTGCCGCCGACAGCCTTCGAGATAGTGCGCAGACGCGTCCAGGGCGACTCATCGAGGTAGCGCATCACGGAGTCGGGCACGGCGCCGCCCCATACTTCCATAATGTAGAAACCGGCATTTACGTAGTACGGCAAAAGCTTGTCAATTTCAGCTTGGCTCAATCGCGTTGCGAACAATGACTGCTGACCATCGCGGAGGGTCAAGTCGCGGATTTTCAATTTCTTCTGTTCCATATTTTTTATGTTAGTAATGGTTGCTTGTGTTGTCCGTGGCAAATGTAATACATAATTCTCAAATAAAGAAATTTTTCTCTAATTTTATTTACCTTTCCATAAATAAAAGTGATTTAGGATAGTTTTTTAGGCCATAGGAGCGTTACAGCACCTAAAGCTACGCGGCCGCAATAGCTTTTTGCCACAAGCGCCATCATTACCGCCCCAGCAATCGCCTCGAGATGCGATGCCAAAGCCCGCCGCGCTCCGGTGCTAAATGTATGGATATCAGCGGCGAAGTCTTATCTATAAAGAGTATGGCGCTGCCAAGCACTATCGCCACCCACCGCTCAAATGGCAATATGCCGAAGACATGGGTCAGCGGGATGCTGCGCATCATGCTGTCGGCGCCAATATCGGCAAGGACTATTGCGGCGGCGCTATTGTCGATGTAGATGTTATGATACGCCGATATCTCAGGGTCAAAAAGCAGCGACAAATCGATTTCATCGACACAGCCGGGGCGCTTGCTGCATTGCCTGTAGATGTCGTGTATCACTTCTTTGGTTATCATATTATCTGATAAGTATCAATTGCGATGCTTGATGCCGGGCTAAGATGTCAGCGCCGGCATACCGGCCGTGGCCGCGCTATATATATAAATATGTGTAGCACACAATCATACAACGCATCGGCACCTTCGTTTGTTCATTTGTCATGATATTGCTTACACCACGCCCCATCATAGCTCAGCTGAATATGCGCCGAGCCGCCCGATTGATGGCCTCAGCGGCGAGGTCACATCATCGTGGCGGCTCTGCGGTAAGTATCACAGGGGGCGCGATGCACGCCCCGTCAGGGTCAAGCGAGGAAGCCCAAGAGCACACCGGCTGCAACAGCCGAGCCGATTACACCGGCCACATTCGGGCCCATGGCGTGCATCAGCAGGTAGTTGCTCGGGTCATACTCCAGGCCGAGGTTGTTGGAGATGCGTGCCGACATTGGCACAGCCGACACACCGGCATTACCGATGAGCGGGTTGATCTTCTTAGCCTTGGGCAAGAACAGGTTGAAGAGCTTCACGAAGAGCACGCCCGACGACGAGGCTATCACGAAGGCCATAAATCCCAAGAAGAAGATGAAGATGGTCTGAGGCGTCAAGAACTGGGATGCCTGTGTCGAGGCACCTACCGTCATGCCGAGCAAGATTGTCACAATGTCGGTCAAGGCATTTGATGCCGTCTTGGCCAGTCGCGAAGTCACGCCACACTCACGCAGGAGGTTGCCGAAGAAGAGCATACCTAACAGGGGCAGGCCCGAGGGCACCACAAAGCACGTCAGCAGCATACCCACGATGGGGAAGATGATCTTCTCGTTTTGCGACACGGCGCGTGCGGGTTTCATCTTGATAAGGCGCTCCTTCTTGGTTGTGAACAGGCGCATCAGAGGCGGCTGAATCACCGGCACGAGAGCCATATAAGAGTAAGCCGATACGGCAATTGCGCCCATCAGGTTCGGGGCTAATTTCGACGACAAGAAGATGGCCGTGGGGCCGTCGGCACCGCCGATGATAGCGATAGCGCCGGCCTGATCCGGGGCAAAGCCTAAGGCCAATGCCACCATATATGCGCCGAAGATGCCAAACTGGGCAGCAGCGCCGATGAGCATCAACTTAGGATTTGCTATCAGAGCCGAGAAGTCGGTCATAGCGCCGATGCCCAAGAAGATGAGCGGGGGATACCATCCCGCGCTGACACCGTTGTAGAGGATGTTGAGCACAGAGCCTTCCTCGTAGATGCCTATCTCGAGGCCGGCAGTGGTGTTAAACGGGACATTGCCGATAAGGATACCAAAGCCGATAGGCACGAGCAACATAGGCTCGAAATTCTTCTTGATGGCAAGCCAGATGAAGAACAAGCCCACGGCGAGCATCACAAAGTTGCCCGGCTCGGCATTGGCAAAACCTGTCAGTTCCCAGAACTGGCGTAGGTTGTCACTAATGAAATCACTGAATGACATAATCTTTCAATCAGATCAGCGGTGATTATTCGATGGTCATCAGCACGGCGCCTTCGAGGACCGAGTCGCCGGCGTTGACGTTGATAGAAGCCACCCGGCCATCGCAGCCCGCGTGGATAGCATTTTCCATCTTCATGGCTTCGAGAGAGAGCACTGTGTCAGAGGCCTTGACGCTGTCGCCCACCTTGACGGGTATTGACAGCACCACTCCGGGGAGGGGAGCCACCACCTTAGCGCCGGGTCCGCTGACGGTGGGCTTGGTGATAACCTTCTCGCCGGAGGCGGTGCGGGGGGCAGCAGCGGGACGCGGAGCTGCTGCCACCTTAACAGCGGCGGCTTTAGACTGCTCGAGCTCTACCTTATACGGCACGCCGTTGACTTCGACCTGAGCGATATTGTCATCGATGTCGCCGACGGCCACTTTGTAAACGTTACCGTTGATTTTATACTTATATTCTTTCATTGTATGGTCAGTTAAAAATGAATGGGTTATTGACGAAGAGGTTGATAGAGGTTAACGGCGCTTAGGCACCTCTCGCAGGCCGTAGATCTTGGAGCTCCAGGGCGAGTAAGCGCGTTTCACCTTGTTGATGGTGAGCACGGTGTTCTCGCGGTCATGAGCCTCAAGGTGGTCATGGAGCGCCATGACGATGGCGGCGATTTCCTCGCCCGAGTCGTGGGTGATTTGTGCCTCGCGCGCCTGCTCAACATCCACACCGCGTGCACGCAGCTTATTGAAGAACGCCACGCTGCCGCCGATTTTGCCTATTGCATAGAAGCTGAGGCACAGCACCAGCAGCGCCGAGAACACAATGCCCATAGCCATCAGCGTCAGGCCGAAGCCGTGCGAGTCTTGCTTTGCAAAGGTCTCAATCTTCTTGTTGGTGTCCTTGATGATGTTTGCGCTTGACGGGGTGATGTAGTCATTTGCGCCGCCGGAGCGCACGGCCCATGTGCCGACACCGTCGGCACTGCGTGCATACGACTGGTTGGCGGTCAGCGCAGCGGGCACAGTTACCTCGTCGATGAGGGTCTTGCCATCGGCGTCGTATAGGCCTATCCAGTTGTCTTGTGCGGGAGTCAGGGTGAAGTTCAGGTGGAATGTGCCCTTGTTAGGCTCTCCATCTGCATAGAATACCACATGCTGGCGCTTAGCGATGCGAGTATTTACATCGCCCAGCGGCACCGGGTATTTGGTAGGATTTGTCGAGTCATTGGTGAGATACACGCTCGAGATTTCCAGCGGCGCGAAGTTGGAATTGAAGAGCTCAATCCAGCCGTGGCGCATGCCGTAATCATCGACGATGCTCTCGGAGTTGTCAACCATGACCTCATTGATGCGCAGCGCTTTGCGGCCTTGGGCCATCACAGCTGCGCATGTCATCAGCGCCAGGGTCAACACTAAAATTTTCTTTTTCATGTGCTGTTAAGATGGTGATGATGACAGGGTTTACAGAGGTATATTGCCATGTTTCTTGGCAGGATTTGTCACCTTCTTGGTGGCAAGCTGCTGCAGTGCGCGTATCACGCGGAAGCGCGTATTACGCGGCTCGATGACATCGTCGATATACCCGTAGCGGGCTGCATTGTAGGGATTGCAGAAGAGCTTGTTGTATTCGGCTTCTTTCTCGGCAAGGAATTTCTTTGGGTCCTCGGCCTCCTTAGCATCGCGCGCATATAGCACCTCTACGGCGCCGGCGCCGCCCATCACGGCTATTTCGGCCGTTGGCCATGCATAGTTCATATCGCCGCGGAGCTGCTTGCAGCTCATCACGATGTGGCTTCCGCCGTAGCTCTTGCGCAGAGTCACTGTCACCTTGGGCACCGTTGCCTCGCCGAAGGCATACAGCAGTTTGGCACCGTGAAGGATCACGCCATTGTACTCTTGTCCGGTGCCCGGCAGGAAGCCCGGCACATCGACGAAAGTCACCAACGGGATATTGAAGGCATCGCAGAAGCGCACAAATCGAGCGCCCTTGCGCGATGCGTTGCTGTCGAGCACGCCGGCAAGGTACTTCGGCTGGTTAGCCACGATACCTACGCTCTGGCCGTTGAAGCGAGCAAATCCGACGATGAGGTTCTTGGCATAGTCGCGCTGCACCTCGAGGAATTCGCCATTATCGATGACAGCGCCGATGACCTCATACATATCGTATGGGCGGTTGGGGGAGTCGGGGATGATATCGTTGAGCGAGTCTTCCAGACGGTCAATGGGGTCATTGCACTCAACCAGCGGCGGCTCCTCAAGATTGTTTTGAGGTATGTAGCTGAAGAGCTTGCGGATGATTTTGATAGCGTCTTCGCCGTCTTCAGCGGCAAAGTGACACACACCGCTCTTTTGTGAGTGCACCTCGGCACCGCCGAGAGCATCTTGCGTCACATCTTCGCCGGTCACGGTCTTCACCACCTTCGGGCCTGTGAGGAACATATAAGATATGCCCTTGGCCATGATGGTGAAGTCAGTCAGGGCGGGCGAATAAACGGCGCCACCGGCACATGGGCCGAGGATAGCCGACAGCTGCGGCACAACGCCCGACGCCATAATGTTGCGCTGGAAGATTTCGGCATATCCGGCAAGCGCGTTGATACCCTCTTGGATGCGCGCTCCGCCCGAGTCGTTAAGGCCTATGATGGGGGCACCCATCTTCATGGCCATATCCATCACTTTGCATATCTTCATGGCCATTGTCTCAGACAGCGAACCGCCAAAGACGGTGAAATCCTGGGCGAAGACATACACCAGACGGCCCTCGATGGTGCCGTAGCCGGTGACCACGCCATCGCCAAGATAAGATTTCTTCTCTTGGCCGAAGTTGTGACAACGGTGACGCATAAACATATCCAGCTCCTCAAATGATCCTTCATCGAGGAGTTGTGCTATACGCTCGCGGGCGGTGTACTTGCCGCGCTCATGCTGCTTGGCGATAGCTTTCTCGCCACCGCCGAGGCGCGCTTCATTACGAAGCTCTATGAGCTCTCTTACTTTTTCGAGTTGGTTACTCATTACTTTTTGATTGTGATTATAATAATGTAGATATTAATTACAGAGACAAAGCGGCGGAGGCGTCAGAGCGCTCCTATGGGGGGGCTGCAGGCTCCGCCGCTGAGTGTGGGTGTGGTGGGAGGAGGTGGCCATCGGCCTTATTTAGGCTGCTCACACAGCTCTATGAGCGTGCCCACTGTCGATTTCGGGTGCAAGAAAGCGATGTTGAGGCCCTCGGCGCCACGGCGCGGTGCCTTGTCGATCAGGCGACATCCCTTCTCCGACACCTCATCGAGAGCATTCTGCACTCCATCGGCGATAGCGAAAGCCATGTGCTGGATGCCACCGCGCCCGCCATTGTTGGCGATAAACTTGCTGATAGCGCTGTCTTCGGCGGTACCTTCAAGCAGCTCAATCTTGGTCTGGCCTACTCGGAAAAATGCAGTGCGCACCTTCTGGTCAGCCACTTCTTCGATAGCGAAGCATTTCAGGCCAAGCATGTTTTCATAGAAGGGGATAGCTTCGTCGAGGCTGGGCACGGCGATACCGATGTGTTCGATGTGAGAAATTTCCATGATGTCTTTGATTTATGATTAATTGTGGTATGATGTATTGTCTTTTTGGTGACGGGCATTACTCATTATTGTCACTGCCGAGCATGTCACCGCCCGGCATAGAGTTTACAAAGGTACAAAAAAAATTCAAAAGATTATATATAAAAAGATGTATTTGCGCCCAAACGCGCCCAAAGGACAAAAAAAATCAAAAAAAATTGCCCCAAGTTCTTGCATATCTCAGATAAAGGCTGTAATTTTGCAACGCAAAAGCCCGGAGGGGCGAATGCATTCCGCTTCAATAGCTCAGTCGGTTAGAGCATCTGACTGTTAATCAGAGGGTCGTTGGTTCGAGTCCATCTTGAAGCGCAGATATTTTTCATTTCTTTTATTAAAGCTTCAATAGCTCAGTCGGTTAGAGCATCTGACTGTTAATCAGAGGGTCGTTGGTTCGAGTCCATCTTGAAGCGCAAGAGTCGCCTAAGGCATCCGCCTCAGGCGGCTTTTGTTTTTACCGGCATCACACCGGGGCATGAGCCTCACCGCAAGCTCGCGCCCAGCTCGTAGGCCCTCGCCATGGCTTCATGCCCCGCGATATCGCCCTTGGCCTTAACCCCCGACGCAAGCACGCAGCCGGCATCTGCCAAGCCAAAGAAATCAAGGCACTTGCGATACTGCAACAGCAGCGAGTCAAACAAATCCGGCTTTGACGATGCACCCACAAGCAGCAACGCCAGCTGCCGCAACCCGAAACTATCGCGCAGCGGATTGTGAAGCCTGTCAATCACAGCCTTGAGCTGAGAGCTCAAGCTATAAAAATACACCGGCGAGGCTATCACAAGCATATCAGCCGACGCAAGGCTATCATACACGCCCATCATATCATCGCGCTGACAGCACCGATGAGCTTCGTCATCAAAGCAGCGATTGCAGCCCAGGCAAGGCGATATGTGCCGCTCACGCACCTTCACCACCTCCACTTCATGGTGCTGCTCAGCGCCTCGCACAAATGCATCAACAAGCATGTCAGTATTACCGCCCGGGCGCGGGCTTCCAGAAAGTATCACTATCTTCATATCTAAAAGAATTAATCAGCGGCAACCCGCCGCCCCGCAAAATTAGCAATTCCCCGCCACACTGGCAAATCCCCCACCCCCGCTAAAAAAATACTCTTTCAGTGAAAGAAAAACTATCTGATTGCGCTCCATATAATGACGACATCAATGAAAGACCAAGAGTCGCACAACAAAGAATCGTGTCATCTAAATTATGACAAATACTATTTGTCTATTTTAACAGGAACGACTAATTTTGCATTTAACGAACCCCAAATATATCACTGATATGCACTATTTAAAACTAATTCCGCTAATGCTGGTATTATTCATTTCTTGCAAGGATGAGTTCAAAGAAAAACCGGCAGGCATTCCACAGCCTCAATGTGGCACTTGGTATGAAGTAATGACCAATGGTGATCATTTCAAGTCATTAACTACTGATGAGGATGGACGCCTTACGGGAAGGTATTACATCCATGACGACAGCAAGGAGTACGAGTTTGATGGTATATTCACCGGCGAAAAATTCATCTTGCACCTGTACACCGATGAAAGCAAACAAGCCTACAATGTACGTTCGTTCACCGTTGTCAAATTCGACAATAACGAACTCGTCTTGGCTACATACCTCAAGGGCCATTTCTTCACGAGAGATACCACCCAAAACCCATACCTAAAAATTGCTAATATCGCACAGTTATTAGGCAAATGGGAATGTACGCACACAAATGGTTCAAAAAATTACTATTACTTCTACAGCAATGGTACCGGTATGGATGACAGTGAGTTTTCTCATTGGTTTACGATTAATGATTGGTTGTTTATAAAACGCACACCTTCCGACCCAAGCTATAATAGGTATGACGTTTACAAGTACAAATTTGACAAGAAAGATTTGTTGCTATTTACGTTAGACCACGATGCTGAAATAAATAAGGAGAGCTCTCGCTATGTGAAATTAGAGTCCTTTCAGCCATCTGACAAATCAACAAAAAATGATATAAACGATACTAACCAATCATCAGCTACTGACACGGCAGTAGCTGCAGAGAGTACGCCGCAACCAAGTTCATCATATCAACCCACCAAACACACAACATCAGTCCCGGTTCAAGTGTGGAGAGAGTGTGTTAATTGTTTTGGTTCCGGGCAATGCCCATATTGTTATGGTCAGGGGCACAGCATCAATATGTTTGGCGATGACCAAGATTGCCCGGTATGTACTGGTGGTAGATGCACAATGTGTGCCGGTCAGGGCGGTCACTACGAAACTGAATATCAGACAAGAGTGGAATACTACTAATTCATCGTCATCACACATCATATAGTCCATAACTTTGCTAAAAGATCAGCAGTTATGGACTTCTTTTTTATTGGACTCGTAGCTAAAATATCACTGTGAAACATTATTCTGCGATATTGGGATTTTTTTTGTATCTTTGCAGTTGGTTTACACATGTATATGAACGACAACAAGACAAACAAGCCCTCAGAGCTGCTCCCTGAGCCTACCCTGCGGCGACTGCCGTGGTATTTGGCCTATGTGGCAATGCTCAAAGCCGACAATGTGGAGTATGTGTCATCACGCCGCATTGCCGACGAGCTTGATGTCGATTCATCGCAGATTGCAAAGGACCTGTCATTTCTCAACATCAAAGGCAAGACTCGCATAGGCTATGAAGTGGCGCTCCTTGAGCGCGAGTTGCGCGACTTTCTGGGGTTCAGATGCTCGCATGCCGCGGTCATGGTGGGCGTGGGCAGTCTGGGAGCCGCTCTTATGCGCGACTCGGGCCTCAACCGCTATGGCCTCAAGGTGGTGGCAGGCATCGATGTCAAGCCCGAGCTGATCGGGACCGACATCGATGGCATCCCGGTGTGCGCCATGGAGGATTTGCCGCAGCTTGTGCGCCAAAAAGGCATCACCATCGGCATCGTGGCTGTGCCCGTAGAGTGTGCGCAAGGCGTAGCCGAGGCGATGATGGATGCCGGCATTCGTGCCCTGTGGAATTTCACCCCGTTCCGGATACGCGTGCGCGATGGCGTTGTGGTCACCAACACCTCGATATATAGCCACCTGGCAGTAATGTACAATAGGCTTGCATCTCTCGAGTAAGCTTCAAGCGATAAGCAGTGATGAAGGCTTTTATAGTGAATACCCAACGGCTACAGCCGATACCGCAGACGAGGCTTTTTGCCGACTCGGCGGTGTCGCACGGCAACGTGCCACTATTCTTGCCAGACCATTATGGCGTGGAGCTGAGCGCCGTACTTATGCCCGCCATCAGGATTGACCGCCTGGGCATCAACATCGCCGAGCGGTTTGCACCTCGATATTACAGCCACATCACAGCTGCAATCCACCTCCGCCCCTCTGACGACCTGGATGCCGGCACCGACTATTTCCGCGCCCTTGACCACGCCCTCAGCATCGGCGATTGGCTCGAGATGCCGCAGCTGCGACGTTGCCGCATTGAGAGCGGACACGCCGACGCCTTTGTGGCTGACTTTGACGCCCTCGCCGCCGACGCTGCCGTAGCGGCGCTCTCGCAGGGAACGACGCTGAAGATGGGCGACGTGATAGTCTTTGACGCCCCGGACATGCAGGCGCGATGGACACCCGAGCGCGACACCGCGGCTGCAGTGTCAATCGACGGAACGCCCGTCATTCGCTTTAACTTCAAATGACAATAATTATATCATTATAAATCAACAATATACACCGCACCCAACATTTCCACTCCTCACCTCAACAAAAAGACTAAGCAAGCTCCCCCCCCTCCTCTCCCCTCTTATCAACCATCGTATTATACATCATTTTTTCACATACCACCCATATCACTCCCTCCCTTTTCACAATGCCACACCACATCATCCGACACTTATTCATAGTATGCTCGCTCTCACTGGTCGCATCATCGGCATCGGCGCTGACAAGCGCTTATTATGCCTCCGAGTCAAAGCTGGCTTCCGGCCGATGGGTCAAAATCTCCGCCGACACCGAGGGCATATACCAAATCAGCTACGACACACTGCGGCAATGGGGCTTTGATGACCCCGCAAAGGTGGCCGTTTACGGCTACGGAGGCACAGCCCTCGACGATCACTCGCTACTCAATAAGCCCGACGACATACAGCAGACGGCCCTGATGCACACCGCCGATGGCCGACTGATCTTCTACTCTGACGGAGTGGCGCGCCTGATGGTCAACACCATCACCTCCGATGGCACATTAGACCGCAACTATTATTCGTCGCACGCCTACTTCCTCCTCAGCGACGCAGAGACACCCAAGGCGCCCGAGACCATTGACTACGAGGCCGCTACCAGGGTCAACGCCCTCAAGCTCCATGTCCACGCCGACTTCTACGAAAACGAGGAGCAAAACCCGGCTCACGCCGGCGCATTCTTTCACGAGAAGCCCATCACCGCAGGCACCACGCGCGACTTCACCTTCAGCGTGCGAGACTACTACGCCCCCGGAGTGGTCGAGGGCGTGCGTTATGACCGCGGCTCATTCCGTTACTATGCCGCCCTCAGCTGCGCCACACTCACTCAGTTTACCGCCGACTGCCCCGACGTCTCGCCTATGACGTCGTCAGTATCCAACGAGTCGGCAACGACGCTGGGCACATCTTATGCCTACGCTCCCTGTAAGGGCATATACCCCTTCACCCCCGGCGCTGCCGACCTCGTGGCCGGCAGCGACATCACATTCCACGTCACCCTGCCCGCCTCGGCTCAGGTCACTTATGCCGCCATCGACCGCGCACAGCTCATATACCCGCGCCTCAATGTCATGCACGCCGACGAGCCCACGCTGATTATGTCATTCCCCGCCACAGTCCTCGGCCAGAAATTCTATGTCAGCGAGGCTTCCGGTGACCTGCAGATCTGGAATGTCACCACCCCATGCGCCATCAAAGCATACCAAAGCATCTACGATGCCGAGCTCCGCACCATGACCTGCACCTTCGAGGCCTCATACCCCGTCAAGTCGCAGACTGCCGCTCGCATCATTGCTTTTGAGCCCGAAGGCACATTCCCTGAGCCCGAGTATGTGGGCGACATCGCCAACACCAACATCCACGCCGACGCAACGCCTCACATGGCCATCATCACCACCGCGACCTATGCCGACCAAGCTCGTGAGCTGGCGCAGATACACCACGACCTCCAAGGCCTTGACGTCAACGTATATATCTCCGATGACATCATCAACGAATTTGGCGGCTCCACACCTCACGTGATGGCTTATCGACGGCTCGCCAAAATGTTCTACGACCGCTCGCCGTCCAAGTTCAAGCACATCCTCTTCTACGGCCCCACAAGCTATGACAACCGAGGCATCGTAGTGAAGCCCACTGACCGGCTCCTATGCTTCGAGACCGAGGTGCAGAACTCAGCCAAAGACAACACGGCCAGCTACTGCTCCGACGCATACTTCGCAATGCTCAACGACACCTTCACCTTCGCCAACCTCACTTCCAGCACCACCCAAGTCAACGTCGGCCGTTTGCCGATACGCAATACTCAAGAAGCTGCCGATGTCAACGACAAGATACGCACGTACCTGTCACAGCTCCCCACGGCCGACGTCTTTGCCAACATCATCACCTCCAGTGACGACGGCGATGGCCGCGGACACATCAAAAACGCCGAGGAGGCCGCCACAGCGATGCTATCCACCAACCCCGACCTGAGTGTCATTCGCATCCACGACGGGTGCTACACCCTCGTCAGCGGTAAAGCGGTGCTTTGCCAAAAGGCAATTGCCGAAGCCCTGATGCGTGGCGTCGGATACATGACTTACTCAGGCCACGGCGGAGGCACAGCCATCTGCCTCGAAGACATGTGGGACTCCCCCCTCTGCAACGCCACACAATACGCCCCTCGAGGCCTTATGGTCCTCGCTTCATGCGACCTCTTTACCTTTGACCGCGAGGTGCCATCTCTCGCACGCGACTTAGTATTCAAAAAGGAGGGCGGAGCGATGGGCGTTATCGCCGCCGGCCGTTCGGTGTATATGGAGCACAACCAGAGCGGCAACGTGGCGTGGAGCCGCGCATACGCCGCCGCTTCCCCATCGACCACGATCGGCGACATTTTCCGCATCGGCCGTAACAGCATGCTCAGCACCGGCGCCAGCGACAGCCGCGACATCAACACCCTCTGCTACAACCTTTGCGGCGACCCCGCTCTGCCTATCGGAGGCCCCACCTACAAAGTGAGCATCAACAGCATCAACGGCGTAGCTACAACCACCGACAACGTAGCCACCGTGGCCCCTCTATCACAAGTCACCATCACCGGATACATCCTCAACAACGATGGGTCGATATGCACATCATACAACGGCAACGTCAAGCTCGACATCTACGACGGACCCTACTCCGTGGCCGTGCGCAATGAGTCCAACCTCGTTGCCGGAGCGCCCGCCACAATCACCCTCGATGAGAAGATACTCACATCGGCAATGGCCACTGTCTCCGACGGTGTGTTCACTGCAAAGGTCATAATCCCCGCACCATCAATACCTTCGGTCTCAAACCGCATCCTCGCCACCGCAAGAGCCGACAATGGCGCCACGGCTCTCGGTCACTCCGATGCTATGATTGTCAGCGGGTATGATGCACAGGCTGCTGCCGAACTTGACACCACCGCCCCGCGCATTGATGCAATGTACATCGACGGTCCTTCATTCTGCGACGGCGACATCATCAGCCCCGATGCCATCCTTTACGCCGAAATCACACCCTCGCCCACGGGCATCTGCTTCAGCTCTCGCGGTCCCATCGCCGGCGCGCCTACAGCCGTCATTGACGGCGTCACAGCCATCGACGGCGTGGGCTCCTACATCTCCGTAGATGCCGCTGCAGGCACAGCCTTGCTGCGATACCCCCTCACAGGGCTCACCGATGGCGAGCACTCCATCGCTCTGACTATCACCAACAACGCCGGCACGCAGACGTCGGCCGACATCTCATTCCGTGTCGTCAGCACCCCCATCAACGCAGCCATCGCCATCGCCGAGGCCACGGCTCGCACTAAGGCCTCGTTTGACCTCCGTCACGATGTGCCCGGCGACTTCACTTCTACCATCATCATCGAAAACGCCGACGGCACCACTGCCCGCCGCATCACCAACGCATCATTCCCCTACGAATGGGACCTCACCGATGACGATGGCAATGCCGTGACCGACGGTCTTTATAATGTATTCGCTCTTATCAAAGCCGGTCGCAAACTCGGCGCCACGCCTAAGGCCTCGTTAGTAGTCATAAAATAACACCGGCTTATCCATAATCATGGCAGACGAAACTTCACAACAACAGCTCAACATAGACGCCTCAGCTGAGGCTACTTACACCGAGGAGCAAATACAGACCCTCGACTGGAAAGAGCACATTCGCCGACGCCCGGGCATGTACATCGGAAAGCTCGGCGACGGCTCAAACTCTGACGACGGCATTTACGTGCTCCTCAAAGAGGTGCTCGACAACTCCATCGACGAGCACATGATGGGCTTCGGCAAGCAAATCGCAATCACATCCACCGACTGCCACACCATCACCATCAGAGACTATGGCCGCGGAATTCCGCTCGGCAAGCTCATCGATGTTGCATCTAAGATGAACACCGGCGGCAAGTACGACTCCAAGGCCTTCAAAAAATCGGTAGGCCTCAACGGCGTCGGCATCAAAGCCGTAAATGCCCTCTCCACGCGTTTTGACATCTACAGCGTCCGCGACGGCCTCAAGAAGGAAGCCCACTTTGCCATGGGTGAGCTCATTGACGACATCGACATTGCGCCCACCGACGAGCCTAACGGCACCTGCGTCACCTTCACACCCGACGGCTCCATCTTCCGCAACTACGCCTACAGCGACGAGTTCATTGTGCCGCTGCTCAAAAACTACACGTTCCTCAACACCGGCCTCGCCATCGTATTCAACGGCAAGCGTTATGTCTCGCGCAACGGTCTCCTCGACCTCCTCGACCAGAACATGACCAAAAAGCCGCTCTACCCCATCATCCACCTCAAGGGCGACGACATTGAGGTTGCTATCACGCACGCCGACCAATACGGCGAGGAATACTACTCTTTTGTCAACGGTCAGCACACCACTCAAGGCGGCACACACCTCAGCGCATTCAAGGAAGCCGTGTCGCGCACCATCAAGGAGTATTTCAACCGCAATTTCGAATACTCCGACATCCGCAACGGCATGATTGCCGCCGTCGCCATCAAAGTGGAGGAGCCGGTGTTTGAATCGCAAACGAAGACCAAGCTCGGCTCGCGTGACATTGGCCCCGAAGGCCCCACCGTGGCAAAGTTTGTAGGCGACTTCATAAAAAAGGAGCTCGACAACTACCTCCACAAGAACCTCGACATCGCCGACATCATACTCAAAAAGGTGCAGGAGAGCGAGCGCGACCGCAAAGCCATGGCCGGCGTTACTAAAGCCGCACGAGAGCGCATCAAGAAAATCGCAGTCCACAACAAAAAGCTCTTTGACTGTGTCGTGCACCTCAGCGACACCAAAGGCGACGACGCCAAGCGTCAAGGCTCCTCGATTTTCATCACCGAGGGCGACTCGGCAAGCGGCTCCATCACGCGAATACGCGATGTCCAGACTCAAGCCGTTTTTGCCCTCCGTGGCAAGCCCCTCAACACCTACGGCATGCCGCTGCCCGAAGTATATAAGAACGATGAATTTGCTCTCCTCCGCGCTGCACTCAACATCGAGGACAGCCTCGACAACCTCCGCTACAACAAGGTGATTATCGCCACCGATGCCGACGTCGATGGCATGCACATACGCCTGCTCATAATCACATACTTCCTCCAGTTCTTCCCCGACCTCATCAAGAAAGGTCACCTCTACGTCCTCCAGACGCCCCTCTTCCGCGTCCGCGACAAGCGCAAAGCCAAGCGTTCCGGCAAGAAAAGCGCCGGCGCCGCCCTCGACAGCACAACATACTGCTACACCGACGACGAGCGCATTCGAGCCATCGAGAGCCTCGGCGCTAACGCCGAGATCACTCGCTTCAAAGGCCTCGGCGAGATCGATGCCGAGGAGTTCAAGACATTCATCGGTCCCGATATGCGTCTCGACCGTGTATCGCTCCGCAAAGAAGACGGCGTAGCAGAGCTCCTCGAGTTCTATATGGGCAAGAACACGATGGAGCGACAAAACTTTATCATCAACAACCTTGTTATAGAAGATGATAGCCAACTCTGACAGCAACACCGGCGCTGCACCGCAGCAGCGAATAGCCCTCTTTCCGGGCAGCTTTGACCCTTTCACCCGCGGACATGCTTCGATCGTGGAGCGAGCCCTCCAGCTCTTTGACCACGTGGTCATTGCCATCGGCTACAACGCCGCCAAAATCTCTCACGACGACATATCGCGCCGCGAAGCCACCATTCGCAGCGTGTATCACGACCGCGGTGACCGCGTATCCGTCATCTCTTACTCCGGACTTACCGCCGACGCCGCCCGCGACAGCGGAGCCTGCGCCATAGTCCGCGGCATTCGCTCCGTCAAAGACTTTGAGTACGAACGCGATATGGCCGACATCAACCGACAGCTGTCGGGCCTCGAGACCGTGCTCCTCTTCAGCCTCCCGGAGCTCGCAGCCGTCTCTTCATCGCTCATCAGAGAGCTAAAAGCCCTCGGCACCGACATCTCACACTTCCTGCCGTAAAGCCCCCATCACACCTATCTCATTCAACACACTCCTCCACTTATCAGCTTATGAAATTACGCAATAAAATAGCCGCCGTGGCCGCCGTGCTCTCATCTATGGCCATGTCACTAATGTATGCCGCCCCCGCCCAGCCTCAATATGTGCTCACGCCCGAACAGAAGCTACGCCTCGCCGAAGGCGTCATCGAGAACTATTATGTCGAGAGTGTAAACCCCGACTCTATCGTTGATCAGGCAATCATTGCCATGCTCAAGACACTCGACCCCCACTCCGCATATACCAACCCCGAGGAGACTCGCGAGCTAAACCAGCCCCTCGAAGGCAAATTCAGCGGCATTGGCATCCAATTCAACATGGTCAAAGACACCCTCTATGTAGTCCAGACCACCCCCGGTGGTCCCTGCGAGAAGGTTGGCGTGCGCCCCGGCGACCGCATCATCAGCGCCAACGACACCGTCATCGCCGGCAAGAAGATGCCCAACAGCGCCATCATCAAAGTGCTCCGCGGCCCCAAAGGCTCGGTGGTAGAGCTCAAAGTGAAGCGCGGCGATGCCCCCGACCTCCTCACTTTCACCATCGTGCGCGACGACATTCCCATCTTCAGCATCAGCGACACTTATATGGCCGACGACTCCACCGGATACATCGCAATATCGCGCTTTGCCGAGAGCACGGCCGACGAGATGGTCAAAGCCGTCAACAAGCTACTCAAAAAAGGTATGCGCAACCTCATCATCGACCTATCTGACAACACCGGAGGATATCTCGGTGCCGCGTGCGCCCTCTCGGAGGGCTTCCTCGCCAAGGGTGACCCCGTGGTCAGCACTCAGGGCCTAAACTCGCCCAGAGCCTCATACACCGTCGAGACCGACGGCAAATTCAAAGGCCGCGTGGTGGTAATCGTCAACCAATACTCCGCTTCAGCGGCCGAAATCCTCGCCGGCGCTCTCCAAGACAATGACCGCGCCGTCATCGTAGGCCGGCGCACCTTCGGCAAAGGCCTCGTCCAGCGCCCATTCCCATTCCCCGACGGCTCTATGATACGCCTCACCACCTCGCGATACTACACCCCCTCCGGCCGTTGCATTCAAAAGCACTATGACAAGGGTCACAGCGAAGAATACCAGCTCGACCTCTACAACCGATACACCGGCGGCGAGCTCTGGAGCGCCGACAGCGTCAAGCTCGACTCCACACAGCGCTTCGAGACACTGCGACACCACCGCGTCATCTACGGCGGCGGTGGCATCATGCCCGACGTTTTTGTACCCGTTGACACCACACACTTCAGCAAATACTACCGCGACCTTATCGCCAAGCGCGTAATCATAGAATACTGCCTCGACTACGTCAACAACAACCGCAAAGAGCTCCTCAAAAAATATCGCGATGACGATGCCTTCCACACCAAATTCTCCGTCACCGACGACTTCCTGCAAGCTCTGATCGACCGTGGCACAGCCGAGGGCATAGCCTTTGTCGAAGAGGACTGGCAGCGCTCGCGCCGCTACATCGCAGCTATCGTCAAAGGCCTGCTATGCCGAGACCTATACGACAACGGATCTTACGCCCGCGCCGTGGCGCCTATCAACCCCGACATGCAAGCAGCGCTCAGCGTCATCAATGACCCCGAGCGCTACAATGCCATACTGCGCGGCAACACCGACTGATGCCCGCAGCCAACACTACTTCATATTTCGCGACTTATAGATTAAGTCCTTAGCATTATTGAGCTGCTGCAACTTCCGCGTTGCGGCAGCTTTCACATCTTCACCCAGCGATGCCACCTTGTCAGGGTGATACTCCATCGCGAGCCTACGATAAGCCTTGCGCACATCATCGTCAGAGGCCTCAGGCGTCAAGCCAAGCACGGCGTAGGCATCACTGAGGCTCTCGCCGCCAAGATGCAGCATCTGCTCCACAACACCAGCGTCAAGGCCCATATTGACAGCCACAAAACGCACCGCATCGACCTCCGACGCCTCAATCTTACCATCAGCCTTAACCACCTCACACAAGAAAGCCACAAGCTGCAACCGGCCCTCGGCAGGCACATGCGGTATTATCTCGCGGCATGCATCAGCTATATCAGCACGCCAGCGTGTCTCGCCAACCTGCTTACGCCGCTCAAACAACCGCAGCAATATCTCATTGCCCTGCGACACCGCCCCTTCGCCAAAATTTTGGCGCAAAAAGGCGCGCGCAAGCTCCATCTCCGAATGCATAATCTTGCCATCGGCGCCTATCACATGCGCCAGAAGCACCATCAGCGAAAACAAAAAACCATTGCGCGAGCCGCCATCAGGTGGCGGCGCAGCGCTGCCCGCGCTCTCGCCGCTCCCGGCCTTGTCCTCAAACATATGGTCAATCAGCGACCCAAGGCCATAGCCCGCCAAGCCTCCCAAGATACTACCCGTGGCAATCCAGCCCAGGCAGCCTCCTATCCATTTTGCAAATGACATATCAGAATATCTTATTAATCATAATGTATCGGCAAAGATAGCCATTTTCGCCCTTATCCCACACATCCCCACCTCCCATTTTGCAGTTTTTCACAATCCCCACCGCGCACACTGCGCCGCCCACTGCGCCGCGAGCATCCGCCACCGCACAGCCTTAGCGCCTCACTAACACAAACAAATGCCTGCCGGTATGTACGATAATTAGGGATATTCAGTTAATGGCTAATTGATTATTTGCCAGAGTCATAGATA
>JBJEDF010000078.1:0-71111 GCA_051871765.1 Muribaculaceae bacterium
TCACGAGCCTTTCCCCGGTTGAAAATTCAAGCCATTAACTGAATATCCCTAAGTATATTTATAGTATTCATAATGAGCTGATTTTTTAATCCAAATCTCCTTTTAAGAGATTTGGCAGTTCACAGAGATAAAGTCGCCTCAGAGCCGGTGGTACTGAGGCGCTATTTTTCGCAAGAAGCGAAATGATATAAAGCCGTTATTTTAGGCTTTTCAGAATGATTGAATTGGCTTTGTCAACAATTGATGTGTCGAGGCTGGCGAGATAGATTTGGGTAGTGGCTTCGGAGTCGTGACCCATGCCTTCGGAAATGACGCTCAGAGGGATGCCTTTTGCTTTGGCAGCGGAGGCCCAGCTGTGACGCGCTACATATAGCGTCAGAGGCATGTTTATACCAATCATCTCTGCTATTCGCTTCAAGTTATGGTTGATGTTATAGCCGGCATTGCGGTAGGCACATCGCTCATTAGCATCGGGATTGCGTATTATGGGAAGGATATAGTTGCTTATGTTCTCGGGATATTTGTCGAGTATCATCTGCATCTCCGTAGTCCACTCGATGGTGAGGCGCTGTCCGGTCTTGCGGCGACGATAGGTGATGTGTCCGCACTGCAGGTCGGTCTTTTTCAGATAGGCCATATCGATGAAGCTCATGCCGCGCAGATAGAAACTGAGCATGAACATGTCACGAGCCAAATCAAGCTTCGGGCTATGTGACAAGTCCAAGTTTTTGATTTTCTTGATTACCGACAGGGGCAAGGCTCGCTTGACGGTTTTGCCGATGCCGGTATATACATGGCGAAATGGTTCGCGACTAATGATGATGTCATCTTCAACGGCACGGTTATATGCCGCGCGTAGTATTCGCATATAGAATGAGATGGAGTTGGGGGTGATGCCTCGGCTCTTGAGCCACGCCTCGTAAGCTTGCATTATGTCAGAGGTCAGGCCATCAAGCATGATATCATCATTGCCTACTAATAGGCCTTGCACCCGGGCGCTGTGAAGAAATCGGCTGAAGCTGTTTAGCGCACTTTTATAGGTCTCAGATGTGCGTATGCATCCATTGTGCTTAAGTTTCTCTATGAGCATGCCCATATAGCCTGACAGCGAATATTCGGCCGAATAGCGTTTGAATTCACAAATGACATCATCGACCGAATAATCCGAACCATCGTCTTCGAGACAACGCACTATTTTGTTTAGTCTTTCTACATCGCCACGGATGCTCTCGCGTATCGAGAGTATTAGCGATTTGCGCCTGCTATGTCGGGTGGTGATTACCATTGAGCGCCGTTCGTCCCACTCGTGGGCGAAGACTTTGTAGCCGGTCAGTAGCGTTCGCACTTTTCGTTGGTGGACAATAAGGTAATAGATGGAGCCCTCGCGGTCGGCGAATGTTGATGGCCTGAATTTTACTTTTAAGGATGCCATTAAAATAGATTTTGAGATTATAACACGTTGATTGTTGATAGCGGGAATACCCTCCGAAAGGTAACATTTCGCCACCAATGTACAATGTGTCAATGCCATCTGTGCCGTTGGTTCAATGTGGCAGACACGCCTCGTCAGGGCTCATATATGAGCCTATATTAGCTGCATTGAAATAGAACCCTAAGCCCAACTCCGGCTCTCGCCATTGAGCATATTCGCCTATCTTGTTGCGATATAGCTCGGCTAAATGCTTGCCATTTCGAACAATTCGTCCACCCCTTCGCGAATGTACATCAATGTTACATCTGCAGTATTAATACTGTAAATTTAACACTTTCTCCAAAGTTTGTGAAGCAGAATTCGGGGGAGCAAAAAGGCTCGACTACCGCGGGAACGGCTGCCGAGCCTTTTGTTCTTGTGCACGCCATCTTTTGTCGGACAGCAGTGTTTTTGATTAGTTGAGCTTTTGATGATGAAGCATAATCTTGGTTTTATTTGAATCCGTATTTGTTTTCAAATGTCATTACTGTGTCTTGAAGAGGTAATGGAAGAAAGCTCATACCTTTCTTTCTTATATCCTCCGGAATGCCAAAAAGAGCTTCGGCAATAGCACCGGAGATACATCCTATGGTGTCAGAGTCGCCTCCTATGCTGATTGCATTGCGAATCGCATCTTCAAAGCTATTTGCCTTGATGGCGCAAATAATAGCTTGCGGCACACTGCCTTGACAAGTAGCTCCGGATATAAGGCCGTCAAACCCTTGCCAAGAATAACGAGGGCGCATCTCATCAACGCTCAATGACAAATCATAGGCATAGTCATTCTCGATGCGAGAGCGGATTTCAGAAGGTGTTGCACCATGACGAGCGAGAAATATGCAGAGCGCTGCTGCTTGAGCGCCTTTAATACCCTCGGGATGGTTGTGTGTGCACTCGGCAGACTCCTTGGCAGCTGATAGAGTGTCGCTCTCTGTTTCAAAAGCCCATCCAACCGGAGCTACACGCATTGCCGAGCCATTACCGCAGCTATTATATGGCTGCATGATGCCACGGCGTGCCTTGTGGACCCATTGCACAAACATTGTGCCATAGCTGCCCATGGGATAGGGGTATTCTGTGGCATATCGCAGATAGTAATCACCTATGTTACCTCCATGAAGAAGCCAGTCGGCTGTAGCTATTGTAAGAATGCTATCGTCTGTATATTCCATTCTTTCAGCGAAAAATGGAAAATCTTTTGTCTTTATATTGTCAAACTCGTAAATGGAGCCGACAATATCACCTATAATTGCGCCTAACATGTTGGGAGACTTTATTTTTGATTATACAATTGGTGATGTAACTTTGCTACCGGAGAGCGATTGGTGTGAGTTATGTTATGTTATTATGCGCCAATGGCTGCGCAGGGGGTGCGCAGCCATTGGCGGGATGTGTTGGTGCGAGCTATCAGGCTTGCTTGTAGCAAGCGAGCTGCTCGGGTGTGAAGCTGTGGATAAACTCAGCGTGCTTTGTCACCTCAGCCTGAGCCATCTTGATATATACGGTGGCTGACTTGGTGAAGGTGTCGTCGGTGTTGGCGTCTTGGAGGAGGAGGTATCCCATGACGATGTTGCCTGCCATCTCTACCATGCGACGGGCCATAAAGTCGGTGTAGGTGGTGTCGCCGACAGCAGCTACGGCCTCTACGGCTTTGACATATGTGTCAGTGAGGGCGTCGAGCACAGCCTTGAGCGGAGCGAGCTCGGGGCGGTATTCGACAGCTGCGTATGTGTCGATGAGGGCCTTGTAGGTGCCTGTGGTGACGTGGCGGATTGCGGCTACGACTTGGAGCTGTGTGGTGCCTTCGTAGATTGAAGTGATGCGGGCATCGCGATAGATGCGCTCGCAAGCGTAGTCTTTCATGAAGCCTGAGCCGCCGTGCACTTGGATGCAGTCGTAAGCGTTTTGGTTGCAGTATTCGCTGCCCATGCCTTTGGCCATAGGTGTGAGGGCGTCGGCGAGCTTGGAGTAGTACTTCAACTCTTTGCGCTCGTCGGGTGTGAGGCTGCGTTCTTTGGCGATGTCCTCGTAAGCTTTGTACATATCCACAAAGCGCGAGCACTCGTAGAGGAGCGAGCGCGAAGCGTCGAGTTTAGCTTTCATTACGGATATCATCTCGGCCACGGCGGGGAACTCGATGATGGCTTTGCCGAATTGTTTGCGGTCGCGTGCATAAGCGAGAGCTTCGCGGAAGGCCAGCTCGCTGACGCCTACGCTCTGGGCGGCGATGCCGAGGCGAGCGCCGTTCATCAGAGCCATCACATATTTGATGAGGCCGAGGCGACGCGAGCCGCAGAGCTCGGCGGGAGCGTTTTTATACACGAGCTCGCAGGTGGGTGAGCCTTTGATACCCATCTTGTTTTCGATGCGGCGCACAGTGACGCCACCGTTGCGCTTGTCGTAGATGAACATTGAGAGGCCACGGCCGTCCTTTGTGCCTTCTTCGGAGCGAGCGAGGACGAGGTGGATGTCGCTATCGCCGTTGGTGATGAAGCGTTTTACGCCGTTGAGCACCCATGTGCCGTCATCCTTCTGTGTGGCTTTGAGCATCACAGACTGGAGGTCAGAGCCGGCATCGGGCTCGGTGAGGTCCATTGACATGGTCTCGCCTTGGCATACACGCGGAATGAAGCGAGCTTTCTGGTCTTCATCGCCAAACTCGTAGAGGGTCTCGGCGCAGTCTTGGAGGCCCCAGAGGTTTTCAAAGCCGGTGTCGGCGCGGCTGACGATGTCGGCGGCCATGATGTATGGGGTTATGGGGAAGTTGAGGCCGCCGAAACGACGCGGCATCGACATGCCCATGAGGCCTGCTTGACGGCAAGCCTTGAGGTTGAGGACGGTAGCGTCGGCATAGTGGGCACGACCGTCAGAGCATGAGGCTCCTTGATGATCTACGGCCTCGGCGTTCTCGGCTATGATGTTGCCGCAAATGTCGCCGACGATTTCGAGCACGCGGTTATAGTTGTCCATAGCGTCCTCAAAGTTGAGGGGAGCGTAGTCATACTGGTCGGCATCAGAGTAGTTGCGCTCTTTGAGCTCGACAATCTTGCGCATCAAGGGGTGATTGAGATGATGCTTGAGGTCGGGATTGTCAGTGAAAAAATTAGCCATTATGGTGTGATATCGTTAGATGCTTATTTGGAATTTTTCTTGTAGTATTTGATGAGTTTGGGCACGATGTCCTCCATATTGCCGGTGATGACATAGTCGGCAATGGTGTTGATCGGGGCATCAGGGTCGCTGTTGATAGATATAATCATTGAGCTCTCCTGCATACCGGCGATGTGCTGGATTTGGCCTGAGATGCCACAAGCGATGTATAGCTTGGGGCGGACTGTGACACCGGTCTGGCCTATCTGGCGTTCGTGCTCGATGAAGCCGGCATCGACGGCTGCACGCGAGGCACCCACCTCGGCGCCGAGCACGTCGGCGAGCTCGAAGAGGAGGTCAAAGTTTTCTTTGCTGCCCACGCCGTAACCGCCGGCCACGATGATAGAGGCTCCCTTGATGTTGACTTTAGATTTCTCGATATGGCGGTCGATGATTTCTACCACGAAGTCAGCGTCAGAGACATAATTTGCGGGGTCGAGGTTTACGACGGTGCCCTTGTGAGCGGGGTCGAAGATTTCTTTTTTCATGACGCCCTCGCGCACGGTGGCCATCTGGGGGCGACATTCGGGGTTGACGATAGTAGCCACGATGTTGCCGCCGAAGGCGGGACGTATCTGGTAGAGGAGGTCAGTGTATTGCTTGCCAGTCTTGGGGTCGGTGTGGTCACCGATCTCGAGCGAGGTGCAGTCGGCGGTAAGACCGCTGTGGAGGCACGATGACACGCGGGGGCCCAGGTCACGGCCTATGCAGGTGGCTCCCATGAGGGCTATCTGAGGCTCAATCTCGCGGAAGAGGTTGATGAGCACGGCGGCGTGGGGGTTGGAGGTGTAGGGATAGAGGCGCGAGTCCTCAACCTTATATACTGTGTCGGCGCCGTAGGGGAAGATTTGGTCTTCGATGCAGGCGAGCTTGTCACCTACGACGAGCGCTTCGAGCTTCACACCCAAGCGATTGGCGAGCACGCGGCCCTTGGTCAGCAGCTCGAGGCTGACATCAGCGATACGGCCGTCTTCAAGCTCGCAATAAACGATAAGATTGTTCTTGTCTGTCATTTTGAGGTATATTAACTACCGGCGCTGATTAGCCGATGGTGTGATTAGCGATGAGTTCTACGATAAGCTGCTCGAGCTGAGCGTCATCATTGTCGAGGCGACGGCTCTCCTTGGCAGTGAATACTACGTTTTCGATGGATTTCACCTTTGTGGGCGAACCGGCCATACCGATTTGCTCGGGGTCAGCCTCAACGAATGCGGCGCCCCACTCTTTGAGCTGGAGGTATTCGCGAGCATCAACGATAGCTTGAGCCTCAGCGGGGAGCTGAGCCTTTTCGGAGGGCGACACGGCGCGTTTGTATTTCATGACGCGCTGAGCGTTGCGCGGGCGACATTCAGCGGCAGAGCCGTTGACGGTGACTACGCAAGGCAGGGGAGCCTTGACGGTCTCGACACCGTGCTCGAGGCGTCGCTTCACAATGATGTGACCGTCGGCTACTTCGAGGATGTCTTCTGCGTAGGTGACCTGAGGGAGGCCGAGCTTCTCAGCGATTTGCGGACCCACCTGGGCGGTGTCACCATCGATGGCCTGACGGCCGCCGAGGATGATGTCATAGTGACCGATTTTCTTGACAGCCTGAGCCAGCGAGTAAGAAGTGGCGAGGGTGTCGGCGCCGCCGAGGACACGGTCAGTAAGCACGATACCGGTGTCGGCGCCACGATAGATTGCTTCACGAATGACTTCAGAGGCGCGGGGCAGTCCCATAGTGAGCATTGTCACTGTCGAACCGGGGTTTGCGTCTTTGATGCGGAGGGCCTGCTCGAGGGCGTTGAGGTCTTCAGGGTTGAAGATTGCGGGCAAGGCGGCGCGGTTGATAGTGCCATCCTCCTTCATCGCATCTTTGCCCACGTTGCGAGTGTCAGGCACCTGCTTAGCGAGCACAACGATGTTTAAACTCATAATTAATTATCTGTTAAATGATTACTAATAATTGCATATTTCATGGCGAGAGGATGTCGCGCGACATCCCATTCAATCCGCAAAGTTAGCAAATTAATAACTTTTGGCAAAATTTTACTCGACTAATCGCCACTTCCGGCTTGTTAAAGTTTGTAATTATAGCCAAAAACCATTGGTTTGCTGTATTATTGCCAGTATTTACCTTGTCATACTATGCACAAAAGGGGTGCCGGCTGTGCAAAATGTTAAGGTTGTGTTAAAAGTGATGAAATTCACAAATAAATCATTACATTTGCGAGTAACAAACTAACAAATCACCGTTAACCTTAGCCGGCCGGCAATCACGCTGTATGCCCCACCGGCGTCAAACGCTAAAACTCAGACATTTATGGCAAAAGTAAAAGGAGCCGTCACAATCGACACAGCTCGATGCAAAGGATGCAAGCTTTGCGTCGTGGCCTGCCCCACTGACGTGCTGGGCTTGCAGCCCCTCGAAGTGAATGACCGTGGCTATCATTATGCCTACGTTGCTAATCCGGAGCCCTGCATCGGCTGCGCCTCATGTGCTATGGTGTGCCCTGATGCTTGCATTGAGGTATATCGCGTGGTAGAGAAGTAATCCTATGCTCCACCACAACACCCACACCCTACCCACTTCTCACTGTTCTTAAATACTATTACCCCTCACACCACCCTCAACATCCTAAAACGTAATGCAAGAAGAAGTAAAATTAATGAAAGGTAATGAGGCGATAGCCCACGCTGCCATACGTTACGGTATGGACGGATACTTCGGCTACCCCATCACCCCGCAGTCAGAAGTCCTCGAGACCCTCGAAGAGCTGATGCCATGGGAGACCACCGGCATGGTAGTGCTCCAGGCTGAGAGCGAGTTGGCTGCTATCAATATGGTCTATGGCGGCGCTTCGGCGGGCAAAGCTGTCATGACATCATCATCAAGCCCCGGCGTCAGCCTCAAGCAGGAAGGCATCAGCTACATAGCAGCCGCCGAGCTGCCCGCCCTGATTATCAATGTGATGCGCGGCGGTCCCGGCCTGGGCACCATACAGCCCTCGCAGGCTGACTATTTCCAAGCCACCAAAGGCGGCGGCCACGGCGACTACCACCTGATAGTGCTGTCGCCGGCGTCAGTGCAGGAGATGGCTGACTTTGTAGGCCTCGGCATGGACCTCGCCTTCAAATATCGCACCCCGGCGATGATCCTCGCCGACGGCGTCGTAGGGCAAATGATGGAGAAAGTAGTGCTGCCGCCGGCTCGTCAGCGCCGCACCGACGAGGAGATAGCGCGCCAATGCCCGTGGGCTGCCTGCGGCAAGAACGGGCGCAAGCACCGCAACGTAGTGACCTCGCTCGAGCTCGAATCGCCCAAGATGGAAGAAAACAACCTACGCTTCCAGCGCACCTACGAGCTTATCAAGCAAAACGAGATAAGATTTGAAGAATACTTCACCGATGACGCCGAATACCTGATGGTAGCCTTCGGGTCAGTGGCTCGCATATGCCTCAAAGCCATAGAAGAGGCGCGCGAGCAAGGGCTGAAGATAGGCCTGCTGCGCCCCATCACCTTATGGCCCTTCCCCACTGCCGAGATACAGCGCCTGGCGCAAAAAGTCAAAGGCGTACTCGTGGTAGAGCTTAACGCCGGTCAGATGATTGAAGACGTGCGCCTCGCCGTCGAAGGCGCTGTGCCGGTGCACCACTTCGGCCGCATGGGAGGCATAGTACCCAACCCGGGCGAAATCCTCGATGCGTTCAACAACTATTTCACCGCAGCTAAATAACCGAAGCAATGAATACACAAGACATCATAAAGCCTGAAAACAAGGTGTACGCACGTCCGCGACTGCTCACCGAAAATATCACACACTACTGCCCCGGATGCAGCCACGGTGTGGTGCATCGCATCTTAGCCGAGCTGCTCGACGAAATGGGGCTGGAAGACAAAGCCATAGGAGTGGCACCCGTGGGCTGCGCCGTTTTTGCTTACAACTACATCGACGTGGATTGGGTAGAAGCCGCCCACGGCCGTGCGCCCGCCGTGGCCACCGCCATCAATCGTCTGTGGCCTGACCGCGTGGTATTCACCTACCAGGGCGATGGTGACCTCGCCGCCATAGGCACCGCCGAAACCATACACGCTGCCAACCGCGGCGAGAACATCGTGATAATCTTTATCAACAACGCCATCTACGGCATGACTGGCGGACAAATGGCGCCGACCACCCTCTTAGGGCAAAAGACCGCCACCACGCCCTACGGCCGCCGCGCCGACCTCAACGGCTTCCCAATCAAGATGTCTGACGTGCTGGCGATGCTTGACGGCACCTGCTACGTCACCCGACAGGCCGTGCACACCCCGGCTGCCGTGCGTAAAGCCAAGGCCGCGCTCAAAAAAGCCTTCGAGAACGCTATCGCCAAGAAAGGCACATCGGTGGTCGAAATAGTATCGACATGCAACTCCGGATGGAAGCTCTCGCCTGCCGACTCTAATGCCTGGATGGCTGAACACATGTTTGAGAAATATCCTCTCGGCGACATTAAAAACGTATAAGGACATGAAAGAAGAAATTATCATAGCCGGATTCGGCGGACAAGGAGTACTCTCCATGGGCAAGATTTTAGCTTACGCCGGTCTGATGAACGACCTCGAAGTCACATGGATGCCATCATACGGGCCCGAGCAGCGCGGCGGCACCGCCAATGTCACCGTAATCCTCAGCGACAAAGCAATATCGTCGCCCGTGCTTGACACTTACGACACCGCCGTAATCCTCAACCAGCAGAGCCTCGACAAATTTGAAAGCAAGGTAAAGACCGGCGGCACGCTCATCTACGACCCCTACGGCATACACCACGCCCCCACTCGCACTGACATCAACGTAGTGGCCGTCAACGCAATGCAAGCCGCGTTGGAGATGAACAACACCAAGACCTACAACATGATTTTGCTCGGCGCGCTGCTCAAACAGCGCCCCATCGTGACCGTCGATGCCGTGATGAGAGGCTTGAAGAAGACCCTACCCGAGCGTCACCACAAACTGCTGCCGCTCAACGAGACCGCCATCAAGCGCGGCCTGGAATTGGCATAGAGCCACCACCCATCTTACCACCACCTCGCGGCGGCAAGAGACACCATCATAGCCAACGGCTAACCCCATGTCGGCCCTGAGGCCGACAGCGTCAGACTGCCATGTCACACACACTCTCGCGCGCGCAGGCCCACCCCCGGCTGAGCTGTCGAAGAGGTGACACGGCAGTCTGACAGCAATCCGCCCCGCCCCCGCATATTCACGCACACATATATACCACACCACTTATGCGCACACTCAGAGCGAAATCCATACTGCCGGCCCTGCTGCTGACCGCTACGGCTATCAGCGCTGCGGCCTCAGCGACTGACACTGTCATGCCGCTGTGTGAGAGCTTTGAAGAGGCGCCGGCGGCGACCGGCTCCGGCGACGACACCGACTATCAATGGCTGCCCTCCGGCTGGCAGCGCATCGCCACCCCTGACATCACGCCCTGCTACACGTGGTATGCCACCACTGCCGTGCGCGGACTACCTGCGCCGCCCGACGGCATCTGCTATATGGCCATAGGTTATCAATCAACGGTGACACAAGACGAATGGCTCATCACGCCACACATCGGCGAGATACCCGCAAATGCTCGTCTCACCTTTCAGCTGCATTATGACCCGGCTGTCATTTACGACTTCAAGCTCGACAGCACCACCGGCGAGATAGTATTTACCGATGACATCAACTACACATTTCAGACACTGATCTCCACCGATGATGGCGCCGGATGGCAGCTGCTCGCCGACCTTGCCGCCGACTTTGCTGACATCAGCTACAGCCAAGCACTGTCATATTACGATCTCCACCTCGCCACAGCCCTGGAGCGCCAAGAGATTGACCTCAGTGACTATGCCGGCACATCAGCGCGCCTGGCCTTCCGATACCTCGGGCGCAACGGAGCATCGATGCTGCTCGACGACATCACCATCACCGCACCGAGCTCGGTTGGCGACATCAGCGCCGCCGCCCCCGAGGTCATTGACACATACAGCATCGATGGCGTCAAGGCGCCCTCATCACCGAGCCGCCGCGGCATATATATCGTACATCTCAGCGATGGCTCGCATCGCAAAGTCATGCGCTGATCACCCGGCTTATCACCAATCGGCAGCGCGCACACACCGCCATATATCAGCCTTGCACCACATTTATTATTTTTTTAGCACTTCGATGGCAAATATTACGAGCTAAAATGCTATCTTTGCATTGGATTTATCCCATGATATACTTATTCACCGTAAATTAATCACTAACAGATAACTATATGTCAGAACTAAAATGCATCGGCATCCTGACATCGGGCGGCGACGCGCCCGGCATGAATGCCGCCATTCGCGCCGTCACCCGCTCGGCCATCTTCAGCGGTCTCAAAGTCAAAGGTATCTATCGCGGCTACCGCGGATTGATTTCTGACGAAATCGTAGATTTCAAGACGCAGAATGTATCCAACATCATTCAGCAAGGCGGCACCATCCTCAAGACCGCGCGCTGCAAAGAGTTTCAGACTCCCGAGGGCCGTCAGCTCGCCTACGATGTGATCCGTCGCCACGAGATTGATGCCTTAGTGGTGATTGGCGGCGATGGCTCCCTCACCGGCGCCCGCATCTTTGCCAACGAGTTTAACTTCCCTATCATAGGCCTGCCCGGCACTATTGACAACGACCTCTACGGCACCGACACCACCATCGGCTATGACACGGCTCTCAACACCATCATGCAGTGTGTGGATAAGATACGCGACACCGCCACCAGCCACGAGCGCCTGTTCTTCATCGAAGTGATGGGGCGCGATGCCGGCTTCTTGGCTCTCAACGGCGCCATCGCCTCCGGCGCCGAGGCTGCCATCATACCGGAGATATCCACCGAGGTGGACCAGTTGGCCGAGCTCATCCAGAACGGCTTCCGCAAGAGCAAAAACTCGTCAATAGTCCTCGTAGCCGAAAGCCCCGTGACCGGCGGCGCTATTGGTCTCGCCGAGCGCGTGAAAAATGAGTACCCGGGCTATGATGTGCGCGTGTCAATCCTGGGACACCTGCAGCGCGGCGGCTCTCCTACGGCCCACGACCGCATCTTGGCCTCGCGCATGGGCGCGGCTGCTATTGATGCACTGATGGAAGACCAGCGCAACGTGATGATAGGCGTCAAAAACGATGAGATAGTGTATGTGCCCTTCACCAAAGCTATCAAGAACGACAAGCCCATCAACCGCGACCTGCTCAACACCCTACGTCGCCTCTCAATCTGATGCCCGGCGTCACAGACCGCAAGAATAATATCCCCCCACTACATCATAAAAGCATCGGCCTTGACAATGCCCGGCAGGCAGTCAAGGCCGACTTTTTATTCATTATAGTCACGGTGACATCATCGCCGCTGAACACATACTCCGGATTGAGTCGCAGATCATCGGCGTCGGCCACCGGTGGGGCTACCATCAGCCCTAATAAAAGAAGTTTCTTTTTCATAGAGATTGATTTTAAGTTGGTAATAAGGTTGATTATCACGATGCAAAATGTCGTCACAATCCATCAGGCACGATATCAATCGCGTGACTTTTTATATCAACATAGTGACCGAACACCTTAATATTTATTAATAGCGCCGAAACGTAGTAGCAACACAAGCCCCACACACCGCCTATTCATGGCGAGGTGTGGGGCTTATCTCCTTAAGCATTGCCGATCAATGCCGACAATGACAGTAATAATCTCTTACAGTATCAGCATAGCATCACCGTAGCAGCCAAAGCGGTATTCCTCCTTGACGGCCTCGGCGTAGGCACGCATCACCAGGTCGTAGCCGCCAAAGGCAGCCACCATCATCAGCATGGTAGAGTAAGGCATGTGGAAGTCCGTCAACAGCGACGATGCCACGGTGAAGTCGTATGGCGGGAAGATAAACTTGTTGGTCCAGCCGTCATAGACTTTCATGTGGCCGCCCATGCTCACCGCTGTGGCTATGCCGCGGAGCACCGAGGTGCCGATGGCACACACCTGCTTGCCATTGTCCTTTGTAGCATTGACGGCCGCCACTAACTCAGGCGAAGCTATCATCTGCTCTGAGTCCATACGGTGCTTGGTGAGGTCCTCCACGTCAATCTCGCGGAAGTTGCCCAGACCGCTGTGCACTGTGATGTAGGCGCTGTTGACGCCCTTAATCTCAAGGCGCTTGAGCAGCTCGCGCGAGAAGTGGGTGCCGGCAGCGGGAGCCACCACAGCGCCCTCCTTGGTGGCGAAGATGGTCTGATAGCGCTCGGCGTCATTCTCGTCAGGCTCGCGCTTGATGTATTCGGGCAGCGGGGTGTGGCCCAAAGCATATAGCGATTTCTTGAAGAGGTCATGGTCGCCGTCAAAGAGGAAGCGCAGTGTGCGCCCGCGCGAGGTGGTATTGTCTATCACCTCAGCCACCATGGTCTCGTCGTCGCCGAAATAGAGCTTGTTGCCTATGCGTATCTTGCGAGCCGGCTCCACCAGCACATCCCATAGCTTATTCTCCACATTAAGCTCTCGCAGCAGAAACACCTCGATGCGCGCCCCGGTCTTCTCCTTATTGCCATACAACAAAGCCGGAAAGACACGGGTGTCGTTATACACCATCATGTCGCCATCGCCAAAGTACTCAAGGATGTCCTTGAACTCGCGATGTTGGATTTCGCCCGTGGCACGGTTTACCACCATCAGGCGGCACTCGTCGCGATGCTCGGTGGGGTATTGGGCTATTAGCTTGTCGGGAAGATTAAATTTGAACTGCGATAATTTCATGTCTTAATGTGTGAATGTTGTATCTTATTCTATGCTATTGTATCGTGCTTGGAAGATGGAGGGGGAGAGGGGGGTGATGATGGCGGGGTCAGCTGTCGGCCGGTGGCATTTCGATATCCACGGTCTTAATCATCCGGGCCATCTGCTCGGGCGAGAGGCAGTCATCTACGGTGATGTGGCCCACGCGTGTGCGACGCAACGCCGTCAGGTGCGCTCCCGATTTGAGCGCCACGCCAATGTCGCGCGCCAAGGCACGGATGTAAGTACCTTTGCTGCACACCACCCTGATGGTGAGCTGCTGCGGGCTGTACTGCAGCAACTCTATGTCGTCAATGACAAGCGTCTTGGGCTTAAGCTCCACATCGATGCCATTGCGCGCCATCGAGTAAGCGCGGCGCCCGTCAACCTTGCACGCCGAGAAAGCCGGCGGCACTTGCTCGATGCTGCCGCGAAATGAATTCAGCACACTGCGCGTCTCATCTTCGGTGATATGCTCGGTGGGATAGGTGGCATCGACCTCTGTCTCAAGGTCATACGACGGCGTGGTAGCGCCCAGCGCTATCGTTGCCACATACTCCTTGACGCCTGACTGCAGCTGCTCGATGCGCTTGGTGGCCCGGCCGGTGCATATTATCATCACACCGGTGGCGAGGGGGTCCAGCGTGCCGGCGTGGCCCACCTTGAGCTTCTTGACGCCCAGGCGGCGCGTCAAAGCACCACGCACTCGCTTGACGGCGTCAAACGAGGTCCAGCCCAGCGGCTTGTCAATATAGAGTATCTCTCCTTCGATAAAATTCATGCCTCTCTAAGCCTATGATTAAAAGATGCTCATATCCACGCCACACGCCATCATGATGATGATGGCCGTGCCCACAATGATACGATAATAGCCAAAGGCCTTGAAGCCATGGCGGGTGATGTATTCAATGAAAAATTTGATAGCCAAGACTGCCACGACGAATGCCACGAGATTGCCCACAAGCAGCACCATTGCATTGTCAGCTAACAATTGGCGCGAGCTCTCACTCGCTAACAGCTTCAGCAGTTTATATGCCGAGGCTGCAAACATAGTGGGCACCGCCAAAAAGAAGGAGAACTCGGCAGCGCGGCGGCGACTCAGCCCCTGCTGCATGCCTCCCACTATCGTGGCCATCGAGCGCGACACGCCCGGTATCATTGCAATGCATTGATACAGACCTATCTTCAGAGCGCGAGGCTCGGAGAGCTCGGCTGAGCGGGCATCATCGCGCGCGTGCTTGAACATGCTATCCACAAACAGCATCAGCACTCCACCGGCCACAAGCATTATCGCCACCACGAGCACATTCTCAAGCAGGGCATCAATGTAATCGCTCAACAAGAAGCCGAGCACCGCCGCCGGGATAAAGGCTACAAACAATTTCCAATAGAAATCATATTTGCACAAGAACGCTTTCAGGCCGGTAGCGCCGGCAGGCACCGTGCCGAGCCTGAAAAACCGCTTCCAGTAAAGCCATATCACTGATAGTATTGCTCCGAATTGTATTATCACCTCAAAGGCTTTTGTAAACTCATCAGGCTCTACGCCTATCACCTCCGAGGTGATAATCATGTGACCCGTAGAAGACACCGGCAGAAACTCGGTCAAGCCCTCTACGATGGCTATTATAATTGATTGTAAGATGTCCATTATCTGAATATGCGATGACGATTAGTCCTTGCGAGGCTTGATGATTATTGCCACGGCCATTGCCACATAGCCCAAAAATGCCAGCATAGGGCCGATGACGATGCGACGCGTGCTGAAGATGTCGGCATTGAACTTATCGATGCCCGACGGCTCGCCTACCATCAGCAGGAAGCCCACCACGATGAGCACTCCGGCCACGGCCATCCACACGAAATTGTTGCGCCCCAAAGGCTTGACGTGGCTCTCTTGACGCTTGATGGTGCGGCCACCTTTGCCGCTATTGCTTGTATCCTTCATTTTTTGCTATTCTTTTTCTCTAACATTGTAGGTTGCCTGATTGATGGCAATCACTTCATAAACATTTCGTCGTAGTCGGCACTCAAGTAGCGATTGGTGGCTACCAGCGATGCCAAGGTGCATATCAGCACGCCCAGCGCCATAAGGCCCACAGCCACCAGCGCCATATCGGCCCACGTAAGCAGGCGCGCCAACACCGGGTCGGCATTGGCAATATACAGCAACAAGCCGCAGAGCACCACCGTAGCAATCACGGCAGAGGCCACCCCGGCCCATGCGCCGGCGCGTACAAAGGGCTTGCGGATAAAGCCGCGTGTAGCGCCCACCAGCTTCATGGTGTGTATCACAAAGCGGCGCGAATACACTGACAGGCTCACCGTATTGTTGATCAGCACAAACGATATCAGCATCAGGGCGCCGGCCACCGCCAACAGCACCACTGTAACTCGGCTGATAGCGCTGTTGACGCTGTCGATGATTGATGTCTCGGTTATCACCTCCTCGACCTGCGTCAGCGACTCCACGGCCAGCTTGATAGCGTTGATGCTGTCAGTGCTCGCATAGTCAGGCTTGACACGCACGTCAAACTCGGCAGCATACGGGTTCTCGTCAATGAGCGCCGAGAGGTCTTCGCCGAGGTATTCCGACTCGGCGGCAAAGATATCCTCAGGCGAGGAATAGACGTATGAGCTCACATACGACGCCTCGTTGAACACACGCTTCAAGGCGTTGGCATCATCAGGTGTGGACTCATGGTTCAATCTCACCGTGAAGCCTAAGTTGCTGCGTATGTCATCGGTGAGATTACGCGCCGCTATGCCCCCCATCGCTATCAATCCTATAATAAGCAACACCAGCGCCACACTGATGATTGATGTAACCTGCGACCCGAAAGTAGATATTTTTGCCGAACGTCGTTGTGCCATAATGCCAAATTTCGTGCAAAATTAATACATTTAGAAGCCTTTGTCAAGAGCTATTGCGCCAAAATAGGTTAAATCAGCGCCGCCGCTGTCATATCGCCCACATTTATCGCCGCTATCGCCCGGCGGCCTTGAGCATGCGCTGCGTGCCTTCGTCGATAGGCATAGCCTGTGGCGCTATGGTGAACTCTTTGATTTCGGGCTTATTTTTCTTGAGCGCTTTTGCCTCCTCTACCGACAGATACTCTATCTCCACCGGATACAGCTCCAGATAAGAGCGCAAATCCACATACTCCTTTGTGGCGAAGAAGCGCTTAATCATCTTGCCACGACATATCGCTTCCAAGCCATACGTCGCCACCGATATATCCGAAATCTCGTGTTTGGTGCTCTCGGCGTTAGGCACAAAAGCCACCTGCGAGCGCATCTCCTTGAAATCCATGGTCATGCCCAGCAGCTTCAATATCCAGGGCGACCATTTATGGTCAGGCTTCTCGGCCATGTAGTCGCGAGTGACCGAAACCTCAGAGGGCGTTTTTTTAATGTAGAACGCAATGCCCGATTTGCCGGGTATTGAGTCGCGATAATATTCCTTCGACGCCATTGAGTCATTCTCGGTAAATACTGCGCCGGCCGGCGAGGCCACCATCATCAGCGGGAACAAATCGTGCTCCACATTTGTGGCCACGCTATCGACGCCGCCATTTCTGACAAAGCGCGCCACATTGCGCGTCAGCAGCTCGCGCATGGTCTTATCGCCCTTAAACTTCACCTTGTCGTTGACCGGATACAGCATGTCGGCCATGTGCTCGGCATACACTATTGTAGTGTCGCTGCCTATATAGGCGCTCATATACTCGCGCGCATAGCACACCATGTGCATCACCTCATGGTTCTTGGGGTTATACACCACCTCGGGCAGCTCGTATGCGCGCGCTTGCATCGCCACCTCGGCCACCGGCTCGGCCACCATCACCGGCTCATAGCCCAGGCACTTAATCGTAAGCGGATAGTGGCGGGCATCTATCTCGTCAAAGACACCGACACCATCAGTCAGAGCCAACACGGCGCCGCTATTGCTGAATACCGAAGCCGACACTAACGGCTCGCCATCGGCGGCATCTGTGACCACAGTGCGCGCCGCAGCGCTACTTGCCGATAAGGCAATCATCGCCATTACCACAATGATTGCTCGGATTGCTTTCATAGCCATTACCATTAAATGATAAAACAAAAGGTGCCTCGCTCTCCGAAGCACCATTTCAATTCTTTGTAGCGGGACCGAGAATTGAACTCGGGACCTCCGGGTTATGAATCCGACGCTCTAACCAACTGAGCTATCCCGCCTTTTGCGACTGCAAAGTTACAACAAATAATCCAAACCACCAAACCTTTCGAGCGATTTTTAACATTTTCCGCCCTATATGTTGCATTTTTGTTTTTTTATATTTCATGTTCGCCCGCATATTTGTATCTTTGCATCTAATAAGTATTATCCATTCAGAAACAACAATACCAATTTTGCAACACACCGATATGAAACGCATCTCTATCATTGCACTCGTGTGCATGCTGTGCGCTGTAATGGCATCAGCTCAAATGACCAACCCCATACGCTGGCGCATGTCTGTAAAGATGGACAATGCCACCGAAGGCACCATCACTCTCCGTGCCGCCATCTCTGACGGATGGCATCTCTACGGGCTCGCCCTGCCCGAAAACGGCCCCAAGCCCACCAAGGTGGATTTCAGCAAGAGCACGGGCATCAAGCTCTCCGGCTCGCTGACGCCGGCTCGCAAGCCCATCGTCAAGCACGACGATATGTTTGGCATGAAGCTGTCGTTCTGGGCCGAAGACATCACGTTCACCCAGAAATTCAAGGTGACCGATGCCGCAAAGGCCAACGTCGAGGCCACCATCTCATTTATGGGTTGCAACGACGAAAATTGCATGCCGCCCAAGAGCGTAACGCTCAAATCGGCAGTAGCATCTGCCGCTAAAGCCAAGGGCAAATGCTCCGGGCAGTGTGGCAATTGCTCTCACAAGAGCTGCGCCGCCGAGAGCAAGAGCTGCAAATCCTCATCGTGCAAATAATCAGCTGTCTATGACGCGCTGAGCACTATCACATTATTGTACACTATTCACCCCCCCTCACCCCATCACACTCCCGGTATGAGAAAAGTCCTTGCGCTGGTATCACTGCTCGTGATAAGCCACCTCGCTGCCATGGCAGCGCTGCCATCTCACGTCACATGGACCACTGATATAGAGTCAAAGACGCCCACCTCAGGCATCATCAAATGGACCGCCGACATCGAAGACGGCTGGCACATCTATGGCCTCGAGATGCCCGACATCAAAGACGCCTCTATGCCCAACCCGACGACTATCACCATCAACCCGGCCGAGGGCTTGGTGCTTGACGGCACAATCAAGGCATCAGTGGCGGCAAACACCCATTTTGACGACCTGCTCAAGCTCAATCTGCCGTGGTTTGAGGGCAAGGTGACATTCACTCAGGCATATACCCTGGCCGAAGGCTGCACCGGCGTCAACATCACCGGCACTATCAACTATATGTCGTGCACGGCCACGGCATGCACCCCTCCGGCCAAGGAGAAGTTCAGCATCACCGTGGGCGAGCCTACCGCGGTAGCCGCCGACACTGTGGCGGCTACCGCTACGGCGCCCGTGGTAAGCCACAGCAGCAATGGCAGCGGCGCCGACTGGTGGCAGCCGGTGACCATGGAGGAGACACAAGGCCAATCAGCCACGCCCACGAGCGACTCGCCCTGGTGGGTAATCCTCGGATTAGGCTTCATAGGCGGATTGGTGGCGCTGCTCACCCCCTGCGTGTGGCCTATGATACCGATGACCGTGAGCTTCTTCCTCAAGAAGGGTCGTAGCCGTCGGCGCTCCATCACCGATGCCATCACCTATGCCGTGAGCATCATAGTGATATACCTGGTGCTCGGCATCGCCATCACTATGGCCTTTGGGGCGAGCAAGCTCAATGATATCGCCACCTCGGCGCTGTTCAATGTGCTATTCTTCGCGCTGCTGGTGGTCTTTGCGGTGTCGTTCTTCGGCGCGTTTGAGATAAAGCTGCCGTCGCGCTGGTCCAATGCCATCGACAGCAAGGCCGAATCCACCACCGGCTATATCAGCATCTTCTTTATGGCATTCACGCTGGTGCTGGTGTCATTCTCGTGCACCGGCCCCATCATCGGCACACTGCTTGTAGAGGCCGTGTCGCAAGGCTCCATCCTCGGCCCGGCATTAGGCATGGGCGGCTTTGCGCTGGGCATGGCACTGCCCTTCGGCCTCTTTGCCTTCTTCCCGTCAATGCTCAAAGAGATGCCCAAATCAGGCTCGTGGCTCAACACCGTCAAGGTGGTGTTAGGCTTTATTGAGCTGATCCTCTCGCTTAAGTTCCTATCAGTTGCCGACTTGGCCTACGGGTGGCGCATCCTTGACCGCGAGGTGTTTGTGGCGCTATGGATAGTGCTGTTTGCCCTGATGGGAATGTATCTGCTGGGCAAGCTGCGCTTTCCCCACGATGACGACAACAAGGGCGGCCGCATAGGCGTAGGGCGCTTCTTACTCGCCACCGCCTCGCTGGCCTTCGCCGTGTATCTGCTGCCCGGATTGTGGGGCGCGCCGCTCAAGAGCATCAGCGCCTTTGCGCCGCCGCTCAACACACAGGACTTCAACCTCTATGGCGGCACCTTCCGCGAGTTTGACAACTATGACGAAGGCATGCAATACGCCAAAGACAACGATTTGCCCGTAATTGTAGATTTCTCCGGCTATGCCTGCGTCAACTGCCGCAAGATGGAGGGCGCCGTTTTTGACACCGAGCGCGTGCGCAACGTCATAGAGCAAGGCTACGTGCTCATCAAGCTCATGGTCGATGACAAAGCGCCGCTCGACGAGCCCTACAACGTGCAAGAGTATGGCGGCACCACCCACATCGAGACCGTGGGCGAGCAATGGAGCTATCTGCAACGACATAAGTTTGACATCTCTTCTCAGCCATACTATGTGCTGCTCGACAACGACGGCATGCCGCTGGCGCCCGCTCGCGTGTATGACGAAAACATAGACGCCTTCGTGGCCTGGCTCGAACAAGGACTTGACAATTATAAAAGTAAAAAAGATTAGGTTAATAACAAATGTCTCATACACGACAACAACGGCTCGAGGCGCTCGGTCGCGTCCTCGACACCCTTGATATTCTCAGAGTTAAATGCCCCTGGGATGCCAAACAGACCAACGAAAGCCTGCGCCCCAACACCATCGAAGAGGTATATGAGCTGGCACAGGCCCTGCTCGACGGCGATGTGGCCGATACCCGCAAAGAGTTAGGCGATGTGCTGCTCCACATCTTCTTCTACTCCAAGATCGCCGACGAACAAGGCCAATTTGACATCGCCGACGTGTGCGATGCTCTCAATCAAAAGCTGATATTCCGCCACCCTCACGTCTTCGGCGAGGTAAAGGTAAGCGACGCCCACGAGGTGGAGCAAAACTGGGAGCAGATCAAGCTCAAAGAGCGCGACGGCAACCGCACGGTGCTCGCCGGGGTGCCCCAGGCGCTGCCCGCACTCGTCAAGGCCTTCAGAGTGCAAGAGAAAGCCGCCAACGTGGGCTTTGACTGGGAGCAGCCACGGCAGGTGTGGCACAAGGTGCGCGAGGAGATAGCCGAGGTCGATGAGGCCATCGCCGCCGGCAAGGCCGATGACATAGAGGCCGAGTTTGGCGACCTTCTCTTCAGCGTTATCAACGCAGCTCGCCTGTACAAAGTAAACCCCGAAAACGCGCTCGAACGCACTAACCGCAAGTTCATCAAGCGCTTCGGTTACATCGAGCAAGCCGCCAAAGACCGAGGCACATCGCTCAAAGATATGTCGCTCGATGACATGGAGCAGCTGTGGCAGCAAGCCAAAGAGGCCGAGAAATAATATGATGATGGTAATGCAATCAGTGTGAGACATGCGCCTGTGTATTACTGAGAAACCCAGCGTAGCCAAGGATATCGCTGCCATACTGCATGCCACCACGCGGCGCGACGGATACTATGAGGGCGGCGACTGGCGCGTCACCTGGACCTACGGACACCTCTGCTGCCTCAAAGACCCCGGCGACTACTCACCCACGTGGCAGCACTGGACTCTCTCGGCGCTGCCCATGATACCTCAGCGCTTTGGCATCAAAGTGATAAATGAGAAAATCATCAAGCAGCAGTTTGCCGTCATCAAAAAACTCATAGCACAAGCCGACGAGGTCATCAACTGCGGCGATGCCGGCCAAGAGGGCGAGCTGATACAGCGATGGGTGATGCAGAAAGCCGGCATCAAATGCCCGGTCAAGCGCCTATGGATATCATCGCTCACCGATGAGTCAATCCGCGAAGGCTTCAAGACCTTGCAGCCACAGGAGCACTACGAGCGGCTATACCACGCCGGCCTCTCTCGCGCCATAGGCGATTGGGTGCTGGGCATCAACGCCACGCGCCTCTACTCGCTGAAATACTCTCAGCGAGGCAATGTGCTGTCAGTGGGGCGCGTGCAGACACCGACGCTGGCGCTGATAGTGCAGCGACACCACGAGATAGCCAACTTTGTGCCGCAAGACTATTGGGAGCTGCGCACCATCTACCGCGAAGTGTCATTCGCCGCCACAAAAGGCAAATTCGATGATCCCGCCAAGGCTCAGGCCGTGGTGGATAGCATTGCCGCGGCTCCTTTTGTCGTCACTGACATCACGGAGAAAAAAGGGCGCGAAGCACCGCCCCGCCTCTTTGACCTCACCTCCCTGCAGGTAGAGTGCAACCGCAAGTGGGGATGGAGCGCCGACACCACCTTGCAGCTGATACAATCGCTCTACGAGAAGAAAGTCACCACATACCCGCGCGTTGACACCACCTACCTCTCCGAAGACCTATACCCCAAGATTGGCGACATACTGCGCAAGATGACACCCTATGCTGACCGCACCGCGCCCATCCTCGCCGCCAAGATACCACACTCTAAAAAGGTGTTTGACAACGCCAAGGTCACAGACCACCATGCCATAATACCCACGGGCCAGTCGCCGGCGGCACTCGTAGGCGATGAGCGCAAGCTATACCACCTGATAGCCATGCGATTTATCGCGGCATTCTATCCCGACTGCCTGTTTATGCAGACCATCGTGGAGGGCAAGGCCGCCGAGGTGGATTTCCGCGCCACCGGCAAGGTGATTACCGCCCCGGGGTGGAGAGCGCTCTACGCCGGCAGCGATGATGCCAAAGATGCAACCGAGAGCGAGAGCGGAGCCGCCGACACCGCCGGCATCTTGCCTCAATTCACCAAAGGCGAGTCAGGCCCGCACACTCCCTCGCTCGCCAAGAAGACCACACAGCCCCCTAAATACTACACCGAGGGCACACTGCTGCGCGCCATGGAGAGCGCAGGCAAGACCGTCGATGACGAGGAGCTGCGCGAGGCAATGAAAGAAAATGGCATTGGCAGGCCATCAACACGCTCTGCTATCATAGAGACGCTATTCAAGCGCAAATACATCTATCGCGAGCGCAAAAACATCATGGCATCACAAGCCGGCATCGACCTCATAGCTCTGATATCGGAGGACCTGCTCAAAAGCGCCAAGCTCACAGGCATTTGGGAGAACAGGCTGCGACGCATCGAGCGCGGCGACTACTCCCCGGCCGAGTTTATTGACGGCATCAAGGCTATGATAAGCTCAATAGTGCTCAACGTCATGCGCGACAACTCTGACCGCCGCATCATCGTGGACCAAAGCAGCGACGACGACGCTAAATCGCCCGCCGCAAAGGCCAAGAAGGGCTCTCGCGCCGCCGCCAAGAGCACCGCCGGCACGCGTGCGCCGCGCATACGCAGCATCGCCGAAATACCATGCCCCATCTGCGGCGAAGGTCATCTGCTCAAAGGACGCAGCGCCTACGGCTGCTCGCGCTATGCCGCCGGATGCGCGCTGAGACTCAATTTTGACCAATATCCGCCCGACTTGACACCCGCCAAGCTACGCGACAAAATCAAAAAGGAATTCAAATCATGATAGTGCAAATCATCATCGTGGCGATAGTCGTCATCGCCGCCGCACTGCTCTTGATACGCAGCCTTAAGCGCGGCGCCACATCATGCTGCGACCACGACGGATGCAGCGCATGCTCGGCCAACTGCCACAGCGCGTGCCGACACCACAACGGCGAGCCCAAGCATTGATTATCTCGCACGCTGCCGCCGGGCGCGCTCTATACCTCTCGCTTTTCGAGGATGGCGCGTGCGCGCTCAGCCTGAGCCTTCGGCACCATTATCTCGATAGACGCCCACGTAGCCGTCATCGGATAGACCGATGCTATGACACCATTGTTGACGACACACGTGATGCCGTAATTCTCCAACATACCTTTGGCTAAGAAAGCCTCAGCCTCGCTGCTATACGACCGCACCATGGTCCATGCAGCCTTGTCATCGTTGTGCTTTTTCATCGTAATATTGACTAAAAGTTAATTTATACCAAACAACACCCTCAGCACAGCCTCGCGTCACAAACAGCCTGACGATGAGAAACATCCACCATAATGCCCGGAGTCGGCGATTTATCGCTACCTGCCGCTGCTATGCTTGGTCTTGATAAATGCTGATGGCGTCACCACATAGTGCACTGCCACATCGTGCTCTTCGGCCGGCACTTCATCTACAAGCTGGAAGTCATAAGCCACACCCATCGTGGTGGCTCTGGCCTCGCACAGCAGGCGGTCATAGAAGCCCTTGCCGCGCCCCAGGCGGTTGCCGTGGCGGTCATAAGCCACAGCCGGCACCACTATCAGGTCAATCTTGTCCACACCTACCACATCATCGCCGGTAGGCTCCTCAATGCAGAAAGCGCCGATGTGCATACGGCTGCGGTCGTAGGGTAAGATCTCGAGGTTGACGCCATTGACGCGTGGCAGATAGAAGTGTTTGCGAGTGTGCCATCTGTCTATGAATTCGCGCGTGGAGATTTCATCAGGCAGCGAGTGATACATCAGCACATTCTCTGCCATCATAAAAGCCGCCGACTGCTCCACCGCCGCAAAGACAGCCTCGGCTGCCGACAGCCGCTCGGCATCATCGAGCAAAGCCTTGCCGGCCTTGATTTTTAAGCGTAATGCGTGTTTGTCTATCATTTTCTTGATTGGGCTTTTTGGATGTCCTTCATAGCGTCAAGCGTCAGCGGGTCAGTGCCGGCATGCAGCTGCTTGATGGCTTCGAGCACCACCGGGTCATGGCTGTTGAGCACCTCATAGAAGGCATTCCAACCCAAGATATTGCGCGCTATGATGGCCTTTAGTTGATTAACAATCAAAGTGCGCGAAATGTTGATATAATACCAACGGGCAGGCACACCTTTTTGCGAGGCATAATACACAAACGAGCTGAGCATCAAGCTATCCGAGGGCAAGCGCCGCAGCAGCTGCCCCACGGTCTTTGCCTTCGTGAGGTCGGCGCGGTTGAGGTCGGCATACTCAAAAGCAAAATTCTGCAGCAAATCGGCGTTGACCACATTCATATAGTATGACGTCACTCCCATAGTGTCTGACGGCACAAACACATCGGGCATAATGCCTCCGCCGCCATACACCGTGCGGCCGCCGGCCGTATGGAACAGTAGCGACTTGTCAAACTTCACACTGTCAGCATTGAATGTCTCGCCATTGTAATATCTGTCAATCACCTCATTCTCGTAGTTGACATTCTCGCCGCGCTTGAAATTTTTCTGTATGCAACGCCCTGAGGGTGTGTAATAGCGCTGCACGGTGAGCTTGAGCTCCGACGAATCGGGCAATTGAATGATGCGCTGCACAAGGCCCTTGCCAAACGAGCGGCGGCCGATGATAATGCCGCGGTCATTGTCTTGCAGCGCCCCCGACAAGATCTCGCTGGCGCTCGCTGACAGCTCATCGATAAGCACAGCCACGGGCACATCATGGAGCACGCCCGTGCCATCGGCAAGCCAATTCTCGTTATCCTTCACATTACGTCCGCGCGTCTCAATGATGGGCTGCCCCGGCGACAAGAACTCATTTGCCACCATCAGCGCCGGCTCCATAAAACCGCCGCCATTGCCGCGGAGGTCAATAATCAGCCCTTCGGCGCCCCGGTGCAGCAAATCCATTGCCGACTGCAAAAACTCCACGTATGTGGCTTCGGCAAACTTGCTCAGCTTAATATAGCCCATATTATTCTCAGTAAGATAGTGAGCGTTGACCGAGGGCGAGGGGATATCGCTGCGCGTAATGGTGTATCCTATAGTCTTGGCCACCGAAGGGCGCTTTATCGTGAGCTGCACACGCGAGCCGGCGGGGCCGCGCAGCGTGTTGAGCACATCATCATTAGTGAAACCCACGCCGGCCACCTTGCGCCCATCTACGGCGATGATGCGGTCGCCGGGCTCGAGACCCACCTTATCCGAGGGCCCGCCGCTGATCACCTCTACCACGCATATCGTGTCTGACATGATGTAAAACTGCACGCCTATACCCGAGAAGGAGCTCTGCAGCTCTTGGTTGGCCTTCTCAATGTCAGCCGCCGCGATATACTGCGAGTGCGGGTCAAGACTCTGTATCAAAAATGGTATGGTCAACTCCACCAAGCTGTCGGGCTCTATCTCATCTACATATTGCTCATCAATGATGCTGAAGATGCGATTGAGCTTCTGCTGCGATGGGGTCATCTCATCGCCGCCGGCAAAGATAAATCCTATCCACATACCGGCTACCAACGCGGCCGCCACAATCATTGGCTGCCAACGTTTGAGCGAACATAGTGCTTTCATAAGTCGTAGTTTCCTTTCAAATCATTGTAGTTGAGGTATATGCACACACTCTACACCGGCACGCTCGAGCAAGTCGATGCCATCAGTGATGCGATATAACTCATTGAACACCACACGGCGTATGCCGGCCTGGATTATCAGTTTGGCACACTCTACGCATGGCGATGCCGTGACATACAGTGTGGAGCCATCGCTCGAATTATTGCTGCGCGCCACCTTGGTGATGGCATTAGCCTCAGCATGGAGCACATACGGCTTTGTCAAGCCATGCTCGTCTTCGCACACATTCTCAAAGCCCGCCGGGGTGCCATTGTATCCGTCGGATATTATCATCTGATTTTTCACGATGATGGCGCCCACCTTGCGGCGCACGCAATACGAATTTTCTGCCCAGATCGTTGCCATACGCAGATAACGCTTATCGAGCAATTCTTGTTTGTGCATACGCGCTCCTTTTATCCTTAGCTGTGGTGTATGATACTTTATTTAACTTGCAAAGATAGTGCTTTTCATCGTCGTATGCAAAAAAATCGCAATCATCGTCAAATCATCGTCAATCACATCAAGTCAGCCGGCGCGATGCCTGAAGGTCACTATCTTATTGTAGATGAAATTGGCAACGGTATATACCACATTGCCCATGAGCGTGGCCACGCCATATCCCGAGAGCACAAAGCCTCTGATGTCAAACTCTAAAGCCCCAAACGGCGACTGCGACAAGCAATAGACAAAGCCGAGCTGCAACAGATAGCACACCCCGAAACCGACGGCAAAACGCAGCGCCTCACCCCGAAAACGGCCCTTTGAGCGAAACACCCATGCCCTATTCCACAAAAAGGAGTTGACAAGGCCGGCGCCATAGCCCAAGGCATTGCTGATGTAAGGGTTGACACCGAGCAGCGACTTGCACACGAAAATCACCAGCATCGTCACGGCGGTGTTGAGCACCCCCACGATGCAGTAGCGCACAAACTGGCCGGTAGCTGCTGCCCTACGGCGCGAAGGCATACTTATATGGTCGGATTTATTCATCAGGCAACGACGATGGGTCAACCTTGAGGATAGGCAATGACCAATTAAACGTGAAAGCTGCTATCCTAAGGCCCAGCACGGCCACCGCGCAGGCTATCTGTGGCACTAACGCCGACACCGGCAGCATCGCCACGAGCCAATACACCACGCCGCCAAAGAGACACGCCGTGGCGTAGATATCTTTGCGGAAAAAGAGCGGCACTTCGTTGATGAGGATGTCGCGAGTGATGCCGCCAAATGAGCCGGTGATGACACCCATCACTATGGCTACCCACATGGGCCATCCGGCGCTGAGGCTCTTCTCTATCCCCACCACCACAAACAGCGCCAAGCCTATGGCGTCAAACAAAAACAGTGTGCGAAAGCCCTTGACCAGCGCCTGCCTGAACACTATCACCGCCACCAGCGACAGACCCGTGACGGCAAGGTAATGCCACGACACCATCCAAAAGACCGGCTGCCCGAGCAGCACGTCGCGCACCGTGCCGCCGCCGATGGCAGTGACCAGACCCACTACATACGCCCCAAACCAATCAAACCGCTTAGCCGCGGCCAGACGTATGCCGGAAATAGCAAAGGCTATCGTGCCGAGCACCTCTATGGTGACTATAAATGTGGTTTCCTCCATGTCGTGATATTGTTGTTGCTTATAGATGTGTTTTTGATTGTCTTATTGTAATATCGATGGCGTAAGATTGCGCTGTCATTGCTGCGAGCCCATGCGACATACCTCGCGCAAGAAACAGCCCTCGCAAGCCGGCTTGCGAGCCTTGCACACATAGCGCCCGTGCAAGATGAGCCAATGATGAGCTGTGGGGATATCCTCCGGCGGGATATGCGCCACCAAGGTGCGCTCCGTCTCCAACGGCGAGTGGCTGTCAGTGGTCAAGCCTATACGCTCAGCCACGCGAAACACATGAGTATCCACCGCCATGGCCGGCTTGTCATACACCACTGACAGTATTACATTGGCGGTCTTGCGACCCACTCCGGGCAGCGTCAGCAGTTCATCAATATTGTCGGGCACAGCGCCGCCATACTCGGCCACCAGGCATCGAGCCATGCCGGCGAGCGACCGCGCCTTATTGTTAGGGTAAGAGCACGACTTTATATACTCATAAATCTGAGCCTCCGTGGCCGTAGCGAGAGAGGCGGCATCAGGATAGCGCTCAAAGAGCGCCGGCGTAATCATATTGACGCGCTTGTCGGTGCACTGCGCCGACAAGATCACGGCCACCAGCAGCTGAAAGGGGCTGCCATAGTGCAGCTCCGTCTCAGCCACGGGCATCTCCTTACGAAAGAGCTCAATGACTCGCCGGTATCGTTGTTCTACACTCATTGTCTCAGCCGATGGCGATTTGCGCTTTGCCATGGTATCGTTGGTTCTCGATGCTTAGTTGATGGTATTTATCACTTTGTTAGTAGCAAAGAGGCCTATGGCGCATGCAGCGATGCCGGCGACCACCGTCATAGCCACATATGCCACGGCTCGCCATGACACAGCGCCATCAGCCTGCTGCCACAGCGCCACGCCGTCAAGGGCAAAAGCCGAGAAGGTGGTGTATCCGCCGAGCACGCCGGTGATGAGCAGCAGCTGCCACGCTCGCGCCGCCCCGTAGTGCTGCATCAGCGCCCACACCACGCCGATAGCCAGGCAGCCGCTGACATTGGCAGTGAAGGTGGCAAGGTGCTTCTGCGCGGCAAAGAACGCCATCAGCCCCAGACTGTAACGCCCCACGGCACCGATAGCGCCGCCGAGCGCCACGAGAGCTATGTCACCCGCCGCTATATGCATAGGGCGTCAGCGTGCCGAGGTGAATTGGTGCAGGAAGCGCACGTCATTCTCCGAGAACATTCTCAAGTCTTTGACCTGATACTTGAGGTTGGTGATGCGCTCTATGCCCATGCCCAGAGCAAAGCCGCTATATTGCTTGCTGTCAATGCCGCAGGCCTCGAGCACGTTGGGGTCAACCATGCCGCAGCCGAGGATCTCGACCCAGCCGGTGTGCTTGCAGAACGAGCAGCCCTCGCCACCGCACAGGTTACAGCTGATGTCCATCTCTGCCGATGGCTCGGTGAAGGGGAAATAGCTCGGGCGCAGACGTATCTTGGTCTGGCGACCAAACATCTCCTGGGCAAAATACAGCAGCGTCTGGCGTAGGTCGGCAAAGGTGACATTGCGGTCAACATACAGAGCCTCCACCTGATGGAAGAAGCAGTGTGCGCGCGCCGAGATAGCCTCATTGCGATACACGCGCCCCGGGCAGATGATGCGGATTGGTGGCTGAGAGTGCTCCATCACGCGCGACTGCACCGAGGAGGTGTGTGTGCGCAGCAGCACGTCAGGACGGCTGTTGATAAAGAAGGTGTCCTGCATATCGCGAGCAGGATGGTCATCAGCAAAATTCAGGCTGGAGAACACGTGCCAATCGTCCTCGACCTCCGGACCCTCGGCGATGGAGAAGCCCAAGCGGCGGAATATATCAATAATCTCCTCGCGCACCAACGACAGCGGGTGGCGCGACCCCAAGCGCAGCGGCGACGCCGTGCGTGTCAAGTCGAGGCTATCGTCTTGACATCCACCGCTTTCGAGACCCTCGCGCAGGGCGTTGATCTTCTCTGTGGCAAAGGTCTTAAGCTCGTTGATGGCCTGGCCCACGACGCGCTTTTGGTCAGCGGGCACGGAGCGAAAATCGTTCATCAACGATGTCACCTCGCCCTTCTTGCTTAGATATTTGATGCGCAGCTCCTCCACGCGGGCTGCATCTGACGCCGTCAGCGCCTCTATTTCCTTGCGTAATTGACTGATTTTCTCTAACATCACGTGATAATTTACTTAAGCGATTGCAAAGGTACAAAAAAATCTGCTCTTTGCCACCGCTTTTGTCACATTTCTTTGCGGCATGGGGCGAAAGGGCGGCGAGGCATCGGCCGGGCTCGCCCGTATATGTGGCGGCGAGCGATGCGATAGAGTGAGCCTGAAGGCTTGCTCTACTGCACCGCTCGCGTGTATTGTGCTGAGACGATAGTGGCCGGGCGCTATTTCACCGGCTCTATGACGAAGGAGTATTTGTAGGCCTTGGCATCGAGGATGTGGCCGGCGTGCGGGCCGCGCCCCCAGCTGTCATCGCCGCCGAGGCCTCGCTGCGCCATATCTACGTAAAGATATACCTTGTCGCGGCTATGGCGCACATCGCTATTATGCATCTGATGCTTTGACAATCCCGGGTCGAGGTCGGCAGGGAGCACATCGAGGGCGCTCACGCTCAGTGGCTTGCAGCCCACCACACGCAAGCCGCAGCCGCCATTGTCGGTGAGGCTCGCATAGCGCACGGAGGTCTTGCAGCCTGTCTCCTGCGGGCGTATGTAGGGGTAGAACTGGTCAGCCACCTTCGACTCATAGATACCCATAAATGCAGCCGTGCAGCGGTCGCTGTAATTCTCCAGCGGTCCGCGGCCATAATAGCTGAAGTTGTCAAAGGCTCGTGGCAGCGGCAGATACACGCCGAAGCGTGGCAGCTCAGGCACTATCGCGCCGTCATCAGCACGCCAATCCACATCTACAAGCACGGCACCGGCGCCATCGATGGTGTAGGTCACGGCGAGCGCCGACGAGGTGTCGGGCAAGCGATATAATGCCTTGACCACTGCGCAGCCTCCGGCATCGGTGTCGGCACTAAAGTCGAGCAGCACGCTATTGTCGGCGGCGCAGCGCCAGGCATTGGCGCGGCGGTGGAGGTTGTTGCCCCAGTCATTGTCAGTAGGAGCGCGCCAGAACGATGGCGTCAGCTCGCCGGCAAGCACATCGCGCCCGGCGATGGTGTATTGACGCAGACAGCCACGCCGCGCATCAAAAGCAAGCACAACGTCGGCATCGGCACACGCCACGGTGAGGGTGCCGCCATCGTCAGAGGCTGTGACATTGACCTTGCCGGCCGCCGGCGTAAATGCATAATCGGCAGCCTCGGCGAGCACAAACTCCTCGCGAGCCACCTCGTGGCCGGCCGGTATCATAGCATCGGCGCTGCGCGAGAAAGCATACACCGAGAGATAATAGTCATGGCCGTCAGATACATCGGGCAAGCCGATCTTGACAGTCTTCTCGGCACCGGGAGCCACTTGCAGCAGCGGCAGCTCGGCGGAAGCGACCTCAACGCCGTCGCGCAGCACCTTGTACGCAAAGCGGTAGTCGGCCAGCGAGCGTGTGGCAAAATGGTTCTCTACCACGATTTCGCCCTTGGTCAAATCGCCGGCGCGGAAGCGTATGTCTTGATACACCTTCTTGACCTCGGCAAGGCCGGGGTGAGCAGTGCGGTCAGGCTGCACCAGACCATTGATGCAGAAGTTCTCATCATGAGTATAACGGTATGCGCCGAAATCGCCGCCGTAAGCCCAATAGGCATCGCCGGCATCGTCGCGCGTGAGCAATCCTTGGTCAACCCAGTCCCAGATAAATCCGCCCTGCATGTGTGCCGAAGAGCGTATTATGTCAAAATACTCCTGAAAGTTGCCGCTGCTATTGCCCATGGCGTGAGCATACTCACACATAATATAAGGGCGAGTGACATCGGTGCGCGAGGCATAGTGCTTCATAGACTCTATGCTCGGATACATCGGGCACACGATATCGGTGTTGTCATTCTCAAAAGCTTGCTCAAACTGCACGGGGCGTGTGTCGTCGCGCTCTTTAATCCATCGATAGGCCGAGCGGAAGTTGTCGCCATTGCCACATTCGTTGCCGAGGCTCCACACTATCACACAGGGGTGGTTTTTGTCGCGCTCCACGAGCAGGTGCTCGCGGTCAAGGATAGCATCGTGCCACCGGGCATCTTTTGCCGGATGATGTTTGGAATAAAAGTGCTCGGGCTGCCCCTCGGCGCCCAATCCGTGTATCTCGATGTTAGCCTCATCGACGATGTAAAGGCCGTATTCGTCGCACAGGTCATACCACATCGGCGACTCGGGATAGTGGCTCATGCGCACGGCGTTGATATTGTTGAGCTTCATCATGCGTATGTCGGCGAGCATAGTCTCGCGATCAACGACATGCCCGGTGACGTGGTGATGCTCGTGGAGGTTCACGCCATGCACCTCGATAGCCTTGCCGTTGACCATGAGCTGTGCGTCTTTAATCTCGACGGTGCGGAAGCCCACGCGCGATGATGTTGACTCCACCACGCGCCCCGATGCATCGGCGATGGTCAGCACCAGAGTGTAGAGCGTGGGGCTCTCGCAGCTCCATGGCTTCACATTTTTGACTGTTGTGGCAAAGCTGACAGCCTGCTCGCGCTCGCCACTCAAAGCCTTTGCTTGGGCAAAAAGGCGCTTGCCGGCAGCATCATAGAGGGCCGCTTCGAGCTTGTGGCCGGCGGCAGCGTTGCCGCATACCTGAGCATCTACCGACAGCACGCCATTGCGATACGCCTTGTCGAGGCCGCTCTTGACAAAGAAGTCGGCAATGCGAGCCTCAGGCGCCGTGCTGATGAGATACACATCGCGGTCAATGCCTGACAGCCGCCAGAAGTCTTGGTCCTCGAGGTAAGAGCCGTCAGTCCAGCGATACACCTCGCAGGCAACGATATTGTCAGCGCCGAATGTCACATGGTCGGTGATGTCAAACTCAGCAGGGTTTTTGGTGCTCTGCACATAGCCCACCTTATGGCCGTTGACCCACACGTGCATGCCGGCAGTGCTGCCGGCAAAATGGAGCACCACGCGGCGGCCTTGCCAGCCCTCTGGCACGGCGAAGGTGCGGCGATAGCTGCCCACCGGGTTGTCGCTATGGTCTATGTAAGGCGGATTTTTGGTGAAGGGATAGTTGATGTTGGTATAGATGGGAGTGCCATAGCCTTGCAGCTCCCAATTTGAGGGCACGGGTATCTGTTGCCACGCCGTCACATCATAATCCGGCGCCTCAAAGCCCACGGCTCGCTGCGCGGGATTGGGGGCGAAGTGGAAGCGCCACAGCCCGTTGAGGCTCATCACATACGGCGAGGTGGTATAGTTGCCGATGAGAGCGGCCTCGCGAGTGTCAAAGGGATAGAATGTGGCTCGCGGCTGCTCGCGCCCGACGGCATAGACCGCCGGGTCTTCGGTGAAGGCATCGGGCGATGCAGCCACTGCCGTCAGCACCGTGGCCGTCAGCGCTGCACTCACCAAGGTGTAGCGCCGCAAGAATTTCATAATACCGGAGGTTGTAGTCATGGTTTGAAATTATCGGTTCTTAAAATGGTTATTATCTTTCTGCAAAGGTAATAAAAAAAGCACAGACCCACACGCTAACTTCGCTATAACGATTGAGCCTGCGCTTTTTACTTTGTGGAATAATTCTAACGCACTGATTAGGATTGCTCCGTATCCGGCCACTCAAATGCGGCCACACACATCACAAGCGATATTTTGAGCTGACGCCGCCGGCACGGGTGACGATGCACACGCCTCTTACGCCACGCTCGCGAGCAGCCTCTACGCTGTCAGCTACGCGTATGCCTTGCAGGTTATACACACCGGTGACAGGGCCTTCATCACTGTTAGCAGTAATGTCAGTCACGCCCGACTTGTTGTGAAAATCAGCATAGTCGGCTGATTTATAAAGCCTTACATTATCCACATCGAGCCATACATACTCGTTGCTGGTGGATCCATCTACGCCATCGCCGGGATTTGAGACATACAATTGCACGGCAATAGCCGATGTGGTAGGCGTGAATTTATGCTCCACGAGCTCCCAGCGGCCGGTGGTGCCGGCGTTGTCATTGCTGTAAATGAGATCGCCCACCGAAGAGCCGTCGCTGGTGTATATGCGGAAGCCATGGCTCTTGTCAGCCAAGTTTGAGTATCCATATACCCAGCGCACCAAGGCATCGAGGCAATATTCCTCGCCGGCGGTGAGGCCGGTGATGATTTGGGTGGCCGTGCCGTCTTCCCAACCGTTACGGTCATAGCGGTGCATGCGCAGATGCTGTTTGTTGCCCTCAAAGATATATGTGCCATCTACCTCAGGCTCGCGTATTGACGCCGCCACATTCCAAACATCGCATTGTAGCTTCCACCCCGGCAAGTTGCCGTTGATGGTAGTATAGTCAGGTATCCAGTTGTAGGGCACCTTGGTGGTGAAGTTGGTGTCCTCAAAGTCGCCGTTTTGCACCAGGTTGTAGGGCGTGGGCATGGGTGTGCCGGTAGCGCCGCTTGCCGGATCGGGCACGTAGATATGCACATAGTCAATAAGGTAGTCGCAGGGGAAGGGCGTGTTTGTGAGCGAGCCGCCATTGATACCGCCAAGAGCCAGGTTAAGGAAGAGGTTTTGACCGTTGAACTCATCGCGGAACGGGTTATAATCCACGCGGTTATACCATGATTGGTTGACGTTGGGATTGACGGTTCGGTCGAGCATCACCTCATTGAGGAGCATATCATCGACATACAGCTGTATCGAGGCTTCAGTCCAGACCATCTTCCAGGTGTGGAAGTTGTCACGGAAGTCATCGGGCAGCGTTGAGTAGTATCTCACCTTTGAGGCCCACTGAGCGTTCCAACGCTCCCAGCCGCCCCATGCCACATTGGCGTGAAGCGCCTCCTTGCCTCCGGCCGGATAGTATTCCATGATGTCGATTTCGCCATAGTAGGGCCACTCGCCGCGGCAGCCCGTTGACCATATCGCGGGCCAGCACCCCAGGTAGCTGGGCACCTTGGCACGCACCTCCCAAATGCCCAGATAGTAACCTTTCTTGAGTACTATTGACGAAGATGTGTAGGTGGAGTACTCATTTTTCTTTTGCCAGTCGGAGGAGCCGCTCTGATAGTCCTTGTTTTTCACAGCTTCTTTACGCGCTGTAATCACCAGGCAGCCATCTTTGATTTCGGTGTTTTTGAAGCCGTTGTAGTATTGGTCCTCATTGTTGCGCACAAAGCCTTCCTCGGCGCGCCACACTTGGGTATCGACGGCGCCATCTACATTGAACTCTTCTTGGAACGCCAATTTGTATCCCGGATACTTATTGGCAACGTCATCGGCTGACATATACAGGGGCGTGAGCACCGCAGCGGCAGCAACCAACGACATGGTTAAAAAACGTTGTTTCATTGTTTTGTAAAAAAGGATTTTGTTAAAATGGTTATTTATAATGTATAGGTTAGGGATTTTTCATGGCATAGCGCGTCACACGTCACGGCACAGCTATCACTCGCCGCATCAATAATGATTTTGTTGTCATGGTAAATAGTGTCGGATTTTATAATGGTTCTTTTTTCTTCGGCAAAGGTAATAAAAAAATACATATTCTCGCACATTAATGACCATAATTATAGGCTATTCGGCAAATAATTGCCGCAATACTCGCCTCATTAACATAAAAAACATTACCTTTGCAAAAACCATTTTAATAATCACAACCACTTTTACTATCCTTTGACACCATGATGAAACGCATCGTCACCACTATCGCTGCTGCGGCTATGGCCTGCGGCATCGGCCTCTCAGCCGGGGCAAGCAACGCCCCTATCGCCATCACTCCCCATCCATCGCTGGCCACCGACACCATCTCGCGCATGATTTACGGCCAATTTGCCGAGCACCTGGGCGGATGCATCTACGGCGGCATCTGGGTGGGCGAAGACTCGCCTATCCCCAACACTCACGGCTATCGCAACGACGCCATCGAAGCCATACGCGCGCTGGGCGTGCCCGTGCTCCGCTGGCCCGGCGGATGCTTTGCCGATGATTACCACTGGCGCGACGGCATAGGGCCGCGCGAGAGTCGCCCCACCCTCATCAACTACAATTGGGGAGGCACACGCGAAGACAACTCCTTCGGCACTCACGAGTTTCTGAACCTCTGCGAGCTGGTGGGTTGCGAGCCTTATATCTCCGGAAATATGGGCAGCGGCACCGTGGGCGAGATGGCCCAATGGGTCGAGTATATGACCGCCGCTGACGGGCCTATGGCCAAGGAGCGGGCCGCCAACGGACGCACCGACCCCTGGCGCGTAAAATACTTCGGCGTGGGCAACGAGAGCTGGGGCTGCGGCGGCAATATGCGCCCCGAATACTATGCCGACCTATATCGCCGCTACGCCACATACCTGCATGACTGCAACGGCAACCGCCTCTTCAAGATTGCCAGCGGAGCCAGCGACTATGACTACAACTGGACCGAGGTGCTCATGAAGCAAATCGGCGCCGGACGCATGCCCGGCATCTCGCTCCATTACTACAGCATACGCGACTGGAACGATAAAGGCTCAGCTACCGCATTCACCGACAGCGAGTATTACAACACACTGGGCAAAGCGCTCGAAATAGACACCGTCATCACGCGACACCTCGCCATCATGGACCGCTATGACCCGCAGCATCGCACCAAGCTGCTCGTGGACGAATGGGGCACCTGGTGGGACGAAGAGCCGGGCACCATCGCCGGGCACCTTTACCAGCAGAACACTATGCGCGACGCTATGGTGGCGGCGCTGACACTCAACATTTTTCACCGCCACGCCGGCCGCATCGGCATGGCCAATATCGCTCAGATTGCCAACGTGCTCCAGGCTATGTGGCTCACCAAAGACGACAAGCTGGTGCTTACCCCCACATACCACGTATTCAGCATGTATGCCCCTCACAAAGACGCTGTGGCTATACCGCTGACCTATGACGACGCTCGCATCACCGATGACAACGGCCGCCCCGTGGTGACTTTTGATGCCACCGCCTCGCGCAGCGCCTCCGGCAGCGTGACATTAACGCTGACCAACGCTTCGCTCACCGACACTCGCACCGCAACGATAGCCCTGACCGATATGCCGCGCCGCATCGCCGATGCTCAAATACTCACCGCCGCCAAGCCCTCTGCCCACAACACTTTTGACATACCCGCCGCCGTGGCCCCAAAAAACTTCACCGAGGCCGCCGTCAGCGACAACAGCCTGAATATCAAGCTGCCGCCGCTGTCAATCGTCTCCATAACCCTCGCCGACAAATAGGCCCTCGCAAAAAAATCGCCCCACCTTTGCTCTGCTATCAAAAAAAACACTTATATTTGCACTGCAAAAACAATTCAATTCGTAAAATCAATAAAAACTACAATTATGGCTTACGTAATTTCAGACGACTGTGTAGCTTGTGGCACCTGTCTGCCCAACTGCCCCGTGGAAGCTATCTCTGAAGGCGATATCTACAAGATTGACCCCGACACCTGCATCGAATGTGGCACCTGCGCTGAAGTGTGCCCCTCTGGCGCTATCCTTCCTCCCCAATAATCGAGAGGGATACTCCACCGATAATTCGAAGGATTATTACACGGCTATGCCGCCGAGCGTAAAGCTCTGAGGCGGCATAGCCGCTTTTTGTGCCTTTTTGCGCCGCTACGCTTTGATAATTGAGATTTTAGCCTTACCTTTGCACTACTCAAATCATTCATACTTAACCATCTCTAATACCTCACTACATGCAGAGAATTACCCTCTTGGCAGCCACTATCTTGGCTGCATCATCGGCGTGGGCCGCGCCCGTTGAGACCCGAGCCCACTACTCCACTAACGCCGACGGCGCGGTGGGCAAAAGCGCCTCTATCTCCATCGACGGCGAGTTTACAGACTGGTCTGAAGACATGATTATCGCCACCTGCGGCGCCAACGACATGGCCACCGCATTCAAAGGTTCGCACGAAAACTGTGTCCTCGATGCCTACGCGCTCTACGCTGCCTGGGACGATGCCAACCTCTACATAGCATGGCAGATGTGCAACACCGGCGACACCTGGGCGCGCGAAGGCGACGGCCCTCTCACTGACTATGGCCGCATCGGCAATGTGCCCCTGATATTGGCGCTCAGCATCGACCCCTCAAAGCCCGGCATGACCGGACTCCTCGAGGACGGACGCTGCATCTGGTGTGACAACGCCGGCAATGGCACCACCTTTGACCCCGCGAAGCTCCACGTGGACCGCCTCTTATTTATGAGCGGGCAAGCCGGCCAAGGCACACCGGCAATCTTCTCGGCCGTCAATGCCGCCGGAGCCACAAACTACGGCAGCGGATGTGTCACCTTTGTCTCCGCCGGCATCACTTACAAGATGAAAGAGGGATTTCAACCGTCTCACCTGTGGCGCCAGCGCACCACCGCTGACTGGGCCACACCCACCGAGCTTATCTCTGACCCCTCTGTCCTCAACAACATCTACGACCCCGAGTGCTATGACGACCTCCTCGCCGGCCCCGTCGAAGGCCTAAAACCTCACGACACCGCCTATGACTCGTTCTACGAAATAAAAATACCCTTCAGCGCTCTGGGCATCACACGCCAATGGCTCGAAGCTAACGGCATCGGCTGCCGTATGATTGCCACTCGCGGCGAATCGGCTATCGACTGCATCCCATTCGACCCCTCAATGGTTGACAACACCTTCGGCGAATATGGCAAAGACAACTCTACCACTCACGAGAAAGACGACCTCGACGTAATCACCTACGCCATGGCTGACATCGCCAAAGTGCGCGACCTCGGCTCTGTAGATCCCCTGCCCGAACCCGAACCGGAACCGGAACCCGAGCCCGGCACAGACCCCGAGCCCACACCCGATGGCGCCTATATAGCATACTTTGACGACTCTACGTGGAGCTCTGTTTTCACCTACGTATGGGATAAAGGCAACAACGACAAGCTATACGCCGGCAATTGGCCCGGCAGCAACGCCTCCAAAGTGACAATCAATGCCCGCTCATTGTGGCAATTCAGCTTCAGCACCGACGACACCCTCGTCAAGCCGATGATTATCTGGAACAACGGCAGCGGCGGCACTGGCAACCAGACCGATGACTTCGAATTTGTCAACCGCGGCGTTTACACCATGAGCGGCTTTAGCGGCGAGACCATCGCCGACGAGTCATCTATCGCCGATATAGCTGTCGATGCCACACAGTCAGCCACTTATTACAACCTCTTGGGCTGCCCCGTGGCTAACCCCTCGCGTGGCATCTTTATCCGTCACAATGCCGACGGATCCACCTCTAAGGTGCGCCTTTAACACACTCGTTATTACCTGTTTTACACATCTTATTTCTACTCATAAAGCTCCGTGCGCCATCAGGCCTCGGAGCTTTACTTTTTGCCACTTCTTTTAGTCATTAAATTCTAAATTTGTGTATCTAAATATTAAATATTGCTTAAAATTGAAATTCTTCGATTTTGTATTTGTTAGGAGCAAAAACAATTGGTAACTTTGTAGTGAGGCTTACTGCGCCTCTCAATTTTTCACTTCTAACAAAACACTCTGCCATATCCATCGTTACATCACACCATGAGACATTTTACAATAGCGGCCATTGCAGCAGCCCTGAGCCTGTCAGCATTTACTGCCTATGCTGCAAATGAAGATATCGTGGCCCAAGTACTCACCTCCTACAAGCCCGGCGTCACAGGCATTGGGCCGTTTGCCGTAGAGAAGGTGGCGGTCAACAGCAAGACGCGCACCATCAGCATCACCGCAAGCGACAACGTATGCTACCTGCCTCTCACCGAGGCCTCGCTCACCGCACTCAAAGCCGACATCGCCAAGGCGCTCGGATATGACAGCGCCAAATACAAGGTCACCATCACGGCCGCCGGAAAGAGCCTCGACGACCTGGCGCTATTTGCCCCGAAGAGCAACATAGGCCCCACCGAGCGCCTGCCTTTCGTCACTAAAGTGGGAGCGCCAAAAGCGCCAAAAGGCCTCGACGGAGCCAACATAGCCCTGTGGCAAAGCCACGGCTGGTATTTCGAGCCTAAGCTCAACAGATGGGAGTGGCAGCGCGCTCGCATATTCCAGACCGTAGAAGACCTCTACACACAGGGCTACGTGATCCCATTCCTGATGCCCATGCTCCAGAACGCCGGAGCATACGTCATGAGCCCTCGCGAGCGCGACACCAACCGCACCGAGATCATTATTGACAACGATGGCGCTTGCGCACACAACGGATACGCCGAAGAAGCCAACGGCCACACACATTGGATGCAGGCACCGCTGCCCGGATTTGCCTACACCGCGCCCGAGCTCCACAACGGCGACAACCCCTTCAGAGCCGGCACCGCACGCATGGCCAACACCTCCAAAAGCATAATATCCGTGGCCTCATGGAGCGCCGAGGTGCCACAGGCCGGCAACTACGCCGTATATATCAGCTATGTGACCCTCCCAAACAGCACCACGGCGGCTCACTATCGCGTCAACGCCGCCGATGGCGCACATGACTTCATCATCAACCAGACTATGGGCGGCGGCACATGGATTTACCTCGGACACTTCCCCCTCAACGCCGGCGAGCAGACCATCGTAGAGCTCACCAACGAAGGCAAAGGCGCATCCACTGTGGTCACCGCCGATGCCGTGAAGATAGGTGGCGGCATGGGCAACGTGGCTCGCATCGTCAAAGAACCCCTCGACGACATTGACTACAAATACGTGCGCAGCAACTACCCCAGATTTGTGGAGGGCGCGCGATACTTCCTGCAATGGGCCGGCGCGCCCGACTCGGTATATACCGAGAGCGGCAACGTCAACGACTACAACGACGACTACCGCAGCCGCGGACTGTGGGTCAACTGGCTCGCCGGTGGCTCCTCGATGCTTCCCGACCGCAAAGGCCTCAACATACCGGTGGACCTGAGCTTCGCATTCCACTCTGACGCCGGCACCACCCTCAACGACTCCATCATAGGCACCCTCGGCATCTACAGCACCAAAGGCAACACCCTGGGCAACGGATCGTCGCGCCTCGCCTCGCGCGACCTCACCGACCTGGTGCTCACCAACATCGTCAGCGATGTGCGCGCTAAATATGAGCCGCGATGGACACGCCGCGGCATGTGGGACCAGAGCTACTACGAGGCTCGCGTTCCCGAAGTGCCAGCCATGCTCCTCGAGTTGCTCTCGCACCAAAACTTCGCCGACATGAAATACGGCCTTGACCCCACATTCCGCTTCACCGTGTCACGCGCCATCTACAAAGGCATGCTGCAGTTTATCGCGCACCGCGATGGCCGCGAATATGTGGTGCAGCCTCTCCCCATACATGCCTTCGCCATCGCCAAGCAGCCCCAAGGCTATCGTCTGAGCTGGAGCGCCACCACTGACAGCCTCGAGCCGTCAGCCACCCCCACATACTACATCGTAGAGGAGCGCATCGGCCGAGGCCAATTCCGCCGCATCGCCACGGTCTCCGACCCCCAATATGATGTCACCGTCAGCGATACCGACATACACTCTTACCGCATCACCGCAGCCAACGACGGCGGCGTGAGCTTCCCCTCCGAAGTGCTCGCGCTATGCCACCGCCCCGACGACAATGCCCCCGTGGTAATCGTCAATGGCTTCACCCGTATCAGCGCCCCGGATTGGTGGGAGCAAGACACCATCATCGGAGGCTTCTATGACGAGAAAGACCACGGCGTGCCTTACATCAGCGACATATCATACATAGGCAGCCAATTTGAATACCGCCGCAACATACCGTGGATGGACGATGACGCCGCCGGCTTCGGAGCTTCGCGCGCCAACTACGAAGACAAGGTCATCGCCGGCAACACCTTCGACTATGTCATCACCCACGGCGAGGCTATCGCCGCAGCCGGACACGGGTTCATCTCAACCTCGGCAGAGTGCTTTGCAAGCGGCTCATGGGCTGCCGTGCCTCACAATAAGATATACACCTCGCTTGACCTCATCCTCGGCAAGCAGAAAGAGATACGCCGCGGACGCGGCGCCTACGGCTCTTACTACAAAGCCTTCCCCGCCGACTTGCAGCAGCAGCTGCGCGCATACACCGCCGCCGGAGGCAACGTGCTCGTCACCGGTGCATTCATCGCAACGGATATATGGGACAACCCCGTATCCTCGCCCGAAGTGGCCGAGGCCGACAAGAAATTTGCCACCGAAGTGCTCGGATACCATTGGCGCGTAGGGCAAGCATCTGTCACCGGGCAGGCCTATCAGGTAGCATCGCGTTATCGCGACTTCTGCGATGAAGGATCATACGACTTCAGCAACACGCTCAATGACAGCTGCTACGCCGTAGAATCGCCCGACTCATTCTACCCCGCCGACCCCAAGCGAGCAGCTACCTTCATGCGCTACACCGAGAACAATCTCATCGCCGGCATTCTCTATAATGCCGGAGGATACCGCACCGTGGCCATAGGCTTCCCGTTTGAGACCATCACCGGCGAGCAGCAGCGCCTCGCACTCATGGCTCAGGTGCTCAAATTCTTCAGCAACAAGTAAATAATATTATCTCACACCTACTCATACACCACCCTTTTATGAAACCCACCATCCACTGCTTCGTGCCATACGCCGATGAGGCACAAGTCAAAGCCACCATCGAGGCTCTCAAGCAAAGCGACCTCGTCACCAAAATCACCCTCCTCGCCACCGAAGCTACTGAGGCTCCGGTGCTGGGATGCGATGTCATCGTCACCGAAGGCCTCAATGCCTCGTCAACGATGAAGAAAATCGCCGAAGCAGCCACTGCCGACTATATACTGCTCTACACCAAATACAACAAGCTCGTGCCCGGATACTTCGCCCTGGAGCGCTTTGTGCGCCTCGCCGAGGACTCGCAGGCCGGTATGCTATACAGCGACAGCTACACCGTCATCGACGGCAAGAAGAGCAACGCCCCGGTCATCGACTACCAATTCGGTTCGCTCCGCGATGACTTCAACTTCGGCTCTGTGCTCTTCTTCAACACCGTAGCCTTCAAGAGAGCCGCCGCCGGCATCGACAAGAGCTACAAGGCCGCCGGCCTCTACGACCTGCGCCTGCGCTTGAGCCGCATAGCCGCCATTGTCCACGTCAACGAATATCTCTACACCGACGTGACGCTCGACAACCGACGCTCCGGCGAGAAAATCTTTGACTACGTGGACCCCAAAAATCGCGGCGTGCAGCTCGAGATGGAAGAGGCCTGCACCGCTCACCTGCGCGAGATAGGCGGATACCTCGAGCCGGTATTCACCGCCATCGACTTCAACCGCGGCGACTTTGAATATGAAGCATCAGTGATAATCCCCGTGCGCAATCGCGTACGCACCATCCGCGATGCCATACGAAGCGTACTCTCTCAGAAAGCCGACTTCGCTTTCAACCTCATCATCATCGACAACCACTCTACCGACGGCACCACCGAAGCTATCGATGAATTTGCCGCCGACCCCCGACTCATACACATCATACCCGAGCGCGACGACCTCGGCATCGGCGGATGCTGGAACATGGGCGTCAACCACCCCAAATGCGGCAAATTCGCCGTGCAGCTCGACTCCGACGACGTGTATGCCGGCGAAGACACCCTCGCCAAGGTGGTCAGCGCCTTCTACGAGCAAAACTGCTCTATGGTCGTGGGCACTTATATGCTCTCTGACCTCGACCTCAATATGCTGCCCCCGGGCGTCATTGACCACAAAGAGTGGACTCCCGAAAACGGCCGCAACAACGCCCTGCGCATCAACGGCCTTGGCGCGCCGCGCGCATTCTACACCCCCATGCTGCGCGAAATCCACGTGCCCAACACCTCCTATGGCGAAGACTACGCCCTCGGTTTGGCATTCTCGCGCCAATATCAGATAGGCCGCATTTACGACGTGCTATACTACTGCCGCCGATGGGAGGACAACTCCGACGCTGCCCTCGATGTGGTAAAGATGAACAACAACAACCTCTACAAAGACCGTATCCGCACCTGGGAGCTGCAAGCGCGCATAGCCCTCAATAAGACCAAATAACCGGGTGCCGTCATACTCACCGCTAATATCACCATCACTTTGCCAAAAGAATAAAGATGTCGGTCACTTCTTCTCAGATCAACAAATTCCTTGCCGAGCAAATTGACGAGTGGCCTCAGGCCGCCGGCAATTATGCCGCGCTCGCCAATGTCAAGGTAAAATCATTCGACGTCGGGACCCTCACGCTGAAGGTGCAGTTCAACCCCGCGCGCATAGTGTCATCAGCCGCCAAAGTCGATGCCAAATCGCTCGCCGAGCGCAAATGCTTCCTTTGCCACGACAATCGCCCGGCAGTGCAGCGCGGCATCGATTGGGGCGAGAGATACACCATCTTGATTAACCCCTACCCCATATTCCCGCGCCACCTCACCATCCCTGACAAGAGCCACACCCCGCAGCTCATCAAAGACCGCATTGCCGATATGCTCGCTCTCGCCGGCGAGCTCGACGAATACACCATATTCTACAACGGGCCGCGGTGCGGCGCCTCAGCGCCTGACCACATGCACTTTCAGGCCGGCAACAGCGATTTCCTCACCATCGCGGCGGCCCTCGAAGACTGCGACCTCCAAGAAGTGGCCTCCGAGGGTGAGGCGCGCCTGTATCTGGCGGCAGGCATGCCCATGGGCGTCTTTGTCATCGATGCCGACACGCCCGAGCGCGGCCAACGGCTCTTTGACCGTCTGTATGACGCTATGCCCACGCCCGAGGGCGAGGCCGAGCCGATGATGAACCTGCTGGCCTACTCCACACCCATAGGTGTGCGGCTGGCGGTGATACCGCGCAAGCGCCATCGCCCGAGCTTCTACGGCACCGAAGGCCCCGGCACCATGCTGATATCGCCGGCATCGGTGGATATGGGGGGCGTGTTTATAACGCCCCTTGAGAAGGACTTCGATAGCCTCGATGCAGGCATCGCCACACAAATATTTGATGAGCTGTGCCTCTCGCCCGATGAGATGGCTGCCATCGCCACTGCAGTGAAATAAGTAAAAATCTACCATCACACATATTATATATGCAACAACCCAAGGTCACAGTAGGCATCATGAGCGCCACATCTATCAAGGTGAGGCTGCTCGACACATATCACAGCCCCGATGGCGACGCCGTGCCGCCACAGACGCTACTGTTCAGCATCACCGACGACAAGCGCATCGCTTGGCATCACGGCATCACCGACCAGGTAATGCTCACGCCGGCTCGTGAGGATGCCACCTTTGAGATATTCGATGTGACCATAGGCGTAAACTTTCACTGGGAGCGCCGCGAGAACCAGCGCTTCAGCGGAGCTCTGCGCGTCATCGTCGAGGGCGATAAGCTCACCATAATCAACATCTTGCCCGTCGAAGACTATCTGCTCAGTGTGATTTCGTCAGAGATGAGCGCCACCGCCTCGCCCGAGCTCCTCAAGGCTCACGCCGTGATTTCGCGCTCGTGGCTGTTAGCGCAGATACGCAAAAACAAAAAGATAGCGCTCTCGGGCGAAAAATACACGGCGATGTCCGTCACCGACGACGAGATAGTGCGCTGGTACGACCGCGAAGACCATATCAACTTTGACGTCTGTGCCGACGACCACTGTCAGCGCTACCAGGGCGTCACGCGCCAAAGCACCCCCACCGTGGCTGAGGCCATACGCGCCACCTACGGCGAGGTGCTTATCGACCACGACGGCGAGCTCTGCGATGCCCGCTTCTCAAAATGCTGCGGCGGAGTATATGAGGAGTTTGAAAACTGCTGGGAGCCGCGCCACTACCACTATCTGGAAGCGCGACGCGACGCTCCGGCCGAGACCGACTTCCCCGACCTCACCATCGAAGACAACGCCCGCCAATGGATTATGCAACGCCCCGAAGCATTCTGCAACACCGCCGATGCATCAATCCTCAGCCAAGTGCTCAACAACTACGACCAAGAGACCACTGACTTCTACCGCTGGAGCGTGACATACGGCCGCGACGAGCTCGCACGCCTCGTCAAAGACCGCACCGGCATAGACTTCGGCTACATCAAAGACCTGCAGCCCATAGAGCGAGGCACCTCAGGGCGCCTGGTCAAGCTGCGCATCGTAGGCACTCGCCGCAGTATGACCATAGGCAAGGAGCTGGAGATACGTCGCAGCCTCTCGCCAAGCCACCTCTACAGCTCGGCATTCATAGTAGAGCGCTCCGGCATCGATGCCGACGGCGTGCCCGAGCATATCACGCTCCTCGGCGCCGGATGGGGACATGGCGTGGGCCTCTGCCAGATTGGCGCCGCCGTCATGGGCGCCAAAGGCTACGACTATAAAGCCATCTTAAGCCACTATTTCATCGGCGCCGACCTACGCCGTTTATATTGATACCACGAAAAATAACTTATCCAAACACCGCAACTACGATGCAACCCTCCTGCTACAAAATGATGCAACCTACGGGCAACACAAAATCACCCTGGTGGTGGGTGCCCACGCTCTACTTCGCCGAAGGCGTGCCCTACTTCATCGTCAACAACATCTCCGTGATGATGTTCACCAAAATGGGAGTCCCCAACGGCGACATGTCATTCTTCACCACTCTGCTTTACTTCCCCTGGTTTCTCAAAGGCCTCTGGGGGCCTGTCGTTGACGTGGTCAAGACCAAGCGCTGGTGGATAGTAGCCATGCAAGTGGCGCTGACGGCGCTGATGATACTACTCACCATCACCCTGCCAAAGCCCGATGCAGCGACGATAGCCACAGGCCACACCCCCATAAGCACCTTCACCCTCACGCTGATACTATTTATTATCGCAGCATTTGCATCGGCAACACACGATATCGCGGCCGACGGCTACTATATGCTGGCTCACAGCCCCGGCAGCCAAGCCGCATTCATCGGGGTGCGCAGCACCTTCTACCGCATAGCCTCGGTCTTCGGACAGGGCGTGCTCGTGTATATCGCCGGCGTGCTCGAGACCTCAACCAAAGACATACCCCTGGCATGGCAAATCACCCTGGGCGTGAGCGCCGCGGTGATGTGCCTGATTACGCTGTACCACATCTACGTGCTGCCACGCTCAGCCGATGATATGCCGCGCTGCAATGCCGACGGCTCATCATCGTCAGGCCTCCGCGAGCTCGCCGCCTCGTTTGTCTCCTTCGTCAAGAAGCCGGGATTTTGGCTCGCCGTGGCCTTTATGCTGCTGTATCGCCTGCCCGAAGGCTTCCTCATCAAGCTATGCCAGCCATTCCTGGTGCACAGCGTGGAGAAAGGCGGCTTGGGCCTGAGCACCGACATGGTGGGCCTGGTATATGGCACCTTCGGCGTCATCGCCCTGCTGGCTGGCGGCATCCTCGGCGGTGTCTTCGCCTCGCGCGTAGGCCTTAAGAAAGCACTTTGGTGGATGGCGGCGTGCATGACACTGCCATGCCTTACGTTTGTGTATCTGGCATGGTTCCAGCCATCCAACATTCTCGTCATCAGCACCGCGGTGTGCATCGAGCAATTCGGCTACGGCTTTGGCTTCACGGCATATATGCTCTATATGATGTATTACTCTGAAGGCGAGTTCAAGACCTCACACTACGCCATCTGCACGGCGTTTATGGCGCTGAGCATGATGCTGCCCGGTTTTGTAGCCGGATACATACAGGAAGCAATCGGATATGTCAACTTCTTCTGGATGGTGATGGCCTGCTGCGTTGCCACACTGCTGGTGACATTCCTTATAGATAAAAAAATTGACCCCAACTACGGACGTAAATAGACAGCTATGCGACACACCCTCACTGCAATCATGGCGCTATGCCTCGCCATCGGCGCCGCATCAGCCCAAATGGTAAAGCCCGGCATCGAAGTGCTGCGCGACCGCGCCTTTGATGGCCTCAAAGGCAAGCGCGTGGGCCTCATCACCAACCCCACCGGCGTTGACAACAATCTCAAATCCACCATCGACATCCTCCACGAGGCCGAAGGAGTAGAGCTCAAAGCCCTATATGGGCCGGAGCACGGCGTCAGAGGCGATGTGCACGCCGGCGACCATGTGGCCAACTACACCGACCCCGCCACCGGCGTCACCGTGTATTCAATCTACGGCAAATACCGCAAGCCCACTCCCGAGATGCTCAGCGACATCGATGTGCTGGTATATGACATTCAGGACAACGGCTGCCGCTCGTTCACCTTCATCTCCACTATGGGCCTGGCTATGGAGGCCTGCGCCGAGCTCGACAAAGAGTTTATGGTGCTCGACCGCCCCAACCCCATCGGAGGCAACAAGATAGAGGGCTGCTTAGTCGAAGACTCTTGCTTCTCGTTTGTGAGCCAATTCCCCATACCCTATCTCTACGGGCAGACCCCGGGAGAGCTGGCGATATACCTCAACGAGAAGGGCCTCATTGCCGGCGGCAAAAAAGTGCGGCTCACGGTAGTGCCTATGGAGGGATGGCGCCGCGATATGGACTTCCGCGCCACAGGCATGCCATGGGTATTGCCCTCGCCTCATATCCCCACCCCGGAGAGCGCCATCTACTACCCCATGTCAGGCATTATGGGCGAGCTCAACTTTATGTCAATAGGCGTGGGCTACACCGAGCCTTTCAAGCTCTTCTGCGCCTCGTGGATTAATGCCGAAGCCTTTGCCGCGCGCCTCAATGCGCTGCAGCTCCCCGGCCTTCTCTTCAGACCAATACACATCAAGCCATTCTATGCCTTTGGCAAGGGCGAAGACCTGCAAGGCGTGGAGTTTCACGTCACCGACGTGGAGGCGGCCCCCCTGTCGCTCACCCAGTTCTATGTGATGCAAGTCCTTGCCGAGATGTATCCTGACCACCTCACCTTTGAGCATGCTGACAAGACTCGCTTCAGCATGTTCGACAAGGTGTGCGGCTCTAAAGAAATACGCCGACGCATGGCCGCCGACTACAAAGTAGCCGACATCGCTGACTATTGGGACAAAGACGTCGCCGCATATCGCGCCGCCTCATCAAAATACTACCTCTACAAATAAGCATCTCCAATGACCCAAATAAGCAGCCTTCACCGCGAATTTGTCAGACGCATCGGCGCCTTTATTGACAAAAGCCGCATCTACACCGACGAGTTGCGACGCCTCACCTGGGGCACCGATGCCGGCTTTTACCGCCTCATCCCGCAAGTGGTGGTGCGCGCCGCCTCTGAGGCCGAAGTGTCACGGCTGCTATCCGTAGCCTCCGAATTGGCTCTGCCGGTGACATTCCGCGCCGCCGGCACCAGCCTCTCCGGTCAGGCTATCTCCGACTCCATACTCATCGTCGCCGGCAAGCACTGGGAGCACTACACCATCAACGACGATGCCTCACTCATCACCATGCAGCCCGGCATCATAGGCGCGCGTGTCAACGACCTCCTCGCCCCATTCGGCCGAATGTTTGCCCCGGACCCCGCATCCAAGAAATCAGCCATGGTGGGAGGCATCATCATCAACAACGCCTCCGGCATGAATTGCGGCACCCACGCCAACAGCGACCGCGTGCTGCAGTCAGCGCGTATGGTCTTGGCCGACGGCACCATTCTCGACACCGGCAATGCCGAGTCGCGTCGCGATTTTGCCGCCTCTCACGCTCACCTCATCAAGGAGATAGAGAGCATACGCGATGACATACGCGCCGATGCCGCTCTATGCGAGCGCATACGCCGCAAATACTCCATCAAAAACGTCACCGGCCTCAACTTGCTGCCCTTTGTGCTCTACGATGACCCGTTTGACATCATCACCCACTGCCTCGTAGGCAGCGAGGGCACTCTCGCCTTCCTCAGCGAAGCCACGGTCAAGACTTCACACCTCTACCCGCTCTCAGCGTCAGCAATGGTGTATTTCGCCGATATGGCCGAGGCGTGCCGCGCCGTGGTGGCCCTCAAAAAGGGAGCGCCCGTGCACAGCTGCGAGATGCTCGACAAAAAATCGCTCGCCTCAGTCCACGACCCCACCGATGGAGGCCGAGGCCTCACGGCGCTGCTCATGGACACCAAAGCCGACACCGAGCAGCAGCTGCAACAGCAGATTGACGACATACTCGCCGTGCTCGCCGACTTCAGCACCGCCGTAGAGCCGTCATTCTCTACCGACCCCGCTGTCACCTCTCAATGGTGGAGCATACGCTCGGGAGTGTTCCCCGCGGTAGGAGGCACTCGCCCCATCGGCACCACGGCGCTGATTGAGGACGTGGCTTTTCACATCGACGACCTGCCGCGCGCCACTGCCGACCTGGAGGCGATGCTCGAAGAGTGCGGATATGATGACGCTTGCATCTACGGTCACGCCCTCGAAGGCAACTACCACTTCATCATAGCGCAGCGCTTTGACACCGATGCCGATATTGACAAGTATCGCACCATGATGCTCAAACTCGAGCAACTCGTGGTCGATAAATATGACGGCTCACTAAAAGCCGAGCACGGCACCGGCCGCAACATGGCGCCATTCGTGGCCAAGGAGTGGGGCGCAAAAGCATACTCTATGATGCAGCGCCTCAAGCACGCCTTTGACCCGATGGCCATACTCAATCCCGGCGTCATCTTCAACGCCGACCCCGAGTGCTACATCAAAGGCATGAAGCCACTGCCGCCCACATCGCCGCGCATCGACAAGTGCATAGAGTGCGGCTTCTGCGAGGTCAACTGCGTGAGCTGCGGACTGACTCTGTCGGCTCGGCAGCGCATCGTGGCGCAGCGCGAGATGGCAAGGCTCCGAGCCGATGGCTCCGATCCCCAACGCCTTGCCGCCCTGACCAAGCAATTCAGATACCTCGGCAACGAGACCTGCGCCGGCGATGGCCTGTGCAGCACCTCATGCCCTATGGGCATTAACACCGGCGAGCTTATCCATGACCTCCGACAAGCAGCCATAGGCACCCGCGGCCCGGCATACAACATCGGGGCATGGGCTGCCCGACACCTCAGCGGCATATCCGCCACGCTACGCGGGGCGCTGACAGCCGCCGATGCTGTCCACTCCGTGATAGGCGACAAGGGCGTCAACATCATAGGGCGCGCCCTCCACAGCGTAGGCGCTCCGCTATGGACCGCTGCGCTGCCGGCAGCTGCCCATAAGATAGCACAGCCGCAAGCCTCTACCACCGAGGGCAGCGACCGCATAGTGGTGTATCTGCCTTCGTGCATCAACCGCACTATGGGTGCCACGCACCACCACGCCAATGACGCCGACGACAGCCGACAGCTCTCCGACGTGATAGTGGCGCTATGCCAAAAGGCAGGATACACCGTGCGATACCCCGAAGACCTCAACAACCTATGCTGCGGCATGATATGGGAGAGCAAAGGCATGCCCGACATCGCCGATAGCAAGACGGCTCAGACCGAGCAGGCGCTGCTCAAAGCATCTGAGAACGGGCGATACCCCGTGCTCTGCGACCAAAGCCCCTGCCTGCATCGCCTGCGCGAACATATCACCTCGATGCACCTCTACGAACCGGCTGAGTTTATCGCCGACATCCTCGCCGAGCATCTCGACTTCCACCCCACCGACACTCATATCGCCGTGCACGTCACCTGCTCGACAAAGCGTATGGGCCTCGCCGCAAAAATCATCGACCTCGCCCGCCGATGCTCGTCATCGGTGACGGTGCCCGCCGAGATTGGGTGCTGCGGTTTTGCCGGCGACAAGGGCTTCACCACGCCCGAGCTCAACGCCTACGCCCTGCGCAAGCTCAAAGCATCGCTGGAAAAAGCCGGCGTTACTCACGGATACTCCAACTCGCGCACCTGCGAGATAGGACTCACCGCCAACTCCGGCATACATTATCAATCAATAGCATATCTCGTGGATAAATGCACCACACCAAAGTTATGACCCACCACACCGCCCAATCAGCCCACCCCAAGCCACAGCGCCTGCTCGCGCTCGATATCTTGCGAGGCATCACCATAGCCGGCATGATACTTGTCAATAATCCCGGCTCTTGGGGCAACATATACGCGCCGCTGGAGCACGCCTCATGGAATGGCCTCACGCCCACTGACCTCGTGTTCCCCTTCTTCATGTTCATCATGGGTGTCTCATCCTACTTCTCGCTGCGCAAATACGACTTCAAGCCCTCACGAAGCGCCATGCTCAAGATATTGCGGCGCACTGCGGTGATATTTCTCATCGGTCTGGCGATAGCATGGTTTGGGCGCTTTTTGCGCGGCATACTCTCTGACAAGACCTTTGTGGAGGCGGCATTTGACCTGAGCCACCTGCGCATCTTGGGCGTGATGCCACGCCTGGCGCTGTGCTACGGCATCGCCTCGGCCGCCGCCATATGCCTCGGCCGCCGACGCATACCCACGCTGGTGGTGTTGCTGCTATTGGCCTACACCGTAATCTTGCTCGCCGGCAATGGATACGCCTTTGCCGAGACCAACATACTATATATCGTGGATCACGCGGTGCTGGGCGCCAACCACCTCTACACCGACACTATCGACGGCATATCACTCGCCTTTGACCCCGAAGGGCTGCTCAGCACCATTCCGGCCATCGCTCACACTCTGATAGGCTTTCTCTGCGGCGGCATGATAGTGGCTACCAAAGACAACACACATCGCATCAACAAGCTCTTTGTCATCGGCACCATACTCACCTTTGCCGGCCTGCTGATGAGCTACGGGCTGCCCATCAACAAAAAGATATGGTCGCCCACCTTCGTGCTCACCACCTGCGGCTTGGCATCGCTCTTCTTAGGGCTGCTGATATGGATTATCGATATCAAAGGCTATCGGCGCTGGAGCCGCTTCTTTGAGTCGTTTGGCATCAATCCGCTGTTTATGTACTGCCTTGGCGCGGTGCTCTCGATAATCATCGGAGCCGTGAAGGTGCCCTACGCCGCCGCTGCAACGGGCATGATTTCAATCAAAGGGTGGCTCTACGACGCAGTGCTGACGCCCCTTGCCGGCGGCGACCTCACGCTCGCCTCGCTGCTCTTTGCCTTAGCATTTGTAACCTTTAACTGGTGTATAGGATATATTCTCTATAAAAAGCAAATTTACATTAAGATATGATACTCATAGCAGACTGCGGAAGCACCAAGATAGACTGGTGTATCGTCAACAACGGAAAAGTTGAAAAGCAAGTGTTCACCATGGGCATGAACGCCATTATGCTCACCGAGGAGGAGATGCGCTCTCGTATCGCCGATGAGCTGATGCCCGAAATCAGCGGTTACAGCATCGAGGCAGTGCACTTCTACGGCGCCGGCTGCATCTCGCCTGAGGTATGCGCCAACGTGGCGCGCGCCATCAGCGCTAACATACCGGGCGCCACGAGCGTCAACGTGCACACCGACCTGCTCGCCGCCGCGCGTGCCCTCTGCGGCCACAGCGAGGGCATAGCCTGCATCTTAGGCACCGGCTCAAACTCTTGCTACTACGACGGCAGCGAGATACGCGACAATGTGTCGCCACTGGGATATATCCTCGGCGACGAAGGCAGCGGCGCCGTCTTAGGCAAGCTCTTGGTGGGCGACGTGCTCAAAAACCAGCTCCCCAAAGACCTTTGCGACAAATTCCTTGCCGAATACGATCTTGACCGCCTCACCATCATACGCCGCGTATATAAAGAGCCGCAGGGCAATCGCTTCCTGGCATCGGTGACGCCATTTCTGCTGGCCAACATCGAGCGCCCTGAGATACACAGCCTCGTGCTCAACTCGTTCAAGGCCTTCTTTGTGCGCAACATACAGCAATACCCGGGATACCGGAGCCTCAGCGTCAACTTCATCGGCTCTATAGCTTACTATTATCGCGACGTACTCGCCGAGGCCGCCGAGGCTTGCGGCTGCCGCATCGGCACCATCATCAAGAGCCCGATGCAAGGCCTCATCCAATATCACAGCGCCTGACACATCTCCCCCCCACGCCTCTCTAAGTAATCAATCATATACACACCACAGATATGTTTATTAAAATCAGTGAGCAACCATCGCTCTACAACGACCTCGAAAAGAAATCCGTAGGAGAAATCCTCCACGACATCAATAACGAAGACAAAAAAGTGGCTCTCGCCGTAGAGAAAGCCCTGCCTCAAATCGAAAAGCTCGTCACCGAGATTGTGGCGCGCATGAAACGCGGCGGACGCATCTTCTACATGGGAGCCGGCACATCAGGCCGCCTCGGCGTGCTTGACGCCTCCGAGATACCGCCCACGTTCGGCATGGACCCCTCGTGGGTGATAGGCATAATCGCCGGCGGAGACACCGCCCTGCGCAACGCCGTCGAGAACGCCGAAGACGACACCACGCAAGGATGGCGCGACCTCCAGGCATTCAACGTCAACGACAAAGACACCGTCATCGGCATCGCCGCCTCCGGCACCACGCCTTATGTAATCGGCGCGCTCAACGACTGCCGCGCTCACGGCATCCTCACCGCTGCCATCACCTCAAACCCCGACGCACCGGTGAGCCATGCCGCCGATATCGCCATCGAGATGATCGTGGGGCCGGAGTATGTCACCGGCAGCTCTCGCATGAAATCAGGCACCGGACAAAAGATGATCTGCAACATGATCACCACCTCGGTGATGATAAAAATGGGGCGCGTCAAAGGCAATAAGATGGTCAATATGCAGCTCAGCAATGCCAAACTCGTGGACCGCGGCACGCGCATGGTCATCGACGAGCTGGGGCTGCCTTACGATGAAGCAAAACGCCTGCTGCTCATGCACGGCTCGGTAAAGAAAGCCGTTGACGCATACCGCGGCATCGAGGAATAACACACATCCTCACCACCCCCACCCCCCACCCGGGACTCCTCACATATCATCTCACCACAATCTCGCGCTATGATACATCACAATATCACCACCGCGCTGCGCCATTGCTGCTTGGCTATAGCTGTGGCCTTAGCGGCGCTCTGTGACGCCGGCTCGGCACACGCCCAAGAGCTCTACGGCCAGCGCTCATCACTCTTCGCTATGCTCAAATGCGACTCCACTTCAATAGTAATGCTCGGCAACAGCCTCACTCATGGCTGCGAGTGGCACGAGCTCTTCGACAACCCTCACATCCTCAACCGCGGCATCAACGGCGACACCGCCCAAGGCATTCTCGACAGGCTTGATCCCATCGTCGCGGGCAAGCCGGCCAAGATTTTTCTGCTCACCGGCGTCAACGATGTGAGCCATGACCTCTCAGCCGACTCGGTGGTCACAGCGATATGCAAGGTCATCGACACCATACGGCAGGCCTCGCCCGACACGCGCCTGTATGTGCAGTCGCTGCTGCCCATCAACAATGCCTTCGGCCGCTACAAACGCCTTGCCGGCAAGGAGCAGACCATACGCGACATCAACGCCCTCCTCGAGCCCAAAGTGAGCGCTGCCGGCGCCACCTGGATCAACCTATATCCGGCATTCTGCGATGCCGAGGGCAACCTGCGCTCTGACCTCACCAACGACGGCCTGCACCTGCTCGCCCCGGGCTATGCCATCTGGCACGACATACTCCTGCCCTACATCACCGAGTGAGTGCGCTCGCCATGTAGGGCAGTCTTTATCCTACTGAAGTGTAGATATCCGGAGGGTGTGCGCTACGCCATGCTGCGCGGGTGGCCCGAGCCTTCATGCGCGCGCTCCTCGCTGTCGTCGAGCTGCGGCTGCACATAGTTGGCGCGCACCTCGGCATTAGCCTTGGCGCTGCTGTCGCCATAGTCAACATCCTTCATCTTAACCTTGACCTCATCAAAGCCCTTGCCATACACGCCATTGACATTGGCCTGCGTCACAAAGGCATTGCGGTCAATTGACTTGATGATGCGAAAGATAGTCACCGACTCTATCTTGCGACACATCACCAACAGCACCTTCACCTCCTGCTTGCTATACCACCCCATGCCCGACAGCACTGTGCAGCCGCGGCGCGCGTGATTATTGATAGCCGTGGCTATCTCACGCCACTTCGGCGAAAAGATCGTAAACTGCACCGCCTGGCGGTTGGTGTTGATAACCATATCGGCTGTGTAAGAAGCCAACAATAGCACCACAAAGCCAAACACCACCTTGTCAACCTGGTGAAACAAAAAATATGATGATGATATGATAAACACATCAGTATATAGCATCATGCGCCCGATGCTCACATTGGTGTGCTTATTGACCATGGCAGCCACGATATCGGTGCCGCCGCTGCTGCCATTATGCACAAAGGTGAAGCCCAAGCCAAAGCCGCAGATGAGCGAGCCTATCACTATATTCATAAACGGCTCTGACGTCATCGGGTGGGTAAACATTGGCTGGAAGATGCCAATAAACACCGATATCATCGTGGCGCCATAGATGGTGCCAAACACAAACTGCTTGCCCACGATGCGATAAGCAAAGCCCAGCAATATCAGATTGCACACATACTGCGTCACCGCCACGGGTATGCCCGTAGTGAAATACACCAGCGAGCCTATGCCCGCAAGGCCGCCCATTATCACCTTTTCCGGGAGGATAAAACCCGTAAATCCGATGGCAAAGGCCGCCATTCCTATCGTGATAAAAATATAATCCCTGGCTGACCGCCAAAGCTGCATTTTCGTTATTGACATCGCTATTCGTAAGTTCTGTTTTTCATATCGCAAAGTTAATACTATTTTCGCTATTATCACACCGTGGCCCCACATTTACAGCCTTTTTTCTACAAAAAGAGATTTATGAGCTCTGCCGATTTGGCAGTTTGCAAAAAATTGACTAAATTTGCACCTCGAATTGAGAATAATAAACAATAAAAATATACAAGGCAATGAAACGTACATTCCAACCTTCTAACCGCAAGAGAGTCAACAAGCACGGCTTCCGCGAGCGTATGTCAACTGCCGATGGCCGCAAAGTTCTCGCACGCCGTCGCGCTAAAGGCCGCGCACGCCTCACCGTTTCCGACTCTATCGCAAGCAAATAATCTATCAAGAAATTACAGCTGCTGACAGCTCGCATGAGCCGCATCGCCCTCAGTGATGCGGCATAATGTGCATATATATAGCGCACAGCCCGTCACCACATTCACACCGACCCCCACCCTATGCTCACACTACCCACTGACCCTTATTTTCAACAACAATGGCACAAGATGCTCAGCGGCGAGGCCTACGACGCCGCATACCACGTATTCATAGACCTGCTTGAGCAGACTCGCGATGTCATGGAGCAGTTCAACACCATGCAGCCGTCGCTCACTGACCGCCGCATGGCCATTATTAAAGGCGTGCTCGGCAGCTGCGGCAGCAGAGTGGTCATCAATCAGCCTTTCAGATGTGACTACGCACGCAACATCCATATCGGCAGCAACGTATTCATCAACTACAACGCCACCATCCTCGACGAAGCACGCGTAAGCATTGGCAACAACGTGTTCATAGGCCCCAACGTGAGCATCTACACACCCTGCCACCCCCTCGACGCCGAGAGCCGACGCAAAGGCATCGAATGGGCCCTGCCGGTGACCATCGCCGATGACGTCTGGATAGGCGGCAGCGCCACCATTCTGCCCGGCGTGACCATAGGCCGCGGCTGCGTCATCGGGGCCGGATCCGTGGTGACCCACGACATAGCTCCCTACACCATGGCTGCCGGCAACCCATGCCGCCACATCAAGGAGCTCCCTCGCCCCGCCGGCGAGCCGCTGCCCTGACGCCCCGGCCGGCGCCCCTACAAAAAAAATCCACGCTGCCGCGCATTAGCCGTTGTGCAAAAAAATAACAGCAGCGAGGGCTGCGCTGAGGCGGCTCTCGCTGCTGTGATTAGGTGTGTGTCGTAAGCTCTGTGGCGACGGATTATTTGATGCCGAGCTTGGCCTTAACGGCGGCGGTGATATCCACTACGTCAGCGCCGGAGTAGAGTATCATGGCCTGTTCGTTGGGGAAGATGAAGGTGTAGCCACCCTCAGCGCCGACAGCCTTGATGGCATCGGTGAGCTTTGCCTGGATAGGAGCGATGAGCTGCTCTTGCAGGCGCTGCAGATCTTGCTGCGCGGTGTTGCGGAACTGCTGTATCTTCTGATCCTTCTCCTGGATTTCTTGCAGACGGCGCTCTTTGATCGACTGGGGTGTGGTCTCATCTTTGTCAAGCGCCTGGAAGTCGGTGTAGAGCTTGTTGATTTCTTCTTGAAGCTTCTGGAACTCGTCTTCATATTTTTTAGAGGCCTCGGTAAACTGTGCCTGGGTGGTAGCAGTCTCGGGCATTGCTTGGAAGACTTCGTCAACTTTGACTACGCCGAATTTTTGTGCGGCAGCTGACAGGGGAAGTGCCACTAAGAGGGCAAGAACGATTTTTTTGAACATGTAGGGTTATATGTTTATTGTTTTTAATAATATCTGTGTATGTGCTGGCATTTGCGCTGCAAAGATAGTAAAACTATTTGGAATAGCCTAACTTAGCGAGCACTTCGTTGCTGACATCGATGCGAGGCGAGGCAAAAATTATCTCTGATGATGATGCGCGGTCAAAGATTGCCTGATATCCGCGCTCCTCGGCCACTTTCTTGATGGCGTTATACACATCGTCTTGGATGGGCTTGAGCAGCGTCTGGCGCTTCTTGTAGAGCTCGCCCTCGGGGCCGAAGTATTTGTATCGCAGCTCGGTGGCTTCTTTTTCCTTAGCCACGATTTCTTCTTCGCGCTTTTTGATTTGCTCGTCGGTGAGGAACACCTTGTCAGAGAGGTAGTTTTGATACATCGTCTCGCTCTCTTTGCCCAGGGCCTCTATCTCCTTCTGATAGCGCTGCGACAGCTGATTGATTTGCTCGTTGGCCATCTCGTAGTTGGGCACATTGCGCAAGATGTAGTCCATATCTACCATTGCGAATTTTTGAGCCGAGGCCACGGCGCAGCACCCGGCCACGGCTATGAGTATTAACAGTATTCGTTTCATATATATTGCTTTTGTGTTCATTGATGATATAATTGAGCTTGTGCCGCTGTGGCAATGTTTAGTTATTAGACAATGGTCAGCAGCATAAAGTTTAATCACACCATTAGAATTCCTGTCCGAGAATGAAGTGGAAGTGACTGCCTCCGCGAGTGCCGAAGACCTTGTCAAAGCCGTAGGCCCAGTCGATACCCATCATACCCACCATAGGCAGGAAGATGCGCACACCCACGCCGGCGCTGCGCTTGAGCGAGAACGGGTTAAACTGGCTCACCGATGTCCAGGCATTACCCGCCTCGACAAACGATAGCGCATAAATGGTGGTGGAGGGCTGCAGCATCAGCGGGAAGTGGAACTCCACGCCCAAGCGGGTGTAGGCGTAGCCTTCGCTACCCCACGGCGTGAAGGAGCCATTGTCATAACCACGCAGCGCTATAGTCTCGGTGGCATAGGTGTAAGAGCCTGACATACCATCGCCGCCCACATAGAATGTCTCGAAGGGCGATTTGAGATACTTGTTGTAGCTGCCGAGCAAGCCGAAATCGGCGCGAGTCATCAGCACCGGGGTGTAGGTGCCGTCGGCATTAGCCAGGGGGATATAGACGCGCGACTTGAAGCGCAGCTTCCAATATTCTATCCAGCGGTAGAGCTCTTTCTTGCTGGCCTCATCGTTTTTCTCGCTGAGGGCCTTCCAGTCCTTCTTGCCCGACATCAGCGATGCCGGAGGTGTGAGCTGCAAGCTCAGTGAGAAAGACGAGCCGCTGCGGGTGTACATCGGGTTGTCTATTGACGAGCGGGCCAGCGTCAAGCCCAGCACGAGGGCGTTTGACGTGCCGTTGTTCATATAGTAGAGGTAGTCCCAGTTTTTCAGATAATACCAGTTATAGCCGAGCTCGGCGGTGAAGGTGAAGAAGTCATCTGGCCAGCTCAGACGCTTGCCGAAGCCCACATTGACGCCCAGCATCTGCAGCACCTTGTTGGGGTCATACGATGACTGGTATGAGTTGTTGTAGTAGTCGCTGTTGTAGGTGCCGTAGAGGCCATAGTAGGCGCTGTTGGCCCAGGTGGAGTTGTAGTATGATGAGTTGACACCGGTCTGGCGGCTGTAGTAGGCCGACACCGACAGCGAGTTGGGACGCTTGCCTCCAAACCAGGGGTCGAGGAATGACACCGAATAGGCCTGATAGTAGCGGGCATTGGTCTGCGCCGAGATGGTGAAGGTCTGGCCCTCGCCCTGCGGTATCACGCCCTTGTAGGTGCTGGGGTGGAAGAGGTTCTTTATCGAGAAGTTGGTAAACTTCAGCGACAGCTTGCCTATGATACCCGTCTGGCCCCATCCCATTGAAAATTCTATCTGGTCGTTGGCCTTGGACTCGAGGTTGAAGATGATATCCACGGTGCCGTTTTCCTCGTTAGGCTCGGGGCGTATATCCATATTCTCGGGGTTGAAGTGGCCGGTCTGCGCTATCTCGCGCGCCGAGCGCATCAGGTCGCTCTTGCTGAAGAGCTCGCCGGGCTTGACGCGCAGCTCGCGGCGTATCACCTTTTCATATAGGCGGTCGTTGCCGTTGATCACCACGTTGTTGATGCGCGCTTGCGGGCCCTCGGCCATACGCATCTCCAGGGCGATAGAGTCGCCGTCGATTTCGCGCTCTATGGGCACTAACTGGTAGAATAGGTAGCCGTGGTCCATATACAGGTTTGACACGGCGTCGTCGTCTTCGCTCAGGCGCTTATTGAGCATCTTTTGGTTATACACATCGCCGGCCTCCATGCCGAGGATAGTGTTGAGCACGTCGGTAGGATACACGGTGTTGCCCACCCAGCTGATGTCTTTGATATAATATTTGCGGCCTTCATCTATGGTGATGTGCACATCTACCTTCTTTTCGTCATAGGCCACTACGCTGTCGCTGACAATTTTGGCATCGCGATAGCCCAGCTCGTTGTATTTCTCGAGGATGAGGTTGAGGTCATTCTCATAGTCAGTGCGCACAAACTTTTTCTGCTTGAAGAGGTTGAGCAGGTTGCCATTCTCGTTGGTCTTCTTCATGGTGCGCTTTATCTTGCCGTCGCTGAGCACTTTGTTGCCCTCGACATAGATTTTGTGCACCTTCACCTTGTCGCGCTTATCGACCCTGATATCTACGATCATCTCGTTGGGCGCCGAGAGGTCCTCGTGCAGCGTTATATTGACCTCGGCATTACCAAAGCCCTTGTCGGCAAAATACTTCTGCACGATCATGGTGGCGCGGTTGACGATATTTTGGGTGATTTGGTTGCCCTTCATCAGCTGCAGCTTCTCGCGCAAATCTTTGGCCTCGCCTTTTTTCATGCCTATATAGTTGACCACGGAGATGCGGGGCTGAGGGCGCACTGCCAGTTCGAGCCACGCCTTGTCGCCCGCCACTTTGACAAGCTTGAATTGGGCCTGCGAGAATAGCGCTTGGCGCATCAGCCTTTTGGCGGCTGCCGTGATATCGTCGCCGGGGATGGCCACGCGGTCGCCCACTTTGAGACCGGCATAGCCCAAGATGATATCGTCGTCGTAGTTGGGGGCTCCGGTGACACTGATGTCAGCGATCTCATATACCTTGGGCATCGCCGAATATATCACCGCGGGATTGTATATCGTGTCTGTAGCCGCATCGGCTGCCGCCCGGCCGGGCAGCAGCAGCATGATCAGGGCTGTTATGGCAAGCAGTGTTTGTCGCATATATATTTATGTGTTGCGCTATATCTTATTGTGAGTGATATGTGATAACGTTAGTGTAGGTTGCTTATTGTCATAGCGATGCTATTTGACCTGCTCGGCAGTGAGCCCGAAGCGGCGCTGACGCCGCTGGTAATCCACAATAGCATCATAAAACTGCGGCTTGCGGAAGTCAGGCCAGAAGATAGGCGTGACATATATCTCGGAGTAGGCTATCTGCCACAGCAAGAAGTTGCTCACGCGCAGATCGCCGCCCGAGCGTATCAGCAAGTCGGGGTCAGGCATCGCAGCTGTGGTCAGCCGCGATGCCACCATTGAGTCGTCGATAGTGTCGGCATCGATCTCTCCCTTGGCGGCCTCTTGCGCCAGCATACGTGCTGCGCGCGTTATCTCCCAGCGCGCCGAGTAGCTAAGCGCCAGCACCATGGTCAGGCCGGTGCAGTGAGCGGTGTCGGCAAAGCACTTCTCCAAGCGGGCCCTGGCGCTCGACGGCATACGCTCCATATCGCCTATCATGGTCATACGCACATTGTTGGCGAGCATCATCGGTGTCTCGCGCTCTATTGCGATGCCGATAAGGTCCATCAGCGCATCGACCTCACCCTTGGGCCTATTCCAATTCTCGGTAGAGAAGGTGTAGAGCGTCAAATATTTCACACCTATGTCTGACGCCGCCTCAGTGATGTCGTGCACGCTGGCCACGCCTTCCACATGGCCGGCCGAGCGATCCATCCCTCGAGCTTGAGCCCATCGGCCGTTGCCGTCCATAATGATGGCCACATGGCGGGGCACGCGCTTGATGTCTATATCTGCTACTGATGCCATAGTCTTGATGATGTGATTACCGATGGTGATATGCGTTGATTACTTTGATTATTGTTATGCTATTCCACATAGTGGCAGGTCTCGCACCGCTTGCCGAACTCGTATGAAAAGCCTATGCTGATGCGAGAGTACCAATCTGTGTTCTTATAAAATGCTGTCTTTATCTGATTGAGGTCGCTCAGATCCGCGCCGTCGAGGTGGTCACCGAAAGCCTTGGTCATCGTAAACTCAAGCAGCAGGTTAAAACGCTCGCGAGGCTTGAATTTGATTCCGAAGCCCATAGGCAGCGTCGGCGCCACGGAGGTGTGTCCTCCTGACGATGCCAGGCAGGCGCCCACGCCCACCGTCAGGTAGGGTGTCCACCGCTTCAGGCGCTTATATGTCTCGCCGATGCCGTAGTTGAAGAAGTTAAACTCGGCGCGCACGCCCAGGTCATAGACGGTGGAGCTGAACTCATACGATGCCATATCGGGCAGCACGTCTGACATATCGGCAGTGTTGCCCTTCATGGTGAGCACGCCCAGCGAGGCTCTGAAGGCAAAGCGCGTGTTGGCAATATATCGGGCTGCCACCTCAGCCGAGATGCCGGGATGCTTGAGCAGCGAGGAGCTGTTGGCATCGCCCAGATAGCCGCTCATACCTATCATGGCGCCGAAGTCAAATTTATACGGCGCGGTCTGCGCCCCCGCATGCCATCGGCCGGCAAGCAGAGTCGTAAATATGACTGTGGCTATGACTATCGCGCGTCTCATCGGTGAGAAGTGTTACCTTTTATTATATATATATATGCTCTTTGCTATTGTATGGGTTTAAACGTATATCGTAGTATCACACCCTGCCACACCGTGTTGTAGAGCGCGCCCGCCTTATCCACACCGCCGAAGATATAGATATACGGGCACTCCCACTCCTCTATGGGGCGAGTGTCGTAGGGCCGTCGATAGCTCAGTATTGAGTGCCATGCGCGGCTCGCCGCGGTGCGGTCAGCCGTCATAGTGGCGTTGCTTACATAAGCCTGGCCTCGCGCCATCGTGGCGAAGCCCTCAGGCAGCTGCATCGACGCCGGAGCCTTGGCCCATGTGATGCCATAGTTTTCTGACACATACACCGTGTCGTTGATAGTGCCATCGCTGCGGCGGCCTCCCATGGCAAAGATTGCAGCATAGTCGGTGGCGCTCCACGATGCGCTGTAATGACGAGTGATATATGGCCATATCACCGCGTCCTCAAGGCCCTCGGCAATGGCGCGAGTGCTCAGCTGCGCCCAATTGGTGCCGTCATAGCCATAGGTGCGATTGGTCAATGTGCCGTCGGCAAGGCGACCGCCCACAAAGAGCAACGACTCTTGCCCCGACAGCGAGGTGGTCAGGCTTACAGCCTGCGACATGCCGCACACCGGGAAATCAGCCGCAATGGGCTGCTCGGTGCTCTCAGGATATGTGACATAGACCCACCGGCCGTCGCGCTGAGCCGAGCCCACTATTGACCCGCCTACCGCGCCGAAGATGTAGCGCCACGGCGCGCTGCCACAGGGAGTCCACGAGGCGCCGGTGTCTTCGCTGCGATAGAGATTGCCGGAGCTGTCGAGGATGTAGAAGGCAGCATCAGTGGTGGTGAAGCTCTCCACATCAGGCTCAAAGCCGAAGGACACGTCTTGCAGGCGCCATTGGTTGGCTGCCGGCGCTGCGCTCGAGGCCATACAGTAGCTGCCGGCGCCATCGCTCGTGAGGCAATAGATGGTCTCGCCACGTCGCACCGTGTGCTGGCGCGCCGGAGCGGCAAATTTCGAGGGCAAGGCGCTGTAAGCCAGCTCGCCCCAATATAGCGTGTCCTGGTTGACGGTGTGCACGTTGACCTTCACGGTGTAGATGCGCTCGGCGGTGCCGTCAAGCGACACTATGCGCAGCTCCACCGGCCCGGCGGCAAAGTTGACCGGATTGGTCGAGTTGGTGAGGTAATTGCTCACTGTATCCTCGCCGGCGATAGTCTTAAACTTGAGCTCAGCCACGGAGGCGCCCGTCTGCATCATCACCACGGGCACCAGCGCCGACACATCGCTGCCATAAGGCAGCGAGTCAGCATTGTATATTTGCGCCCGCTCCAGGTCGATGGAGAAATACACCGAGTCGAGATGGGCTATAGCATCATCTGCCGTGAGATAAAACGACGATATCGCCACACTGCTGTACGCCTCTGTAGTGAGCACCGTGCTATCATCATCATTGCACCCTACTGCCGTAGCTCCTACGGCAATGAGTGTCAGCCAAAATGCAGTCTTTATTGTCATCTTTTTTCTTATTTCAAGGTGCAAAGTTATAATTTAACGGCCAAAAGGGCAAAAACCTTTACCGCTTTTGCGCGCGTGTGTATTGTTTTTTATAAGTATTTAACGTCAACGACAGCATTTTGCGAATAAAACATAACACGACGCGCCGCCTTCATCACCATCGCCGCGACTCCTGACACACATGTCACAGCCCTGACGCTACACTCTCGGCGATAGGGCGCTTGAGCAGCCGTGACAGCATCGATGGGTGGCAAGCTCCCGCCGGCACGGCCGCGGCATGTCGGCTCAGCAGCACATAGCTGTCGTCATACTCTCTGAAGGTCATCACCGGCTGATAGCCCGACTCGATGAATATGCTATCGGCAGAGTCCCACACGTTGGCCACCACAAAGTCCGCCGCACCCGCTCTTATAGCGCTATCTTGATTGGCGCGCATCGCCTCGGTGGCGCCGCCCTGATATGCCCAATACTTTGTGGCCGGCAGCGTCTCGGCGTTGATGCCTACGCCGGTCTCGCGCATACGATAGTTGAGCACGCGCGGATGCTCTACACCGGACATCACGAGGCACGCCTTGTAGAAGCTCTCCGGCCGCTCGCTCACAACAAACGATGGGTGCAGCACATAGGCATAGGCCGCCAGCACCACAACTATGGCAACGTAGCACACGCCCACCGACATGCGCCGCACCGCCGCGCTACGCCTGCCAAGCCACATCACTGCCAAAAACACGATGCCCACGGCATAGCTGTTGTTGACGGCCTGATAGTATATTGCATGGTCATTGCACGCCGCGATGAGCACCGACACGGCGGCGCAACCCGCAAGCCACAGCCCTCGGCGACCCGCCACGCGCACCGCCGCCACTGCTGCGCCGATGGCTATAATCACAGCCCCGACACGGCGCGTCGTCAGCAGCGACAGCAAATCGCCCATATAGGTAGCGGCGCTGACCGTGATGGTGGCCGATGTGCTCATAAAGTACTCCTCAACGAAGGCGTCAAAATTGCCATACCACGCAAAGATCGCAGCAAAAGGCACCAGCGCCACCACCGCCCCGACGATCAACCATAAGGCGGCGTGAACGGCTCGGCGACAGCTGCCCGCCATACACAGCAGAGCCACTGCCGGCAGCAGAGCCACCGCCGCTATGGTCCATTTCATCAGCAGACAGCACACCACCATTGCCCCCATGACGACAGCCTCCGATGCGCGAAGCGTTTTACCGCTATCACGCAAAACTCTGACCAGCAGATAGATGCCATAAATCACTGCCGGCTGGCACCAATCCTCGGTGCGCATCTCAAAGTGAAAGCCCGTGAAATAAGGTATCGCCATTGCCAGCGTGGCCATGACCGACACCTTGCGCCGGCCCCCACTCAGCAGCAGCATCACCCGATAGCAATAGGTAAAGCAAAACAGATACACCGGCACCGACAGCAGCCACACTCCCGTATAGTCAGCTGGCGATATCAGATAGCCGGCGGCATAGATGAGCCACAGCATCGGGCCCTTGGAGTCGGCAAAATCAAGATACGGCACCAGCCCATTGGCCCACGCCTTGCCGCACATATAGAACCACGCCTCATCGTAATGCTTGAATAGCTCATGTGTAAACGAATCGTTTGCCATAATGAAATTAATCACTACGGCAAACGACCATATCACTATCAGCTCTCGCCGATGGCTGCGCAGAAATGTCATTATTTTACAGCGGCTGTCATCGCGGCGGCAACATCGGCGCGGAGTGCGTCGTCTTGCTTGTCGCGGCTCAATATCGTGCCATCAGGCGCAAACAAGATAATACATGGTATGCCGGAGATGCCATAGAGGTCGGTAGGTATAGTCTGCGCGTTGATGATGCACTCCCACGGTATCTGATGTGTCTCGATTGCCTTTTGGGTGTTGGCCGGCTCGTCCCATACGGCCACGCCGAGCACCTTAAGTCCCTGAGGCCCATATTCCTTGTACAGCTCCTTGAGCACGGCTATCTCGCGTATGCACGGGCCGCACCAGCTGGCCCAGAAATCCACCAGCACATAGTCGCCCTTGCCCACATAGTCGCTCAGGCGCTTTGTCACGCCCCCGTAAGTGACCTCAAAATCCACATACCGGCTACCGGGCTGCGTTGCTGCCTTATTGGCAAGCGCGCGCTGCATCTTTTGCACTCGCTTGGAGTCTTTGAACTGCGGATAACGCGCCAGCGCCGCATCCATAGCAGCCATATCATAGTCGCCCACAAGCTCTATGAAGAACATCAAGCCAAGGGCATTGTCGGCGTTGGCAGCCACGACGCTATCGCAGCAAGCCTCATACTTCTGCTCCAGCACGGCGGCTTGCTCGCTGCTTGCGCTCCTGTATTGCTTGACGATCTCGTTGATCTGTGCTATAGCCTTGTCCATGGCGGCATTGAGAGCGCCACCCTTGACATTGCGAGTAGCGATATCCACAGCGATATCGCCCGGCTCCAAGATAAATTGCGCCACGGGGCTGTCATCTATCACCACGCGAGCCACACGGCTGCCCGACACATCGCCGCTGAAGAGCACCTTGCCATCGGTCACAAGGGCGCTGTCGAGCTTGGCGCCGCTATCATAATCCTTGAGCTCTGCCATAGCGCCCTCGGCATCAGCCTCTGCGGGGACGGTTATCTCTACACGGTAATTCTCTGCTGCAACGGGCTGCGCCGCCATCATCGCTGCGGCCATGCCCGTCAAGATTGCTTTATATATTCTCATTGGGGTTGATGTTATATTGTTGTTATGCAAAAGTACGCTATTTTTCGCAATATCACACGTTTTTAGCCCATATTTTTATCTTTTACTGAAATTTTTAGTACTTTTGCATTCCGCATGTATTTACACAATTCATTATGGAAGCACAATCATCTTTGATAGCTTATATAGCACAAGCAATACGCAACAACTGGGAAGAGCTCGCGCTCACTGATTTCCATGGCGTATCGTTTCAGTATCGCGATGTGGCGCGCAAGATTGAAAAGCTGCATCTCCTCTTCGAAAACGCCGGGCTCAAAAAAGGCGATCGCATAGCCCTCTGCGGCCGCAACTCCGCGCAATGGGCCATCGCCGCTCTCGCCTCGATAACATACGGCGCCGTCACGGTGCCCATTCTCCACGAATTCAAGCCCGAAAATATTCACCACCTCGTGTGCCATAGCGAAGCCAAGCTGCTCTTCACCGACAGCGCCATCTTCGAGAACCTCGACCCCGACTCGATGCCCGACCTCATCGGCATGCTACAAATATCAGACTACTCGCTCATGCTCACCCGCAGCGAGACTCTAACCCGGGCACGCAACAACCTCAATAAGTACTTCGGCGATAAATACCCCGAGCGCTTCACTGCCGATGATGTCAAATACGCCGATCAGCCCCAAGGCGACCTCGCCATCATCAACTACACATCCGGCTCTACCGGTTTCTCTAAAGGCGTGATGCTCTCGTACCGCAACCTGTGGTCCAACATCGAGTATTACATCACCAAGCTCACCGCCCTCTCTAAAGGAGACTCGGTGGTGTGTATGCTGCCGCTGGCCCACATGTACGGCCTCATGGTGGAGCTGATGAACTCGTTTGTGCGTGGCTGCCACGTGTATTTCCTCACACGCACACCATCGCCCAAGATCATCATGGACGCCTTCGCCGCCGTAAAGCCAAAGCTCATCGTCACCGTGCCTCTCATCATCGAAAAAATCATCAAGACACGCGTGTTCCCCTTGCTCGACAAGCCTATGATGAAGCTGCTGCTGCACATGCCGTTCATCGATGACCATCTGCTGGGCAAAATCAAAGATAGGCTGACAAACACCTTCGGCGGCAACCTCCACGAAATGATTATCGGCGGCGCCGGCCTCAACGCCGACGTGGAGACCTTCTTGCGACGCATCAAATTCCCATTCACCGTGGGATATGGCATGACCGAATGTGCGCCGCTCGTGGCTTACGCCGATTGGGACGTGCAGCGACCCGGCTCGTGCGGACAGATCGTGGATCGCATGACTGCGCGCATTGACTCGCCCGACCCCGCCCACACCCCCGGCGTGCTATGGCTCAAAGGCGACAACGTGATGATGGGATACTACAAAAACCCCGACGAGACAGCCAAAGTATTTGACAAAGACGGCTGGATGAACACCGGCGATATTTGCACCCTCGATGACGACGGCTTCCTATACATCCGCGGCCGCGACAAGAACATGATACTCGGGCCCTCCGGCCAAAATATCTACCCCGAAGAAATAGAGCAGAAGCTCAACAATATGCCCTACGTCAGCGAATCGCTAATCATCGAGGAAGACAACAAGCTCGTGGCGCTGATCTACCCCGACCTCGAGAACGCCACGCGTCTGGGAATGTCGGAAGCCGACATCGAGAAGCAAATGCAGCAAAACGTGGAGCACCTCAACAACGAGCTGCCCGCCTACAGCCGCATCTCGCGATACCGCATTCACCAAGAGGAATTTGAGAAGACACCCAAACGCTCCATCAAGCGATTTTTATACCAGCACTAACCATTACCCACACACCTCCACCCTACCCCCCCCACACGCCATTAAGACCATGCTGCCTTTTGAAGAATACAGTCGCTTGATAGCCGACGCCATCGCCAACCTGCAATTCACGCAATCGCCGACTTCGCTCTTTGAGCCCATACGCTACACCCTCAACAGCGGGGGCAAACGCCTGCGCCCGGCGCTGCTCATCTCCACTTACCACGCACTCGGCGGAGACCCCGCTGAGGTCATGAACCAAGCGCTCGGACTGGAGATGTTTCACAACTTCACCCTCCTCCACGACGATGTCATGGACAACGCCGATGTGCGCCGCGGACAGCTCACCGTGCACCGCCGCTGGAACGCCTCTCAAGCCATCCTCTCCGGCGACGCCATGCTCACCATCGCCACGCAACTCATCGCCGACTGCAAGCCGCAAGCCCTGCCCACGATACTATCGCTCTTCAACGACACGGCGATGGACATATACCGCGGACAGCAGCTCGACGTCGATTACGAGCATCGGCGCGACGTCACCATCGACGAGTACCTCAGCATGATACGCCTCAAGACCTCGGTGCTCTTAGGCTGCGCCTGCGCCATGGGCGCCACTCTCGCCGGAGCCCCCGACAGCGTCAGCCAAGCCTTCTACGACTACGGCGTAAACCTCGGCCTCGCATTCCAGCTCCGCGATGACTACCTCGACACCTACGGCGACCCCTTGCTCTTCGGCAAAGGCATAGGAGGCGACATAGTCAACGAGAAAAAGACATGGCTCTTCATCACCGCCCTGCAAGAGAGAGGAGAGCAGCTCACCGCCATATTATCACAACAGCTCGACCCCGCTGACCGCATTGCCGCCGTCATCGACATATACAACAGCATCAACCTGGGCGAGCGATGCAACGAGCTGATAGCACTATACCTCGACAAAGCTCTCGTGGCCTTACGCCGCGCCGGCATCGACGCCGAGGCCATGCAATTCTTCACCGACCTGGCTCAGCGCTCAGCCTCGCGCACTCACTGATGCTTATCGACACTCACACACACCTCTACCTGCCCGAATTTGACTCGCCCTCAGATGCCGTCAGCCGCGCCATCGACGCCGGCGTGACCCACATGGTGATGCCCAACGTCGATGCCTCAACCATCGACCCTCTGCTCGCCCTCGCCGCCTCATTCCCGCGCAACATCTCCGTGGCCTTAGGGCTGCACCCCACCGAAGTCAATGACGACTGGCATGCTCAGCTCGACACCATACTCGCCCGGCTGCCCGAAGCCGGCCCCGTGGCCATCGGCGAGGTGGGCATCGACCTCTATTGGGACAATACTTTCAGAGACCGACAGCGCGAGGCCCTCGACGCCCAAGCCTCGATAGCCGAGCAATTGCACCTGCCGCTAATCATACACTGCCGCAACGGCCTCGATGACACCCTCGATATCCTGCGGCTACACCCATCGGTGCCCGTGGTGATGCACAGCTTCTGCGGCTCTGACGACGACATCGCGCGCATCAGATCCATCGGCGACTACTACTTTGGCATCAACGGCATCGTCACCTTCAAAAACTCCGACCTCCGAGACCGCCTACCCGCCATAGGACTCGACAGGCTGCTCCTGGAGACCGACTCGCCTTACCTCGCCCCGGTGCCTCACCGCGGCAAACGCAACGAGAGCGCATACATCACACACACCGCCGCCGCCGTCGCCCGCGCGCTCAACACAGAGCCGGAGCATGTGGCCGAGGCCACGGCCGCAAACGCCGCCCGGCTGTTCGCGCTGCACCTCTGACACCCGCTGCCTCGACGCCATCCACGGCAAAAACATTAAAACTTTCAAAAAACTTACCCCTTCAGGCAATCTTTTTTGCCACAACTATTGCACAATTAAAAAATCCTACTTAACTTTGCACCCGTTAAAGCCACGCGCTCTTTTATGAGCGCGACCCGCAATTGCCTTGTGGTGTAATGGTAGCACGTCGGATTCTGGTTCCGCCTGTGAGGGTTCG
>JBJEDF010000079.1:0-4991 GCA_051871765.1 Muribaculaceae bacterium
TAAAATATGAAAAATTTTTGGCGGAGTCAATATCTTTTGGTAACTTTGCCGCCAATAAATAGCGGATATGGCTATAGATAATTATAACCGCTGATATTCAGGCGGTTATAATTGTTTATAATCGTTAAAATGTTCGTAAATATAGCATAATTATTGCGTATTTTGTTACTTTTTTGTTACTTTGCGCCAAAAAGTAACAAGGCATGAAAAAGCAGAGAGCACGATTGCGCACGCGCAAGCTATCCGATGGCCGCGAGAGTCTATATATAGATATATATTCTGACGGCCGGCGGCAGTATGAATTTTTGAAGATGTATTTAATTCCGCCGACAAACAGGGCGGCCGTCACCGCTAACAAGGAGACTATGCGGCGAGCAGAGGCCATCAGGCAGAGCCGCGAGGCCGATGCTATCTCCGGCGTATATAGCGGAGGTATCAGGCTCACGCTCAGGGGGGCAGAAGCGGCGGCCGCGGCTGGCAAAAGCAAGGGGTCAGCCGACATTGACCATGCAGCGATACTGCAAGCGCTCGCCTACGATGGCAGGGCTGATATAGAGCTGAGCGACATCAACAGAGCGTGGATGATGGGATATTGCGAGTACCTGGTGTCGCGTATAAAGTGCGGCATACTCAAGCGCAATACAGCGAGCGTATATTATAGTAGCATCCGCGCCTTGCTGAGATATGCAGAGAGAAACGGCGTTAACGTGAACGCCGATGTATATAAGGTAGCACCGCCGTCTCGAGAGGAGACGCATCGCGAATATCTCACGATAGAAGAGCTGCGCAGGCTTATAGATACTCCATGCCCTAAGGAAGCGCTCAGGCGCTACTTCCTATTCTCGTGCCTGACAGGGCTGAGATACTCCGACATCGCTAAGCTCATATGGCGTGAGGTACAAGACGAGGCGGAGGGCTCGCGTATCGTGTTCCGGCAGAAAAAAACCGGGCATCAAGAGTACTGTATCATCAACCCACAAGCACGCGCGATACTGGGCGTGCGGCGTGATGATGATGAGCGCGTGCTGCGCGAGCTGAATAAAACAGGCATGGGCAATCTGCTGAGACAATGGGCGGCAACGGCAGGCATAAACAAGCACATCACGTTCCACAGCGCGCGGCATACGTTCGCCACGATGATGCTCACGCTCGGTGTAGATATATACACCGTGAGCAAGCTGCTCGGACACCACAATATTGCCACGACGCAAATCTACGCTAAAATTATCGACAAGAAGAAGGAGGAGGCTGTGCAGCTCATTCCGGACTTTGAGATACAAAATTCAAGCCATTAACGTTGTTTAACTCGAATAATTTGTTTGCGAATTAGCAAACGTGTAATTTCGCGCCTAACATCAAAGGATATGAATAACGACAACAACAACGACAGAATACAGATAGGCAGACAGCTCGCAGAGCTACGCAGAGAGCGAGGCCTGACGATACGACAGCTCTCATCAGCGAGCGGCATCAACCCTTCCAATCTGAGCCGGCTCGAGAACGGCAAATACAACGCCGGCATCGACACAGTCAATAGAATATGTGAGGCTCTGCAAGCCTCTATCAAAATAAACAAAAAGTAACACTTTAAAAAACAAACAACATGAAAACCGAGAGCAAAACATCAACATCGAGAACAAGAAGTATATCATCACTGACGAGACCATCGAGGTCAACGGCCACGCGCTACACAGAATACAGGCTGTATGCGACTTCGCCAACGTGAGCGACGGCTACACCGTCATCACATTCAGCGACGAAATGGCCGAGAGCGGCATGCGCCTGCATATCACGGCTCAGAGGTAACCCGATACACATAAAGATATGACGCCCCGACTGGTATCAGTCGGGGCGTCATCACATAAAAGCCGGGCGCGTGAGGCGTCCGGCCTAACGCCGCCGAGAGCATGACGGCGTCAAAAAGTAACGCTGCAAAGTTACGCATTTTTTGACAAATCACAAAAATGCCCGACACCATCAAGATGCCGGGCGCGAGCAGTCGTTGTTTATCTACAATAGTAGAAATTATTGCTCTCAGCGACAAAGGTAAGCATTGCTTTTGACGCGCACAATTTTTTTGCACTTTTTAACTCACTCAGCTTCGTATTCGTCGGCATCATACTCCTCAGCAACCTCATACTCATCAGAGGCATCGGGCGCAACGTGAGCCAGCACGGCGGCACACGTCCACGATGCGCCGGCGAAGAAGATGCATGACAGCACGGCGGCTATCGTTGTGCCGCCGAGGCCTTCAGCCTCGTATTTATTAAGACTGATGTAATAGAATACTACGATTATCGCGGCGGCGAGAAAAACGAACGCAAGGCCGCGCATTGCGATGATGAAGAACTTATTCATAATGATATTATTGATTGTTGTTGTTAACACCGGAGGTCAGGCGGTCAATGATAGCAAGGAGACGGTCGATTTGCTCGTGAGCCTTAGCCGTGAGCTTGCGCTGCTCGGCTATCTCATCGAGAGCCTTATATATCACAGCGCCGGAATTAGTATCAACACGAGAGCCGCCGCTATTGATGAGCACCGAACCTTCGCCGGTGGTGATAGGCAGCTCGCCATCGGCGGCGCTCTTAGGCTTGAGCATCTCGCCCTCGCCCGTCATCAGCCATTCGATATTCAGGTCGGGAAATTCCGCGGCTATTTTCTCAGCTTTGTCCGGCTGTATTGATTTTCTCATTGAAGTTACATAGGAATTTGACACGCCAATTCGACGGCCAAACTCAACCTTAGTCACGCGAGCGTGCTTTAAGTAGATTGTTAACCTATCTTTAATACTGCTCATTTTAGATACGATTATTTGAAAATAAAGTTAATTATTATAACATTGCACTGATTTTACTTGCACAAATTCAAGCATTGTTATATCTTTGCTCCCGAAAACGTGACACGACAGCGTTACAAAAAAGCGTGAGACGTTTTCGTGAGACGCAAAGATAACAAAAAGTAACAAATCTCAAAAATTACAACAATGAAAAAAGAGAGCAAACACCAGCAATCAACCTCGGTTAAGGTCATCGCCGCTATCGCGATATTCGTATGCAGTACGGCAGGCTTCATGCTCGCCGGGGCAGAGGGCGGCACAGACCGAGACTTCGCCCTCACCAAGATAGCAGGCTTTGCGCTGCTCGGCGCGGCCTTCCTTATAGCCAACAGAGTATATAAGATAAGTGACAACTGTTGAGCGACAGCAGCGATGCAGGCGCTGATGATTACCCGTAATTGTGTATAATGTTTTTCAACCTCCGCCGCAGTGATGCGGACACACCCAGGCGCAAGAGAGCGCCCTGCATAGCCAATTTGTTCACCGCGCCACCACCTCCCGGGTGGCTGATGCCAAGAGTGGCATCAGAAGTCCTCATTCTTCGGCGCGCATTTCATTCAATGGTTTCTTTTTCTTTGCCGTCGCGATGACAGCAAAGACGGCGGCGAGCGATAGGCGCTACACACCGGTTCGACCCCGGAGCCGTCACAATCAGAACAATAAAAAAAATAAAATAACAACAATGGCAAAAAAACTACAAACACAGACCGAGGCGCAGGCGCGCCGTGCAGCGCGCAACAAAGCCATCGCCAGCGAGTACGACAGCCTATGCGCCGGCTCAGAGCAGAGCCGCACGCGCGTGGTCGAATATCTCGCAGGCAAGTACGGCTTCTACAGAGTTAACACAGTGTATGAGATATTGCGTCGCGAGCGCGAGAATAGCGAACTATCATGACTGCCATATCATCTGAAGAGCCAATCCGCGACACGCTGTCACGGATTGAGCAATACGCGCTGCTCGCCGCGAAAGAGGCTCTCAACACTAACGAGGCAGCGCTGCTGCTCGGCGTATCCCCGGCACGTGTAAGGGCCATGGCTTGCCGGCATGAGATCCCCTACTACAAGAAGGGTGGAAAAGTCTGGTACAGCAAAGGAGAGCTCACGCGCTGCATGCTCGACCGCCGCATACCTACCGACGACGAACTACAATGCGCCGCGGCTAACAGCGCGCTGATGCAGCGCGTTAGCCGCACAATGAAACCGAAGAGGCCATGACACATAAGAACGACAGCGGCGGCGACGGCCGCCTCACCATGGTATTTTATCGAGACTGGCGCGACGTTTTGGCGACGCTACCGGAGGCCGAGAGACTGAAGGCCTACGAGGCTATTATGGCCTATGCCTTCGACGGCGAAATGCCTAAGACTATTAAGATACATAACATCACAGCTCTGATGATTTTAACCATAAAAAGAGACAAAGAGAAGTATCTGTTAATCCGAGAAAAAAGGATAAAATCGGCGAGGACTCGTTGGGCTAAATCTCAAAATAACAGCAATATAGATGGTATGCAAATGCATGCAAGTGTTCCTGTTAATGTTAATGCAAATGCAAATGCAAATGCAAATGCAAATGCTATTCTCTCTCCCTTGCTTACGCAAGGTCAAGAGAATAATAATATATCGCGCGAGAGCGCGGAGAGAGGAGAACTGCTGCGCAAGCTGTTGTCTGATGAGTTTGACGACTTTGCAGCGAAAAACGGCATACATGTAGAGGCTATGTACCGCTACGGCAAGGAGGTACTCGAGGAGTGGACAACGGCCGGCGCGCCGGCACACAAGAGCATCGGCGCCGCCACGAAACACCTGCTTAATGCTATCAGGGTGAAAGCGGAAAAGGCCGCGGCGAAATCGGCGATGAGCAAACGCGCCGGGCGCAAGACGCGCGCCGAGCGTGAGCAAGAGTTGCTGAGCGGCGCGGCGGCGACGGCGGCGGAGATGATGGCTGCCGCTGATGAACGAGACCCTGAGCAGATTGATGAATTATTTTAAAGGCAAAATAAGGCGTTTTAAGCGCGATTAATTTAAAAGGATATGGAATTTATCAACAGACAACTGCCGCGCGCTCAGAGCGCAAGAAAAGTGGCATTACACGCTCTTGATGACGAGGTCACCAAGAGCATCATCAAGAAGTATGGCGATGCAGCGGGTAT
>JBJEDF010000080.1:0-24458 GCA_051871765.1 Muribaculaceae bacterium
TCTTGAAAACCGTTGAGGGTCACACCTCCGGGGGTTCGAATCCCTCTCTCTCCGCCATCGAGCAGACGCAACGACGGGACACCCCTGCATTGCGTCTGTTTCTTTATATTAGCGTTGCTGCGCGAGTAAAAATGTGCAGGATATGTGCACCCAATGTGACAGATAAGATGATGAAAGATTTTGCAGCTATAGATTTCGAGACCGCCAACAATGAGCGCAGCTCAGTGTGCAGCGTAGGAGTGGTCATAGTGCGCGATGGTGAGATAGTAGATACATACTATTCGCTCATACGCCCCGAGCCGGAATATTACAGCTATTGGTGCAGCCGGGTGCACGGACTGCGCCGTGACGACACCTGCGATGCGCCCATCTTTCCGGCGGTGTGGCGTAAGATAGAGCCTATGATAGCGGGCTTGCCACTGGTGGCTCATAACAGCCCCTTTGACGAGGGCTGTCTCAGAGCTGTCTTTAGGGTGTATCAGATGGACTATCCCGACTATGACTTCTATGACACGCTGAGTGCATCGCGCCGCGTGTTGCCCCGTCTGGCAAACCATCAGCTGCACACCGTGGCCGCCGCTTGCGGCTTTCAGCTTGACAGACACCACCATGCACTTGCCGACGCAGAGGCCTGCGCGTGGATAGCGCGGCAAATCTTGTGAGGCGATGGTCACGTCGAGTCACCTCGTGTCAATAGAGATAATGGCGAGGTGATTTATAGCGAGGCGGTTATAAAAAATGGAGTGTAACCTTGTGAGCTACACTCCATTTTTTTGTGTGTGTTAAGATATTTTTGAATTGGGGGCTTACTTCACTTCTTCGAAGTCAACGTCGGTGACGTGGTCGCCGCCTTGGTTGTTGCCGGGCTGAGCGCCGGGCTGAGCGCCGGCTTGCTGCTGCTGAGCTTGAGCCTGAGCGTTGAGGATGTCTTGCTGAGCGGCGCCGAATGCAGACTGAATGTCGTTGATAGCGGCGTCGATGGCAGCGATGTCCTGAGCTTTGTGAGCGTCTTTGAGCTTAGCTACGGCCGATTCGATAGTGGCTTTCTTGTCGGCGGGGATCTTGTCGCCGAGCTCTTTGAGCTGCTTCTCGGTCTGGAATATGATGGCGTCGGCTTGGTTGAGCTTGTCGATGCGCTCTTTCTCCTTGGCGTCGGCAGCGGCGTTGGCAGCGGCTTCGTCCTTCATACGCTTGATTTCAGCGTCGGTAAGTCCTGACGAAGCTTCGATGCGGATAGATTGCTCCTTGCCGGTGGCTTTGTCTTTAGCCGAGACGTTGAGGATACCGTTGGCATCGATTTCGAAGGTTACTTCAATCTGAGGTATGCCACGAGGAGCGGGAGCGATGCCGTCGAGGTGGAATTTGCCCAGGAGCTTGTCGTCCTTAGCCATCGGGCGCTCGCCTTGGAGCACGTTGATTTCAACAGAGGGCTGGTTGTCAGCGGCGGTAGAGAACACTTCGCTCTTGCGAGTAGGTATAGTTGTGTTTGCTTCGATGAGCTTTGTCATCACTCCGCCGAGAGTCTCGATACCAACAGACAGGGGCACAACGTCGAGGAGGAGCACGTCTTTGACATCGCCGGAGAGGACGCCACCTTGGATTGCAGCGCCCACGGCAACTACCTCGTCGGGGTTAACACCCTTAGAGGGCACTTTGCCGAAGAATTTCTCCACGATCTGCTGAATTGCGGGGATACGTGTAGAGCCGCCTACGAGTATCACTTCGTCGATGTCTGAAGCAGAGAGGCCGGCATCGCGCAGTGCAGCTTCGCAGGGCTTGATAGTAGCGTGGATCAGGCTATCGGCGAGCTGCTCGAATTTGGCGCGAGTGAGCGTCTTGACGAGGTGCTTAGGCATACCATTGACAGGCATGATGTAGGGGAGGTTGATTTCCGAAGAAGTAGAGCTTGAGAGCTCGATTTTGGCTTTTTCGGCAGCTTCCTTGAGGCGTTGGAGCGCCATCGGGTCTTGACGGAGATCTACGCCTTCGTCTTTGAGGAACTCGTCGGCGAGCCAGTCGATGATGACGTGGTCAAAGTCATCGCCGCCGAGGTGAGTGTCGCCATTGGTAGATTTCACTTCGAAAACGCCATCTCCGAGCTCGAGGATAGAGATATCGAATGTGCCGCCGCCGAGGTCGAATACAGCGATTTTCTGGTCCTTGTTGGTCTTGTCGAGGCCGTATGCGAGCGCGGCTGCAGTAGGCTCGTTGACGATACGTTTTACGGTAAGGCCTGCAATCTCGCCGGCTTCCTTAGTGGCCTGGCGCTGCGAGTCGTTGAAGTAAGCAGGAACCGTGATGACCGCTTCGGTGACGGGCTGCCCCAGATAGTCTTCGGCGGTCTTCTTCATCTTCTGAAGAATCATAGCTGAGATTTCCTGAGGAGTGTATTGACGGCCGTTGATGTCGATGCGGGGGGTGTTGTTGTCACCGCGCACGACATTGTAGGGGACACGGTCGATCTCTTTGGTCACTTGGTCATAGGTCTCACCCATGAAACGTTTGATGGAGTAGATTGTGTTTTTGGGGTTTGTGATAGCTTGACGCTTGGCGGGGTCGCCGACTTTGCGTTCGCCATCAGCTACGAAAGCCACCACCGAAGGAGTGGTGTTGCGGCCTTCGCTGTTAGGGATAACGACGGGGTCGTTACCTTCGAGCACTGCTACGCAGGAATTGGTAGTTCCTAAGTCTATACCGATAATTTTTCCCATAGTTGTATGTTTTTTTATTTGTTTTTGTTTATTTTTTTCGTTTTATTATCTTGTAGCACTACTGGTTTGCAGCAACGCTACGCCAATCAAATAACAAAACGCGTGCCAAAAATATGTCGGTGGTGTTAATGTGCAGATAGTCAGCGCTATAGGTGTGGTGATAATGTGTGTGACATAACTGACACGTGTGTCTCGGCGATGGTGACAGGCGACAGTGAGAAGGCGGTGACGCCAACGTGGGGAAATATTGTCGATGGTAGGGGGCAGTTGGTAGATTATAGTTGTGAATATTGCCAAAATTTGCTATCTTTGTCGTCAAACAAACTAATTATCAGTGCAAAATGAAACGCATATTTGTGTCTGCCATGACAATGGCGGCGTGCATGGCAGTCATGGCGCAGAGCGCCGATGAAGCCTTGCAGCTTAATGTTAGATGCGACAAGAGAGATACCCAGGTGGCGGTATCTACAGTAGAGCGCGTGACTTTTCCCGCCGAAGGAGGCGTGAGCCTGCAGCTCAGCAGCGGCGAGGTATTGACTTATGGCGACGATGAATTTGTGTCGTTGCGCTTTGATGACTATCGCGTGCCCGCCACGGGGGGCGTGGGTGATGTCGCTGAGGTGTCGCCGGTGCTGACGATGGCCGGCGATGTATTGACGTCGCGCAGTGCTGACATCATTGTATATAATAATGTGGCGATACCCGTAGCTGCCACGCGTGGCAGAGCCCTCAGTGTGGCATCGCTGCCGGCGGGCGTGTATTATGCTGTGAGCAATGGTCACACCCTTAAATTCGTAAGACAATGAAAACCAGGACTATTATGCTTGTGGGCGCCTCGGCGCTCGTGGCCACGGTTTTGACGGTGAATGCCGTAGATGATAGCATGCTATGGTTTGCCACCACCGGCGGCGACCGGCTCGGCTTGCTCGCCACAGAGACTGACAGTATCCGCAATGACGGCCTTGAGACAATCACTGTTGTGACCAAGGCTAAGGTAGAGACCACGCTGAGCCGTGGCATATTGGCTGACATGACATTTGGCGAGCCGATGTCAGAGCGCGTGGTGGAGATAGCTTATCAAGGCGATGACGCCACGGTGACCAACCCCTATGCCTTTGCCGGCGTAGATATATCCAAGAGCGGGGGCGATGTGGTGGTGACATCGGTGATTGCCTCGCCGGTGACATATAGGCTGAGCGGCATCGCCACAGCCGGGTCATTTAAGATATATTCAGATGCCGACTATACGCTGGAACTCAATGGAGTGGTCCTCGCTAACGATGACGGCGCCGCTATCAATATGCAATCAAAGGCGGCAGCCACCATCAGTGTCAGCGGCGATGTGCAGCTTGATGATGCCGCCACATACAATACGCCGGCGGGCGAGAAGGAGAAGGGCGCCGTATATTGCCGCAGCAATATGATCTTCACCGGCAGCGGATCGCTGACAGTCACTGCCAATAAGAAGAGCGCGCTCGTGGCCGAGGGCGATGTCACTCTCGCCGGCCCGGCAGTGAGCGTGGTTGTCACCGCCGATAGCGGCAAGGGCATCAGCGCCGCCGGCAATGTGACCATCAGTGGCGGCAGCTTCACCGCCACGTGCTCGGGCAATGTGGAGGTTGAGGATGGCGACACCTCATACTGCACGGCCATCAAGGCCGATGGCGATTTCGTGATGGACGGCGGGCGCCTCTCGGTGAGCCACAGCGGCATCGCTGGCAAAGGCGTATCGGCTGATGGCAATATATCGTTTTACTCTCCGGCGGTGGTCAATATCAGCGTCAGCGGCAATGGCGGCACATACACCAACGCCGACGGCGAGGCTGATGCGTATAGCTCCACGTGTATCACCGGCGATGTGGATATCACCCTTGCGGGGGGCTCCTTCACGCTAAGCTCGAGCGGCACTGCCGGCAAGTGTGTCAAGGCTGATGGCGCTATATACATAGGCGAGAGCGCCGAAGCGGGGCCTGATATTACGGCCGGCACCACGGGTGCGCGCATCTTGGTGTCAGGCAGCACATCGCAAGGCGGCGGGCGCCCCGGCGGTGGCGGCAGCACATCTGCCGACTATTCAAATCCGAAGGTCATAGCCGCCGAGGCTGCGCTCACCGTCAATGGCGGCACTCTGCATCTGTCTTCGACGCAAGATGGTGGCGAGGGCCTTGAGAGCAAGACTACCCTCACCATCAATGGCGGCGATATCGACATACACACCGTTGATGACTGCATCAATGCCGCCTCGCATATACAAATCAACGGCGGCCGCACCGCCTGTATCGCCACGGGCAACGACGCTGTCGATTCCAATGGCACAATCACCATCGCCGGCGGCACGCTGGTGGCATGCGGTGCTTCGGGCGCAGAGGGCGGCATCGACTGCGACCAAAATAAGTTTGCCATCACCGGCGGCCTCGTGATAGGCCTCGGCGGCTCTAACTCATCGGCCACCGCCACGGCCTGCACACAGCATGTGGTGAGCCTGTCGGCCTCGAGCCTTACATCTACATCAGTGCTGACGCTTACTGACAGCGAAGGCCATCCGCTGCTGTCGTTTGCCTGCCCGGCGTCATACGGCACACGCGCCGCGATGTTGCTGTCAATGCCGGACTTTGTGAACGGTGCCTCATTCCGGCTCTACAAGAGCGGCTACATCACCGGTGGCGACACCTTTGCCGATATCCTCACCACGGGGTCGTCGGAGTATGTGCCCGGCACACAGATATCATCGTTCACTATCAGCACTGCCATGACGCAGTCAGTCAACTGACCTTGATAATATGCTAATGACAATAATCAACACTGCCGGTCGGCGGCATCGCTACATGGCGGTGTCGTGTGCGGCGCTTATGCTGTTGGTAGCTGCTACCGGCGCGAGAGCACAGCAAGCCCTTGGATATAAAGCAGATGTGGAGTCGCCGCGGGTGCACGCCGACGGCAGTGTCACATTCGCGCTATCGCTGCCCGGCGCTGCGGCGGTGGCTGTGGAGGGTGACTTCGCCGGCGCGCCGCTGCCCATGCATAAGACTGACAGCGTGTGGGTGGCCACGACAGAGCCCCTTGCCCCCGAGCTGTACTGCTATAGATATGTGATAGATGGCGGGGCACGCATCGTGGACCCATCTACTCCCTACGTCATGCGCGACATAGCCTCGCTGCAGAGCTATTTTATCGTCGGCGGCGGGCCGGAAGGCCTTTATGGCGTCAACGATGTGGCGCATGGAGCGGTGTCGCTGCGGTGGTATCACTCAGCTACGGCCGGCAAGGATCGCCGCATCACCGTATATACCCCGGCCGGGTATGATGCAGCGGCTAATGCCTCGCGGCGCTACCCCGTGCTGTATCTGCTGCACGGCATGGGCGGCGACGAGATGGCGTGGTCAGAATTGGGGCGTGCCACACAGATACTCGACAACCTGATAGCGCGCGGCGAGGCCGAGCCGATGATCGTGGTGATGCCCAACGGCAATGCTCGCGAGACGGCAGCACCGGGCAGCACCCCCGAGGGCTTGTATCAGCCTGCCGGCGAGCGCTCTATGGCCGAGCGTGACAGCTTCGAGCAATCGTTCGGTGAGATAATAGAGTATGTAGATAGCCATTACCGCACGTCGGCAGCGAAGAGCCATCGAGCCATTGCCGGCCTGTCGATGGGCGGCGGGCAGGCGTGGCGCATCTCCATGCTTATGCCTCAGATGTTTGATTATGTGGGGCTGTACAGCGCCGCCGAGCGCTGGGACGGCACCGGCATCGACAAGGGGTGGAGCTACGAAGCCATAGGCGAGGCGTTGAGGCCCCAATTTGCTACGCCTCCGGCGCTCTATTGGATAGCGATAGGGCGTGATGACTTTCTTTACGACGACAATGCTCGCTATCGGCAGTTGCTTGATAGCTGCGGATATAAATATGAGTATTATGAGTCAGATGGCGGCCATATCTGGCGCAACTGGCGTCGCTATCTCGCAATAATGGCAAAGAAACTATTCAAATAAATGACAGAATAATTATGGTAAAACACATTGTAACATTTAAGCTCACCGGCACTGCCGAGGAGCGCAGAGAGGTGGCCGAGCGCTTTAAGGCGGCATTGCTGGCCTTGCCTCAGACCATTGACGTGCTTCAATCCATCGAGGTGGGTATTAACGAAAATCCGGCTGAGAGCTGGGATGTGGTGCTCACCGCCATAGTGCCCACGATGGCCGATGTGTCCACCTATGCGTGCCACCCGGATCACGTCGCCGCCGCCGGCTTGCTCGCCGGATATAAGGCAGGCCGTGCGTGTGTTGACTACGAAGTGGCTGACTGATAGGTCTTTATTCACCAAATAGGCGTGAAGCCCGCTGACTCTACGAGCATATCGTTGACACATCCGCTGAGATTGTCGCGAGCCGAGGTGTCCAGCTTGAGGATAGGGCTGTCAGGCGTCAACGGCAAGCCGTTGAGGTCAATATAAAAATCGCTGATGCTGTCGGCAAAGCGCATATAATAGCGCGATGCAGCGGCATCGGCGATGCTGCGCCATTGCGTTGATGACAGATGCGGCTTGCCCTCCAGGGTGTAACCCCATGGCACTGACACGGTGCCCATGATGGCAGATAGAGATGCCAGCGCATCGCTGTGGCCTACGTTGTGAGGTACGTGGCCTATGAAATATGAGGCACGCACAAACCTGTCGGCACTGCGCACAGTCCCCGGCAACATATTCTCGCCGCCCACATCGCCCCAGTAGGTTTTGATGGCCTGCATATCGGAGTAGATGGGATTGTTGGTGAGTACCGTGTGCTGCTTGCCGCGATAAGTGGTCAGATGTCCGCCCACATATTCCATGATGAGGGTGTCGCCTCCGGCATCGGTCAACGCCCAGTGGAGTAGGGTAGATGTGCCGCCATCAAAGTCGCTGCCCGCGATGGCGAAATCATTATCGGCCAGCCAAGCCTCGACCTCGGCGACGGTGGCGAAGTTGTCAAGGAAGAAGCTGACGATTAGCGATAGCGACATCACCGGCGTGTCAGCGCCGTCGGTGTCAGCCGCTCTGCGGTATTGGGTGGCATTGCAGAATAGGCCGTTCATCACCAGCCCCGCCTCGTTGAGGCCCTCGGTGACGCCGCCGTCATAGCTCACCGCCAGCACGCTGCCGTATCGCGCCTGCCATTGCAGGCGCGGCCCTTGAGGCATGCTCCACTTGGATAAGCCTCGTGGATATACATACAAATTGGTAGGGATGGGGGAGCGCCAATCCAGAGTGCGCCCCACCATCACTATGCGCGCGGAGTCGGTAATCATCACCACTCGTGAGCACGCCATGCTGTTGTCGGTCGCTGCCAGCGTCAGGGCTCCGGCCAGCGCCATTGCTATTAATCGCATATTTAAGATAAAGGTTATGGTTGAATAATTAGGGGGGATGTAGTGTGTGTTTTATATTTATACTGATAACGGCTCAGGCGATTGAAAAGTTCGGTTTTACCTTATTTGCTGAGATAATGCAAAAAAATTACGATTTTGTTGTAATTTTTTTGAGTTCTGTGCGTCTAATATATAAAAAAGTATCAATTATCATACTATATCATTAGTAACATCAATGAATATACTGCAAGTAGAAAACGTAAGCAAGTCGTTCACCAACCATCGAGCGCTTGACAATGTGTCGTTGGCAGTGCCTCAAGGCAAAGTCTATGGCTTGCTGGGCCCCAATGGAGCCGGCAAGACCACACTGATACGCATCATCAATCATATCACGGCCCCCGACAGCGGGCGAGTGATATTTGACGGCCATCAGCTCACGGCCGCCGATGTGGTGCACATGGGCTATCTGCCTGAGGAGCGCGGCTTGTACAAAAAAATGAAAGTTGGCGAGCAGGCACTCTTCTTTGCTCGGCTTAAGGGCTTGTCGCGCGCCGAAGCCACAGTGCGCCTCAAAGAGTGGTTTGAGCGTCTTGAGATATCATCGTGGTGGGACAAAAAAATCGAGGAGCTGTCAAAGGGTATGGCCCAGAAGGTGCAGTTTATAATCACCGTGCTCCACAATCCGAGGCTCCTGATTTTTGACGAGCCATTCTCGGGATTTGACCCCATCAATGCCAACGTGCTTAAGCGTGAAATCTTGAAGTTGCGCGATGCCGGCGCCACCGTTATCTTCTCGACCCACAATATGGGCAGCGTGGAGGAGCTGTGCGATGAGATTACGCTTATCAACAAGAGCCACAACATACTGTCGGGCCCGGTGCGCTCGCTGCGTCAGCAATTCTCTGACAATAACTACGAGTTTGTCATAACCTCAGACCCGTCGGCTCTGACGGCAGCCCTCGAGCCTATGGTCAAAGATGTGGTGAGCACGGTGTCAGAGCGCGACGGCATAGCCAGGGTGTCGGTGCACCTGCGCCATGCCGACGACCTGCGCGATGTAATCTCGGCCGCCAATGCAGCGTCGCAGCTGCAGTCATTCCGTCAGGTGTTGCCTTCGATGGACGATATCTTTATCCGCACCGTTGAGGCGTCGAATGCCATCAACGATGTGCCGCAGGTGTATATCCCCGACAATCAATCCTCACCCTCTAACGACAAATAATCGATATGAACTCACCATTATCCATCATCATAGGGCGCGAATACTTCTCGCGCGTCAAACGCAAAAGCTTCATCATCTCCACCATCCTCATGCCGCTATTTATGATAGCCATGATGGTGGTGCCCGTGGCTGTGGCAATGCTCTCCACGCCGGACTCCATGAATATAGCCGTTGTTGACCAATCGGGCGTCGTGGTGCCGAAGCTGCGCAATGAGGCCGAGATGACCTTTGTCAACAATCCTCAGCTCACCATAGCAGAGGCCAAGGCAGACGAGACGTATGATGGCGTGCTGGTCATCGGCAGCGATGTGGTGCAAAACCCGTCGGCCGTCACGCTCTATACTCGCGGCGCCTCATCGGTGCTGAGCGAGTCGGTAATCACCTCGCAGCTCAATAATATTATCCAAGACATACGCCTTGAGGCTTACAATATCCCCGAGCTGCCTAAGATTATGAAGGATGTGCAGGTAGATGTGACTATGACCACTTTCCGCCTCGACCAAGACCAAGAGACCGAGACATCGTCAATGACATCGTATGCCATAGGCATGATTATGTCGCTGATGCTTTATATGTTTATCATGCTATACGGGCAGATGGTCATGACTTCAATCATAGAAGAGAAAAACAATCGAGTGCTCGAAATCGTAGTGTCGTCAGTTAAGCCCTCCGTTTTGATGATGGGCAAGATCTGCGGCATCGGGCTGGTGGCTCTGACGCAGATACTGATATGGGCAGGCCTGCTCATAGCAGCGTCGGCGTGGATTATCCCGGGCATTGCCGCCGGCGCTATGAGTGGCGATGCCGAGATGGCAGGCATGGTGGCACAGCTTGGCGACACGGCCTATGTGGCTTCAATCTTTGCCTATATCGTGGCATTCTTGGTCGGCGGTTACCTCTTCTACTCGGCGATATATGCGGCGATAGGCTCGGCCGTTGACAATGTGCAAGATGCGTCACAGCTACAGACCGTGGCCATCGTGCCTATCATATTGGCCATGGTGCTCGCCATGTCGGTAATCAGTGACCCCAACTCACAGATGGCCTTCTGGGCCTCGATAATACCCTTCACCTCGCCAGTGGTGATGATGGCGCGCATCCCCTTCGGCATCGCCGGCTGGGAGATAGCATTGTCGCTGGGCTTGCTGTATGCAGCGTTCTTCGGCATGATATGGTTCTCGGCCAAGGTGTATAGGGTGGGTATCTTTATGTATGGCAAGAAACCCACACTCACCGAGCTCGTCAGATGGGCAAGATACAAATAAACCATCTTGCTCCCCTCGGGCGAGGCTACGTGTCGCTTGCCGTGATGTCATAGAATAGCTGATTTCGCTAAATAGTGCAAAAATGATATCTCGCATTAGGATATGTCGTAAAAAATTCATATCTTTGCACGAATATAGCATAATATATCGGTAAATATTGAGACATGAGACAACTAAAAATCACCAAATCAATTACAAATCGCGAGAGTCAGTCGCTCGACAAGTATCTGCAAGAAATAGGCCGTGAGGAGCTTATCTCTGTGGAGGAAGAAGTAGAGCTTGCGGCTCGAATCCGCGAAGGTGACGAACGTGCTCTCGGCAAATTGGTATGTGCTAATTTGCGCTTCGTGGTGTCCGTGGCCAAGCAATACCAAAATCAGGGCTTGTCGCTACCGGACCTTATCGACGAAGGCAACCTCGGCTTAATCAAGGCCGCCAAGAAATTTGACGAGACACGTGGTTTCAAATTTATCTCTTATGCCGTATGGTGGATACGCCAATCTATACTTCAAGCGCTTGCTGAGCAGTCGCGCATAGTGCGGTTGCCTCTCAATCAGGTGGGTTCGCTCAACAAGATCAGCAAGGCACTGTCAAAGTTTGAGCAGGAAAACGAGCGACGTCCCTCACCGGAGGAGATGGCTGATGCCCTCGGAGTGCCGGTAGAGAAAATCGCCGACACCCTCAAGGTCTCAGGCCGCTCTATCTCGGTAGATGCCCCCTTTGTAGAGGGCGAGGACAACAGCTTGCTCGATGTGCTCACCAACGATGACTCGCCAATGGCCGACGCAACACTCAATCAGGAGTCGCTATCCAATGAGGTAGATCGCGCTTTGCGACAGCTCCATGAGCGCGAGCGCGAAATCCTCAAGATGTTCTTCGGCATCGGTTGCCAGGAAATGACTCTCGAAGAGATAGGCGCCAAATTTGACCTCACACGCGAGCGTGTGCGACAAATCAAGGAGAAAGCAATCCGCAGGCTCAAAGGCCAGCGCAGCAGATTGCTGAAATCCTACCTTGGTTAAATCCCCGCCGACAGGCATAAGACTTAACTCACATTATTGACTGACAAACAATTGCGAGGCTGTGCATCAGACGATGTGCAGCCTCGCTTGGGTTTTGCCGCGTGGCTCGGGGCCCACGGCGAGAGCTGTATCGGTTTGCTCAACTAATAAATTTTTTTGATTTTGACAAAAAAATATGTATCTTTACGAAAATTATAAGAAACACGCCGGCTATGTCAATAATCAAAAGAGTATATCGCTTCTATGCCGAGGGCTTTAGGTCGATGACCGTAGGGCGCGGGTTGTGGCTGCTGATATTGATTAAGTTGGTGCTGTTTTTTGCGGTGATGAAGCTGTTCTTCTTCCCCGATGTGCTCAAAAGCAATTATTCGACAGATGCCGAGCGGGCAGAGGCTGTGAGGCATTCGCTAACAAAATAATAACTCTAATCATCTAATATCCAAGAAACTGCAATGAATGAATTAATCGGTGTCGTCGATTGGTCAAGGGCGTTGTTCGCCCTCACGGCGATGTATCATTGGCTTTTTGTGCCGCTGACCATCGGCTTGTCGGTGCTCGTGGCCATTATGGAGAGTATTTATTTGCGCACCCGCGATGACAAGTGGCTCTCAGCCACAAAGTTTTGGATGACGCTTTTCGGTATCAACTTTGCCTGCGGCGTAGCCACGGGTATCATCCTGGAGTTTGAGTTTGGCACCAACTGGTCCAACTACAGCTGGTTTGTGGGTGATATCTTCGGCGCACCATTGGCGATAGAGGGCATCGTGGCATTCTTTATGGAAGCCACCTTTGTGGCCGTGATGTTTTTCGGCTGGAAGAAGGTGAGCCCGCGCTTCCACCTGGCCTCGACGTGGCTCACCGCTGTCGGCGTCTCTATCTCGGCATTATGGATACTTGTGGCCAATGCGTGGATGCAAAACCCCGTGGGCATGGAGTTTGACCCCGACCAGATGCGCAATGTGATGAACGACTTCGGGGCTGTGGCTTTCAATGGCGTGGCTATGAACAAATTTTTCCACGCCGTGTTCAGCGGCTGGGCTCTTGCCGCAGTCTTTGTGGCCGGCGTGAGCTGCTGGATGCTGTGGCGCGGCAGTCATAAGGAGATTATGCAGCGCTCCCTGAAGCTCGCCGCGTGGTTTGGTATGGTGGGCATGGTGCTCACAATGTGGACCGGCGATGGATCGGCCGTGCAGGTGTCGCGCGTGCAGCCCATGAAGCTCGCTGCTATGGAGGGCCTCTATGACGGCAGCTGTGGCCAGAGCCTCGTGGCATTTGGTGTCCTCAACACCGACAAGCGCCCCGGCGATGATGCTCCGGCTATATATGGCGAGATTTCTATCCCTTACGGCCTCTCGTTGCTCGCCAACCACGATGTTGACTCTTTCGTGCCCGGCATCAACGACCTCTTGCAAGGCCTTGTTGCTGACGAGCATGGCAAGAAAGTAAAGAAGAACCTGTCGTATGCCGAGCGCATCGAGCTGGGCCGCCTCGCGCAGCAGGCCTTGCGCGAATATGGCGAAGCCAAGGCAGCAGGCAATGACAGCCTTGCCGCCGACGCCAAGGCGCGCTTTATGGCCAACTATCCCCACTTCGGCTTCGGATATCTTGAGAGTGCCGAGCAGGCAGTGCCCCCGGTGGCTCTCACATTCTATGCGTTCCGCGTGATGGTGATGGCCGGCGGTTATCTCCTGGCGCTCTTTGCCTTACTGCTGTATGTGTCATATTGTAAGCCGCAGTGGCTATCAAAGCGGTGGCTGCTGCTGGGCGGTATAGTGTCAGTGCCCATAGTGTGGATATGCTCGCAGGCCGGATGGGTAGTGGCCGAGGTAGGTCGTCAGCCGTGGGTCATCCAGGACTTGCTGCCCACCATCGCCGCCATTTCCGACATACAGAGCGGGTCGGTGGCCACCACCTTTGTGCTCTTTGCTATTATCTTCACCATGCTGCTTGCAGCCGAGGTGTCGATTATGCTGCGTTATATCCACAAATCTTCAAAATCAGAGTTGGCATAGGCCGCATAGGCATCATCAAGCAAGCCTCTCACAATAAATGCATACTACAATGGCAGATTTAGAATTATTGCAAGCATATTGGTGGCTCATTATCTCTGTGCTCGGAGCCGCCTTGGTCTTTATGCTCTTTGTGCAGGGAGGGCAGACAATGCTCTACTGTCGCCACGATGTGGCCGAGCGCCAAGTCATGGTCAATGCGCTTGGGCGCAAATGGGAGCTTACGTTTACCACACTGGTGGTCTTTGGCGGCGCATTCTTCGCCTCCTTCCCGCTGTTCTATTCCACCAGCTTTGGCGGTGCTTACTGGCTGTGGATGGCCATTTTGGTGAGCTTTGTGCTCCAGGCGGTCAGCTATGAGTTTCGCCGCAAGGGTGGCAACCTCTACGGCACCACCACATACGATGTCTTTCTCGCCATCAACGGATTCTTCGGCTGCGTGCTCTTGGGCGTAGCTGTGGGCACTCTCTTCTTTGGCGGCGAGTTCACTGTCAGCAAGGCCAATATCGTGGCCGGCGGCGCTCTCTCGCCCGTGATATCGCAGTGGGCTCCTACTCATGGTCTCGAAGCCATATTGTCATGGCGATGCCTGCTCTTGGGCGTAGCCATATTCTTCTTGGCGCGGACTCAGGCAGCGATGTATTTTGTCAATGCCGTGCGCGGCGGATCGGCTTTTGACGCGGCCATGCGGCGTCGCGTGCTGGTCAGCGGTGCCATCTTCGCCGTGCTCTTTGTGGCATTTGTGGTGGTGCTTCTCACCGCGTCGGGCGCTCGAGCCGTAGGTCTGCACACCTTCGTAGAGGAGCAAAATATCTATCTGCACAACTTCTTGGCGATGTGGCCTGTGGCCGTCATCTTCGTCATAGGCGTGGCCTTGGTGCTGTCGGCAATTATCGGCACGGCATTCTCCAAAGCGTGGCGCAAAGGCATATGGCTCAGCGGCTTAGGCACGGTGCTCGTAGTGGTGGCGCTGCTGCTGGTAGCCGGTTACGGCGACACGGCATATCTGCGCTCACTCACCGATGTGGCCTCCTCGCTGACCATCGCCAATAGCTCGTCGTCGCTGTTTACCCTCAAGGTGATGTCGTGGGTGTCAATCCTTGTGCCCTTCGTATTGGCCTACATCGCTTATGTATGGCGCAAGATGAACGCCACGCCCCTCACTGCCGAAGAGCTTAAAGACGAACATCATCAGTATTAATCATATAAAATCATAGTGACAGAGTCATCCGACACTTTTAGCACCATAGCCGGGCCATCAGAGGGCATCTATCGTGAGAAGATGAGCCGTTTTCTTGCGTTTGCCTTCCCCGTGGCCACGGCTGTGGAGGCAAAGGATTATATATCTCAATTTCAGAAGAAATATTATGATGCGCGGCATGTGTGCTGGGCATATATGATAGGCGCGGCGCGCACGGAGTATCAAAGTAATGACAATGGCGAGCCGTCAGGCACCGCCGGCAAGCCTATACTCGGGCAAATCAACTCGTTGGGGCTGACTAATGTGGTGGTCATCGTGGTGCGCTACTTTGGCGGCATCAAGCTCGGCACCTCCGGGCTGATAGTGGCCTACCGCGAGGCGGCACGCGAGGCCTTGACAGCCGCCACTATTATAGAGTGTCACGAGACGGCCGATATAGCCTTTACCTTCCCTTACCTGGCTATGAACGATGTGATGCGCCTCACCAAAGACGATGATCTGCAGGTGATGGAGCGCATCTTTGACAACTCGTGCTCGATGACGGTGCGCATACGTCGCGACCACGCGCCGGCTCTGCGTCGTGCTCTTATGGATATCGACGGCGTCACCCTCTGCGCCTCAAATAACGATAGCGCCGATGGTGGTCAATGAAGCATTTATGCGCCGCGCGCTCGCCCTGGCTCGCATGGGTATGGGCGCTACATCGCCCAATCCGATGGTGGGCGCCGTCATCGTAGATGACCGCACCGGCCTTATCATAGGCGAGGGGTGGCATCGCCGCTGCGGTCAGGGGCATGCCGAGGTCAACGCCGTGGCGTCAGTGCGCTGCCGCGAGGCCTTGTCGCGCTCCACTATGTATGTCACCTTAGAGCCGTGCTCTCACTATGGCAAGACGCCTCCATGCGCGCGGCTGATTATCGAATGTGGCATACCACGTGTGGTGATAGCGGCTAAGGACCCCTTCAAGGCGGTGGCAGGCCGCGGCATTGCCATGCTCCGCGATGCCGGAGTAGAGGTGGTCACGGGTGTGCTTGCCGACGAGAGCCGTCGCCTCAATGCCCGCTTTATGACAGCGCATGAGCGGCAGCGCCCTTTTGTCACGCTCAAGTGGGCACAGTCGGCCGATGGCTATCTTGACTGCCGCCGCTGCGGCGATATGCAGCCGGCACGCTTCTCCACGCGGCTCACGTCGGTGCTGATGCATCGCCTGCGCTCGCTGCATGATGCCATACTTCTGGGCTCGCAGACGGTGATAGCTGATAATCCGCGCCTCGATGCGCGGCTGTGGCCCGCGGCGCTCACGGTGCCGCGCCCGGTGGTGCTCGACGCTCGCCACCGCATCGACGGCAGCTATAATATCATGCAGCGCAACCCTATAATCATAGACACGGAGGTGACGGTCGCCGATATGCTCGCCTCGCTCTACACCGACCACGGCATCACCTCGCTGCTGGTGGAGGGCGGTGCCTGCACTCTGCAGCAATTCATTGACGCGCAGCTATGGGATGTGGCGCGCGTAGAGACAGCGCCCGCAGCACTCGGCCACCGCGGCGCAGTAAAAGCGCCCTCGCTGTCAGCGAGAGCGCCTTATAGTGCGGAGGTCATCGATGGCAATGCCATCAGCCTCTATTCCAATAATCCGCTTGTGGGCGCTTAGAGGCGCAGCTTAGTGGCCTTGCCGTCGGCTACCTTGATATATACGTTGCCCGGCGTGGGCGATGCTATGCGAGCGCCTTGCAGGTTGTAGTATGCAGCGGGTGTCTCGCTGTCGGATAGCTCGATGTCGTTGACAGCCGAGAACGGCGTATCGGCGTGGAAGGTAATCACGCCATCGGTCTCCTTGATGTCAGTGATTGTGACGTAGAGGTCTTTGCCGGCCCACGACTCCAGGCCGGGCGTTGTGCCGTAGCCCAAGGTGGTATTTTTCTTGCTGCCCGGGAAGGGGTATTGCTGCATCACCGAGGCTATCGAGCTGTTGGCCGTGCCGCCTGCTTCGACAAGATCTACATATTGATGGCTCTTGGTGTTGTTGACCCTATTTTGCTCGAATACCGACTTCACATAGTCAATGTGCCACACCAGCATGCCGTGGCCGGGGATGTATTTATCCCATGTGCCGGCGATTTTCTGTCGGTTCTCGATGAGGAAGAATTCGGTGTCCTTTTCGGTGGGGATAAGATAGCAGGTGTTAGATGACTGTATCTCCTCGAGGGTGACATCCATAGTGTGGTCAATGACGATGGGGTCAATCCATCCGAAGGCGTTGCGCTCGTAGGCGCTGTAGGCCGGCGGTGTGCAGCCGTTGTTGTTGTATGGTCCATAGTCAAGAGCGTCGTATGATCCGGGCGTTGAATACAAAGCAGTGCCGTAGTCGGTGCAATAGAGGTCGGGCAAGCCTAATACGTGGGAGAACTCATGCACAAAAGTGCCTATTCCATCGGGGCGTGAGGTCTCGTACTCGTTAGAGCAGGCATAGTTGTTGAGAATGACACCATCAAATGTACATTCTGCTATCGAATATGTTGGCTGCAAAGTGGATTGGTGAGGCCACACGAGATTTGTCTGATCGGTGTGTGATGCTTCGCCCTCGCCGGCGTAATACACATATACGTTATCTACATAGCCATCGCCATCGGTGTCGTACTGCGAGAAATCCACTTCATCGTCAAGGAGCTGAGCGGCATGGATTACCATCTCCTCAGGGCGTGCATCGTAGCCATATTTGTTTTGGCCGTAGTATGAGCGTATGTATGGCAATTCTACCGGGCCAAAAACATCAAATTGCGGTGTGAAGGCGCCATTCGAGTTTTGTGTGAAGTAATCTATTACCGAGCCGGTGCCGCCCCATTCGCTGAAGCCGGGCTGGTTGATCATATTGTTGAAGTAATCATGGGCGTCATCAAGGGTGAAATCCACGTCACGATATGACACCAATATCACCAAGGAGCGCGGCGAGCCTACGTGCGGGAAGACGTGGCTAAACAGGCCTAAGCCCGACTGCGGCAGAGAGCTCCCGGCGTTGTCGGCCTCATCGGCCCGGGCAGTCACCGCCATGCGCTGCTTGCGCACGGCCTTGCGTTGCGCCTTATACTCCTCGGTGGCAGGGCGCCAAAAGCCGTCGGCACACTCCATCAGCTCGCGCCCTTGGGCATCAATGGTCACATGGTCAAAGGCATCGCCGAATGTCTGCGCCTCAATGGTGGTGCCATCGGGCTGCGTGATGGTGAACACGCCTCGCTTGGCCGGCTTTGCCGCAGCATCGGTAGCTGCTAATAATGCCACCGCTGCCAAGATTGTAGGGATTAGTTGTTTCATCAGAAAGGATATTTTTAGAGAGCATTGTTTTGTTCCATTCGCAAATGTATGCAAGCGAATGTAATACGTTTGTAATTAACTGTTTGGGGCGATTGTTGCGGCTGAGGCGCAACGGATACGCAACATTTTAACTTCTTGAGGTGTGGAATTTGGGTTAAAATTTAACATATTTTGTTGTTATCTGATACAAGACCAATAATATCGCTTATTACTCATGATAATTGATTTTAGCATTTGCGGCCATCCATGAGTATCTGAATAAGGCGCTCCTTATCTGATAGCTGGGATTTAAGCTGGGCTATTTGGTCTCGCAAATCAGCCTCGTTAGGCACGCCGTGATATTCCGAGCCTCTATGCTCTATTTTGCCTTTCTCAACATAATCTCTGCCTGCGCTTCGTATCTCGGCGTCCTCATCGAATAGATACCCAATCCTAAGATTGAGAGCGGACGCAATGCTTTCAATAGTGCTAACCTTTGTGTCGCTGCCATTGAGTATGGCATCTAATGTAGTCCTTGCAATACCCGTGGAAGAACACAACTTAGCCTTGGATATTTTACGCTCAATCATGGCATTTTCTATCTTCTTGAAATTCAGCATATTAAAAATAAAAAGTAGTGTATTAAATATTTTTAACGCATTGTTTACACTACATTTGTAGTGTTTGCGCTATCTTTGCATTGCTAAGTTACTAAATAAATAAGATATGACAAAGCCGATAGCCAATAAAATTAGCCGCATGGGCGCAATGAAGTCGCTTAGGGTTGGCGAATGCGTAGCCTTCCCTCTTGATGCGCTTCTGTCTGTACGTACAACAGCGAGCAACATCAATACTATTCGAGGTTACAAATCTCTAACTACAGAAGTAAATCGTGGTGATGGCGTGATTACCATCACTCGCCTCAAATAATCAACGTAATATGGAAACTACTATCAACGAAGACATCCGCCAGACGATGCACGACATCAAGCGCACTGTGACCATCATGCTAAAAAACGTATGGAATGTGTCGGAGCTCGCCGTAGTGCTCGGCATCAGCGAGAGCCGCGTGCGTCACCTCGTAGCCGAAAGGGCGCTGCCACACTACAAGCAGAACCGCTTGCTCTACTTCCGCCGCGAAGAGATAGAGGCCTGGCAGACGCGCAACCGCATCGCCACCGCCGAAGAGATAGACGCCAAGGCCGCAACATACTGCGCCACCCATCGCTTCAGATAATCATCACCACTATCACCCATTAACAATCACAGCTATGAACCTCTGCAAATCAATCCTCCGCTGCGCTGCCATCTTGGCGCTCTTCGCTACAGCTCTCATCGCCCTTATGACGATGGCCGGCGCCACCTCCACCACATCGTTTCTCACCGCTGCGCTGACCATGGCCGCCTCAACCTACGCCCTTGTCGTGGCAGCACGCCGCTGGGCATCCGACCCGCTAATCGACGCCTATCTCCGCTGGGCTGACCGCGGCTGCGAAGAATAACACCACGCAACTATCATCTATCATCTATCATCACCTCTTAACACCACCAACATCATGCAGACCACCACCAACGCCCCCATACAGCTGAGCAGCGCCGAGCTGCAGGCTGTCAAAAACATTGAGCAGTCACTTTACAGCGAGATAGCACAAGGCGCGTGCGGCAAGATAGATATCTACGCCAACATAGGCTTTGACCTTGCTCTGTGCGCCACCTTTGATGTCGATACCACGCGCTATTACGAGTCCGACACAAACTACTTTGCCTACATCGTTGACGCCATCAGCTTGCTTGACGTGTATATCGCCCGCGCCGACGACACCGACAAAGCCATGGAGTGCACCGAGAATAACATCTACGATGCGCTGCTCGAGATTGAAGGCATTGCAGGTTGCTCATTCTAAGCTTAATACTAATGCTGTTACATGATTACATATTCGCGCTGTGAAGCGCCGTTGATGTCCAAGTTTTTATTATAGAAATAGTAGGGCGCCAGCACTGCGAAGCGCAAAAGCCCGATATGGTGAGACCCATATTGACGAGGCGCAAGAGAGCGCCGCAAGGGTGACGATGCAAGCGTCACCCACCTCGGGAGAGTGACAGCAGGGTCTTAACGGTGGTTCGACTCCACCCTCTCTCACCAGACAGCGCAATGGCGACTGAGCCGGCAAGGGTAATGTCAAGCCCTCAAACAATACATAGCCGGAAGTTAGTTTACTCGCGGGATAAGCTCCGCGATACGAGAGCGAGGCTGAACATTGCGCACATGGCAGCACGCAGGGCGTTTAATCGGGCATTGGCTTGCCCGGCTGCCGGTCACGACATACGCCGCAGTGGTGCACGTTGCAAGCACACCGTCATAAGTGTTTTTATAATTCGATTGAGTAATTTTGGTTTTTCATGATTAGGTTTTTGATAGGCGGAGACGTCGGCTCGACACCGACCTGCGGCACAATGTATTGCTGACTATGAGAGACACATGTTAGTTATTATTAGGTTAATTGTAATATATAATTCCCCATTTTTCACCGCCATGCAGCGATGCACGCGGTGTTTTCAGGGGGCGGCCGGCGCCTCAGTGCGAGTCCGACACTCGCAGCCCCCACACATATACTTTGTTTGCGTGATGACAGATGGCCGCCGCGGAGCATACAAGCGATGCCTCGTGGCGGCTTTTGTCAGCACACCTACACTTGCATTATTCACCTTATAAACTCTATCAATATGTCCAACTCTGACAACATCACCGCAGGTGTCAATACCGCCACCACCCCGACACTCCATCAGGAGGCTCAGGCCGCGCCCGCCAAGCCGGCAAAAAAGAATGTCTCCGACATTCTCAACTCGCCCTCCGTCAAGTCTAAGATGCAGCAGGTGCTCGGCTCGGAGAAGGCCGCCTCAGGCTTTGTCTCCTCGGTCATCAGCGTAGTATCTAACAGCAAGCTCCTCTCCAATGCCGAGCCCATGACCGTGGTCGGCGCCGCAATGGTAGCCGCTACGTTGCAGCTGCCCATAGTGCCGACAATAGGCCTTGCCTACATCGTGCCCTACAAAGGCCAGGCGCAATTTCAAATAAGCTACAAAGGCCTCATCGAGCTCGCCGAGCGCAGCGGACAATTCAAAAATATCATCGACGAGGTGGTCTATGAAGGCCAGCTCATCAAGCGCAACCGCTTCACCGGCGAATACATCTTTGACGAAGACGCCAAGAAAAGCGACACCATCATAGGCTATATGGCGCGCTTCGACCTCATCAACGGCTTCTCTAAGACTATCTATTGGACTAAAGATGAGGTTGTGGCCCACGCCATGAAGTTCTCTGAGGCATACAAAAAAGGCTATATGTCGCCCTGGAAGTCTGACTTCGATGCAATGGCACGCAAGACCGTGCTCAAGGCTCTATTCAGCAAATATGCTCCCAAGAGCATACAGACGCAGGGCATTGCGCAGGCCATCTCTTACGACCAATCGGTGGTCACCGCCTCTGACGACAGCATCGACATCGAGGCCTTCGAGGTGGCTTACCCCGACAACGCCAACGCAGAGACGCTGACACCGGACAGCATCACCAACGCCAACGGCAGCGAGGCTTCGGCATTTGCCTCTGCCGCCTTCGCCAAAGCCAAGCAGCAATAATAATATCAACCACGCTAATCACCATTAACTGTCATCATTATGAAGCAAATCACCATCATACGACCCGACGACCGCGAGCAGTGGCTTGAGGTACGCCGCAGTGGCATCGGCAGCTCTGAAGTGGCTACCATCGTAGGCCTCAATCCTTACGAGACGCCTTATCAGCTATGGCGGCGCAAGACCGGCATTGACCCCGACAAAGCAGAGAGCCATGCCATGCACGCCGGGCATCTCCTTGAAGACGCCGTAGCACGTTTCTGGTGCGACGCCACCGGGCGCAGCATCATACAGCGTAGTGCAGGCGACTGGATTATCCGCGACAACGAGCGCCCATATCTGCAGGTGTCACCTGACCGCACCTATTGGCTCGGCGAAAGCCGCTGTCAGAGCGCTAAAGGTATCCTTGAGTGTAAGACAACACGCAAGAAGATTGACGCCAACGACATACCGCTGTACTGGTTCACTCAGGTGCAATATCAGCTCGGAGTGGCAGGGTTGCGTCAAGGCAGCCTCGCATGGCTCACAGCGGCTAATGGCTTTGACTTCGGCTACGTTGACCTCAACCTCGTTGACGACTACTACCGATGGCTCGTGGAGGAGGTGCAGCGGTTCTATGTTGATTACATAGAGGCTCGCCGGGAGCCTCCGTGTGTCAACGCCGATGATGTCATCATCAAGTACGCGCGGCATGCCGATGGCAAGGTGTGTATCGCCGATGAGGCGGCGATGGCTCTATACCAGCAGCTTATGCAGGCGCGCCGCGATAAGGCTGATGCGTCAGAGCGATGCGAAGCTCTGGAGAATGACCTCAAGATGGTGATGTGCGATGCGGAGATGCTCGCCTACGACGGGGCTACTATAGCCACGTGGCGCGCCGCTAAAGACAGCCGGCGCTTTGATGCCGCAGCCTTCAAGGCTGACCACCCCGATATGTACGACAGCTATTGTAAGACCACGCAGGGCGCGCGCCGCTTCTGCATCAAAGACATCAAGCTATGATTGCCCTCTCCAACCGCGACCTTGCCTCGATGATACAATACATTGAGGCAAGCCACGCGATAATATCGCGCGAGCATCACAATGACACTCGGCTATCCAACAAGGCGCGCCTGGCTGCCAACGCCGCCGCCAAGCTGCGCAAACGTCTGACGGCTTTGGCCCTGACAAAATAACAAGTATCTACCAACCGAATAATAATCTGCAAAATGACAAAACAAGACATTATCGACCACCTCACCAATGACTGTGGTCTGCACCGCGCCTCGGCCATACGTGCCGTTGAGGACGTAATCAACGCGATATCCAGTGCGCTCGCTCACCAACAAGCGGTGACACTGCGTGGGTTCGGCACGCTAAAGCCCATAGACAAGGCTGAGAAGATAGGGCGCAACATCAAGACCGACAAGCCTGTAGTCATACCCGCTCATCGCTCTGTAAAGCTCGTACTGTCCAAAGAACTCAAAGAAAAACTAAATAACAAGAGCTGACGATGGCTAAGCGCTCTGCTCGATACAACAAATACGGCGCTACTCGCGTAGGCGGGCACGCCTCTCGCAAGGAGCATAACCGCGCTGCTCAGCTGCGACTGATGCAGCGTGCCGGGGTGATATCCGACCTTCGCGAGCAAGTGCCGTATGAGCTCATCCCTGCTCAGTATGCCGATGGTGTTGATGGCAAAGGGCGGCATAAAAGAGTGTGCATCGAGCGCTCTTGCAAGTATATCGCCGACTTCGTCTATACGGACAATGCCACCGGTCAGACGGTTGTCGAGGACGCCAAAGGCGTTAGAACCAAAGAGTATATCATCAAGCGCAAACTGATGTTGGCGGTGCATGGCATCTGCATTAAAGAGATATAACGTAACGAATAACCATTGTGCTGATTGTCTCGTGGGTTGGCTCTCCGAGAGTGTGAGTCAGGGCGAGCAATAGCATCTTATGTAGGATAAGAAATGGAACGCGAGTCATTTACTTTTATGCGGACATATTACGAGCCGCTGTGTCAGCTACCCAAAGATATAAAGCTGGAAGTCTTGTCAGCCATAATAGAGTATGCGCTGTACGGAAGACTTGCCGAGCTTAAGCCGGTAGCCGCAAGCCTCTTTAGCCTTATCAAGCCCAACATCGATGCAAGCCTTAAACGCGCCGCTAATGGCCGCAGTGGTGGCCGTAAGGCGTCAGCTGCACAGAGTGCTACGATGACGATACCTTCTCTCAGCGACACCGCGGAGCCCACAGTGTCTGTGGCGACAACAGCGCCTGTGATATCAGCTACTCCAACGACATACGAGCAAGAAGTGGAGCGTATGCGCCGTGACAATGTGTTCCGCGCCGCGGCTCTCCACCAGCTTATGATTAACGATGCTCAGCTCGATAATGCTTTCACTCGGTTTCTGCTGCAGGTGGAAGTGCAGCGCGCAGCCGCCGGGCGGCAATGCCACGACAGCTACGAAGACTGCAAACGTCATTTCCTGTATTGGTACAACAAGGCGGCCTCAGGCGTCAGCTCGCGCCGCAAGACGCGCGCAGAGCGTGAGGCCGAGCTGATGAACGGAGCAAGGGCTACGCTATCGGAGATGGCGAGTGGCACACTTGACGTTGACGAGCATATTAACGATGGAATATTTTAACAACAAAGACATGGAATTTATCAACAAACAACTGCCGCGCGCTCAGAGCGCAAGAAAAGTGGCATTACACGCGGTTGATGACGAGGTCACCAAGAGCATCATCAAGAAGTATGGCGATGCAGCGGGTAT
>JBJEDF010000081.1:0-24442 GCA_051871765.1 Muribaculaceae bacterium
CCTTCTACCTGGGTAGCCCCCAAGACCGCGAGCTCGCACTGCACCAAGGCCCGGCCCGCCCATGGCTTATCGGCTTCTATGCCGACGCTTACCTGCGCGTCTTCGGCATGAGCGGCGTCAACTACATTGACCGCATGCTCATCGGCTTTGAAGACGAGATGAGCAACGGCTGCATCGGCTCGCTCTCGCAGCTCTATGATGGCAACCCGCCCTTCGCCGGCCGCGGCGCCGTAAGCCATGCCACCAATGTAGCCGAAGTCGTACGCACCCTGCGCACTATCAAGAAACTCTATTCCAACGATTTATCCAATGCCCGCTAATACCCTTTTGTCATGAAAGCTCTAATGTTCGGTTGGGAATTTCCCCCTCATATCCTTGGAGGCCTTGGCACTGCATCTTATGGCCTTACTCGTGGCATGTGGCAGTGTGGCGATATGGACATCACCTTCGTAATCCCCAAGCCTTGGGGCGACGAAGACCGCAGCTTCGCTCACATCATAGGCACTTCGCAAGTACCCATTGCCTGGCGCGACGTCAATCGCGACTATGTCGATGCTCGCATCGGCAAGCTCATGTCGCCTGAGCTATACTACAGCCTGCGTGACCACATCTACGCCGACTTCAACTATATGCGCACCAACGACCTCGGGTGCATCGAGTTCTCAGGCCGTTATCCCGACAACCTTCTCGAGGAAATCAACAACTACTCAATCACGGCAGGTGTCATCGCGCGCACTATCGACTGCGACGTAATACACTCGCACGACTGGCTCACTTACCCCGCAGGCATTCACGCCAAGCAGGTCACCGGCAAGCCTCTCGTAATCCATGTCCACGCCACTGACTATGACCGCTCGCGTGGCAACGTCAACCCCACGGTCTATAACATCGAGCGCGACGGCATGATCAATGCCGACCATATCATCACCGTCAGCAACCTCACCCGCCGCACCGTCATCGAGCGTTACGGCATCGACCCCTCTAAGGTCACCACCGTACACAACGCCGTGGTCCCTCTCAGCCAAGAGCTCCTCGATGTGCAAGTGCCTAAGTCAAAAGACAAGGTGGTCACCTTCCTCGGGCGCATCACCATGCAGAAAGGCCCCGAATACTTCGTTGAGGCTGCCGCTAAGGTCCTCAAAAACAGCCATAACGTGCGCTTCGTCATGGCCGGCTCCGGCGATATGATGGACAAGATGATCACCCTCGCCGCCCAGCGTGGCATTGCTGACCGTTTCCACTTCCCCGGCTTCCAAAAAGGCAAGCAGGTGTATGAGATGCTCAAGGCCAGCGATGTATATATCATGCCTTCCGTATCCGAGCCTTTCGGCATTTCGCCGCTCGAGGCCATGCAGATGGGAGTGCCTTCGATCATCTCAAAGCAATCCGGCTGCGCCGAGATCCTCAACAGCGTCATCAAGACCGACTACTGGGACATCGATTCCATGGCAGATGCCATACATGCTATCATCACTTACCCCGCTATGTTCAAGCAGCTACGCGAAGACGGCCTCGCCGAGGTCGCCCAAATCACATGGGACAAAGCCGGTAAGAAGGTCATCGACATCTACAACAAGGTCCTCGGCCGCTGACGCCTTATTACTCCTCTTTTTTACTACTTTTCAGTAACAACACATCTTTTTCAATATGAAAGCTATTTGCTTCAACTTCGAAATACATCAGCCGTTCCGCCTCAAGCGCTATCGCTTCTTTGACATTGGCAACGACCACTACTACTACGACGATTTCCTCAATGACGACATCGTCACACGTCTCGCCCAGCGCAGCTACATCCCCGTGGCTCAGACGCTCCTTCGCATGCTCGAGGAGAATCCCGACTTCCGTTTCTCAATCTCTATCACCGGCGTCGCCATCGAGCAGTTTGAGCAGTATGTGCCCGAGTTTATAGACCTACTGAAGCGCCTCGCCGACACGCGCCGCGTGGAGTTCGTCGCCGAGACCTATGCCCACTCGCTCGCTTCGCTCATTGACCACGAAGAGTTTATTGACCAAGTCAAGTCTTTATCCGACAAGCTCAACATCTTGTTTGGCGTGAAGCCCAAAGTGCTCCGCAACACCGAGCTCATCTACTGCGATGACCTCGCTCCCGTCATTGCATCGCTCGGATTTAAGGGCGCTATGACCGAAGGCGCCAAGCACATCCTCGGATGGAAATCGCCCAACTATATCTACAGCGCCGCTTCTGCTCCTAAGCTCAAGCTGCTCCTCAAAAACGACAAGCTCTCCGACGATATCTCATTCCGCTTCTCTGACTCATCGTGGGATGCTTATCCCCTCACCGCCGACAAGTATATTGACTGGATCGCTGCCACGCCCGACGAAGAGCAAATCATCAACCTCTTCATGGGCCTCGACACCTTCGGCGGCATTCAAGACGCTTCAACGGGCATCCTCCAGTTCCTCGAAGCTCTGCCACGCTTTGCCCGCGACCGCGGCATCGAGTTCTACACTCCCACTGATGCTATCTCCAAGCTCAAAGCCGTAGGCGAGTTTACCGTCACTCACCCCATTTCCGGTGCCGATGAGGCTCGCGACACATCAGCGTGGCTCGGCAACGACCTCCAGAACGAAGCTTTCCATAAGCTATACTCTGTGGCCGAGCGTGTGCGCCTCTGCGATGACCGCCGCCTCAAGCAAGACTGGCTCTATCTCCAAGCGTCAGACCACTTCTACTACATGTCAACCAAGCACCTCGCCGACGGCGCCGTTCACTCGATGTTCAGCCCCTACGACACTCCATTCCAGGCTTTCACCAATTATATGAATGTCCTCTCTGACTTCATCGTGAGGGTTGAGGAGCAATACCCCCTGTCTATCGAAAACGAAGAGCTTAACTCGCTGCTGACCACCATTCGCAACCAAGCTCGCGAAATCGAGGTCCTCAACAAGGAGGTCGCTTCTATGCGTCAAAACATTGAGCACTTCGATGAGGAAAACGCCCCTAAGGCCGCACCCGCCGAGCCCGCCGCCCCTGCCGAGCCCGCCGAGAAGCCCGCCCCTAAAAAGCGCGCTCCCCGCAAGAAATAACCCCTCCAATTAGCCTCGCCGGCTAATTGGCACAGTACTAATATATTATCGCCGATGCACCGCACCGGCGATAATTTTATCAATAACTCACTATAAAAGCTTTGCCACTCGTGTGGGGCGCGAGCCTTGCCCCCACAAGCGCCTACTAATCAGCGAGATATGGGTTGCTATCGTAGCCAGGGTTGCGCCTTCCAGGCTTTATGGGTAGTGGCGGCTAACCGAGGGCTCCGCCCCCGGCTATTGCACAGCGGCCTTTCAGGCCGCCGTGGTTTTGCCTTTCAGGCAACATCAGCCTCCCGGCTGAAATGCGCGCCGGGCGCGCATCGCCCCCGAGCCTGAAGTTGGCGGCGACTCTTGTGGGGTGCCGCCCACGGCGCGCTCGCAGCGGGCGCGGAGGGTGGGGGATAAAGCGAGAGAGCGCGCCGCCGGGTGGCGGTGCGCTCTCTGCGATAAGAGGAGGGTAGGGGATTACTTCACGAGGACCTTGACGGCCTTGGTGCCTACGGTGACTACATAGACGCCGGCGTTAGCGGCGAAGGTGTGAGCACCTGCGGTGATGGACTCAGCTGTGAGCACACGTCCGGCAGCATCGATGATGGCGATGCTGGCATCGGCAGAGGCGTCGATGCTGATGGCGCCCTTGAGGCCTTGTACCTTGACAATGCCGCTGAGGGCATCGGCAACGCCTGATGTCAGGCCGAAGACGTAGGTAGCTTCGTCAGAAGAGCCGGAGTAGTAGTTGGCGGTGACGCGGAAGGTGTGTTCGCCCTCAGCCACGCCGTTGGCCACGAAGGTGGTCTCGGTGGTGGTGGCGGCTTCGGCATCGTCGAGAGCTACGCTGTAGTCGATGACGTATCCGGCAGCGGTGTCGCTGCTGTCTTCGCGCGATACGGTGAAGTCATCGATTTGCACGATGAAGCCGTCATTGCTGGTGCAGTGCACGGCGAGATATACATCCTGACCGGCGTATTCGCTGAGGTCGAGGCTGTACTTGGTCCACATCTCGTGAGTGGGCTGAACGGCGTCGAGCACGGTGAATGAGGCGGGGTCGGTGTCAGTGGTCGAGATGCAGAGCTCGAGGGTCTCGAGATAGTAGTCGTAAGACTTGGCTGTTACGGACCATACGTAGTCTTCACGCACGTTGATGGCGGGAGAGATGAGCCACTTGTCGGCTTTAGCATATTGCGGGCCCATGAAGATTACGGTCTTCTTGCCGGTGGGAGCTGCTACGCCGGGGTCTTCGCCCATTGACGGCTCGGTGGCCTCGGGGTTGAATACCATCGGGGGCACTGAAGCGGGTGCTTGCAGAGTGCTTGCGCCGGGGAAGTTGACAATCTGTCCGCCGAGAGATATCGGGTAAGACACCTCTACGTTGTTGTCGATAGTGGTCCAGTCGCCGAAGCTGCCGGTAGCAAAGTCATCGTATTCCTCGAAGGAGTCGGTGAAGCCGAGGTCTTTGTTCCAGTTGAAAGTCACATCGAAGATGCCGAGCTCGGTCTCCTCGCTGTCGGCGGTGATGTTGAAGGGCTTGACGATGGTTTCCTGCAGCACGATTGCGGTGGAGTAGTCGTCAGCGAGGTCAAATTCTTCAACGAAGGGCTGGAAGTATGGCACCTCGATAGAGGCGGTGTATTTGCCCTTAGGCAGCGACTTGGCGGCAGCAACGCCGTCGGCGACGCTGAGGGTATATACATTGCCTTCGCCCATGAGCTCGACTTTGATGTCGTCGGGGGTCACATTGTTGTTGGTGGTGACGCCGAAGTTGACAGCGGCGTAGTCAGCCTTAGAGATGGTGACGGAGGTGGTCACTTCGGGCGATTCGCCGGTGGTGAACTTGGCACGCACGCCGATGGTGTGGGTGCCGGGCTGCATATTGCCGATGGTGAATGAGTATCCGTCGGTGGTGGCTACGTCTTTGCCATTGAGGCTGATGATGAACGTCTCGTTGGGGTACTGCGGCGAGCGTGCAGCCACGCGGCGAGCGATGGCTTGAGCGGCGTCGTTGATGCGGCCCACGAAGATGTCGTCAATCATGGCCATGATGTTGCCTGTGGGTGAAACGTCGTGGATACCCACTTTGACGGTCTGCCCGGCGTAGTCGCTGAGGTCGATAGTCACGGGTGTCCACTCCTCGTAGCCGATAGAGAGGTAGTTGCCGTCAGAGATGGTGGTGAAGTCAGCGGCGGTAGGCTCCTCGGCGGTGGAGATGCCTACGGCGATGTGCGACTTGCCGGCGTCAGCCGAGCGGGCGAAGAAACGCAGCACATTGTTGTCGCCGACCTCGATGTCGGGCGTGATAATCCAGTCGTTGCCGGTGCTGTTGTTGGCGCGCTGTACAAAGCCTACATACTGGCTGCCGGAGTGAGGCGCGAGGGTGTAGTTGTACTTGATGTCCCACATCGGGCTCACGGCAAACGGGTTGATAATCTGGCCGTAGTTGTTGAGGGCAGCGTTGGGATACTGGCCTGTGAGGGCCACGGCGGGCGAGTTGTCAGCATCGATGCCGGACCAGGGTTGGAATTCGAGGGCGAAGGGCTCGTAGCTCTCAAAGTCGTCGGCGAAGACGGCTTGCTCGCGGTTCCAGGTGATGGTCACGTCGTTAGAGCCGGTGTAGATGTTGTGGTTGATGTCGGCAGTGAGGCCGTAAGGCGTCACGATGTCTTCTTCGAGCGAGAATACGCCGTGGTACTCGGTGTTGACGCTGAACTTAGCGGTGAGAGGCTTGTAGCCGTCAATGTTGATAGAGAGGGTGTGACGGCCGCCATAAACGAAGATTACGCACTTGCCGTTTTCGTCGAATACGGTCTCCTCGGTGGGGTATTGCAGCTCGAAGCGGTCAGAAGAGAGCGAGAAGCTCTTGCCGGCCACTGAGCCGCCGTCGTTAGTCACGGCGCTGATAGAGATGCAATAGTCGCGAGTGTCGCTGAAGCCTTCGAGGTGGATGTCAGAGGCGGTAGATTGCCCGTCGGTGAAAGAGAACTCGTCGCGACTGCAGTACCACTTATTGTCGGGGTTGTCAATGGTAGCTCCATACTCCCATTCGGGCTGGAACACCTCGATGTGGTATTGACCGTTTTCGTCGGTAGTGCCGCGATATACGGCTTGTCCGTTGACCGAGGTGAGGATAATCTCCTGGTTGGGGATGGGCTGGTTGTCGCCACCATAGAGGGTGCCATCGAGCGAAGCGGGAGTCTTGTCGAGCTCGAGTACGAAGATGGGATAAGCAGCAGAGCTGATACCCCAAGATTCCGTGGCAAGGTCAGCATAGTTTGCATCCCAGTCGCCTTCGCCTTGAGAAGTATCTTTGTAGCGATATAAGCATCCGTCGGTAATCTCACCGGTAGCGAGATAGGTGGCGCTCTTATAATCGCTGTGGCGCACGAGCTGAGTCAAGATAGCGAGGTTGCCGCCGTCATATACATAAGGCTGGTCGAAGGTGGCAGCGGTCATGTAGATAGGAGCGTTGGCACCCGAGTTGCTTGAGTAGATGAGTTGGTAGCTGTCGTTGAGATACTTCACATCGCTGTCTTCAAAGTCGATGGGCGTGGAAGTGGTCAGCGCGGTTTGCTCGGTAGATTTCATCGCTACTTTGTAGCGGCTGTTGTGAATGAGGTCGTAAGATGTGTAGCAGGGGAATTTGATACCTACAATCTTGGCGCCCTCGGTGAGGCCATACTGAGCGAGATAGTCGGCCTTGGCGAGGATTTGGCTCTCACTTGACACATAGTTGAGATTGTGAGGCACAGAGGAGCTGGTCTTGCTATACGTGCCGATGGTGAGCTCCACGGAAGCCGTCTCGGGCTTGAGGTTAACGGTAGTCTCAGCCGTTCTGATGGTAGCATCGCCGACCACGATTTCAGCAAAGACGGTGTGCGCGCCTGTCTCGTGAGGATAGAAAGTAGCCGAGAAGTCGAGAGACTCGCCGGAGGTCCAAGCGGGGGTGTCGGCGGCAGCTATTTCCTTGCCATCGTAGTAAACCTTTACAGAGTAAGTGCCTTCGGCCTCGTCAGTGGCGCCGAGGTTAGTGGCGCTGAGGCTGACGGTAAGAGCTTGGTTGATAGTTGACTGCGCGGGGATGTCGGCGCTGTTGATGATTACATCGTGAGTGGCGGGGTTGGGCGTGAAGCCATACACATTGTTGATGTAGGCATAACCGGCCTGGAAAGCGATGTACCAGTCGCCCTCGGGGATGTTATCGACGACATAGGTGCCGCGTTCGGGCACGAAGTCGCTGCTGTAAGTTTTGCTGTATTCCCACGCCCAATCGGTAGTAGGCTCAGTGGATTCTTTATCGACATATACAATGTTGGCGGCCTGAGTCCAGTTAACGCGGTCAGCCGAGTACCAAACGCTGAGGTTAGAGCCTTTAGTGCGCGCGAGTGCGTCAAACGACATAGTCTCGCCGGCATTGACATGTACGCGCGGGGTGACGAGCTTCTGCCAGTATTCCACGAGGCTGTTTTTCATAGCATACTTGTCGTTGTCGTTGGTTTTGAGCTTTGCGCCACCGGCGTAGTAAGCAGAGATGTCCTCCATCTCCCATTTGCTGTTGCCTTCGGGGCCATTGATGGTGACCCATCCTTGTGGTATGTAAGTAGAGAGTGAAGCGCCATCGGGAAGCTCGAAGTCTTCGAAGAGCTTAGTGGGGTCGGGGACTATAGCTTGCACGGTGAACGAGTCATCGTCAGCGCCCTCGATGTGGAAAGTGACGAGGCCGTTGACTACGCGGGGCTGGTCAGCGCTGATAGTGAGGGTGAGCAGCTGATACTGGTCGTCAGTGGCGGGCGCAGTAGCGAGGCCGGGGAGGGTGAACTCGGTGGGGGTGATGGTGACACCATCGGGCACATCAATAGAAGTGACATGTACGGGAGCACCACCGGTGGTGCGCATACGGAATTTGAGCGTCTGGTCTTCGGTGATGAAGCCATACGACTTAATTGTAGGTGCGGAAGTAGAGAAGAGCAGCGTGTTAGACGTCTCCTGCACGAGCGAGTGCTCGGGGATTGTGGGCTTGATGTCAGCCCAAGCTATAGAGAAAGTGCCGTTGATGTTCTCGCGAGTGCGAAAAGGAGTGCGCATGTCGGTAGTACCCTCGTCAAATAGGGCGAGTATCGGCGAGACATCAAACTCGGGAATATCCACGGTGAATGATATTGTCTGGCCGGCGGGGCAATCCTGCGGGATATCGGCGGTGGCGACGGTTATAGTCTCGTCGGGGTTGTCGTAGCTTGACGAGCTTTTATACCAGAATACATCTACGGTATAGTCGGTGTCACCGACGTGCATATCCTCAGCGGTGTTGTTGCGGAATTTTACAGTTACGGTGAGGCCGGAGATTTTGTTTTCGTCATTGTAATAGAGCGTGCTGCTTGAAAGGCTCGTGCCGGTAGTGTTGGCCTTCGGTAAGATTGTGATGTTAGTTCCGGCAAATTGAGCGCTTTTGCCGGAAACATTTTCCACGATGTTCCATCGCTTGGCGCTGCCGTAGCTGCTATTATACACTTCGTAGCCGTTGAACTCCGGGACAGTGAATTCAAACGTCTTTGATTCACCGACAGCCAATGCCTCGGGGATAGGGAAAGGCCCATAGGTGTATGTGGGCGTAGGGGTGCCCCATCCTGAATAGGAATAATAATAGTTAATGGTGAATGTGTAGTCTTCATCGCCCACGTTTAGGTCTTCATCGCCGGTGTTGGTGATGGTGACGTTGGCTCTCAAGTCGCGGCACATCAGGTCACTGCCGTAGAAGAAGGTAGAGATGCCATCATCGCAGAGCGTAGAAGAGATAGACATAGACCTTGTGGCGCTTGCGGCGAATGGAATGAGCACCGCCAAGAGCAAAAGGGCTGATTGTAAAAATCTTCGCATAAACGATTGGTATTAAAGTTAATAAACTCGGTGTAAGGCTCACAGGGGAGCAGATATGTTTTTGAGGCTAAATGATATTTAAGGAAAATCCAAAGTCAAGAGCCGCGGGCAACCGTATGCTCCGGCTCTTGACTTTGGGATTAAGGATTAGCGGAAGAGCTGCTTGGCCGCCGAAGCGCCGCGGCGCACGATATATACCTTGCCGGCGGTGGGGTTGGCAACGCGCACACCCTGGAGGTTGTAGTACTCAACGGGAGCGTTGGCGTCGCTGTCGATAGCGATGTCAGCAACACCGCTGAAGTCAGCGTCGGCGAAGTGGTTGTACTGCAGGTCATCGAGGAAGTATCCGAGACCATCGGTGCTCTCGAGGCGGATACCTACGCGGACACGCTGGCCGGCGAAGCTGCTGAGGTCAGCCTCGTAGCGGGTGTATTGGTAGTTCTCGAGGAATGGGAATGTGTAGTGAGCCACTTCGGTGTAAGCGTCGAGGTTGGAGGGATTGTTGACATCGGTAGTAACCACAACGTAAGCCGTGCCGGGGCCGAAGACATTAGAGCCGCCGAGGGCGTCTTTGCTCTCGTAGTTGCGGCCGAAGAATTCAAACGAAGAATTTTCGGTAGCCGTCATCGCGGGACCAACGACCCAGTCCTTGGCGGTTGCGCCATCGAGGCCGAAGGTCACGAGGCTCTTCTTGCCGGTGTTGGGGTAGGGGATGGGCCAATCGTTGGCGGTGTAGTCAATGACCATGAATGCGAGCTTTTCGCCCTTGTGCGGGTAATCGACAAATGAGAGGTAGATGGGATTTTTGTTGTCTTGGTCGATGAGACAGAGGTTTGCGGGGTTGAGCGAGCCGTTGGCGTCCCATTCGAGGCCGAAGAAGATCACATCTTCGGGCATTGCGATAGCGTGCACCGCCATTGTGGCAGTGTGGCCGGTGGTGGTGGTCACGGTGAGCTCGTCAGAAAGCTCGGCGGCGGTGTCGGCGGCGTCAAAGCCGATGCTGAAAGCGAGGGCCTTGCCGGATTCGATCTTATCGCCGGCTTTGAGCGAGGTAGAGAAGTTGCCGTTGGCAAAGGTGGCCGAAGCTATCTCGGCGGTGTCGGTGCCATCGTTGAATACGGTGAACTCGGTGTCGGTAGCCACAGCGCTGCCGTAGTTGATCTTGTCAAAGTCATAGGCCTCTTGGCTGAACGAGAGCTTGACGGGAGCTGCGTAGTTGACAGCAAAGTTGTCGATGGCTACGCCGCTGGCGTGCATGTAGTCATAGACTTTGTATCCCCAACGGAAGGCAACGGTCTTGCCGGCATAGGGAGCGAGGTCGATGCGCTCGCGGATCCAGTAGTCATTGTCCTTGTCGCTGAGGAGAAGGAGCTGCTGCCACTCGCCATCGACATAGATCTCGAAGGTGCCATCAGAGATGCCGTCGGAAGCGGTAGTGGTGTTGGTGGCAGTGCCGGTGGGGTCCTTGATGAGGTCAGCGGGCACGTCATCGCCCCAGTAGAATGTGGCAATCATAGGCTCGTCGGCGGGGAGCACGAAGTCAGGCGTCTCGAGGTATGTGATCTCATCTTTGGCACGACCGTAGGCGTATGCCGAGTACTGGCCGTCGTAAGGCTCGGTGCCGTTGGCCGACCAAGCGGTCTTGCCGGTTTGGGTTACGTTCCAGCCGGTGCCGGGGAAGTCCTCGAAGTCGTTGGTGTAAGGATAAGAGGTGACAGTGGGGTCCTTGATAGTGGTGAATGACCACGAGATGACATCTTCGGCATCGCCCTTGTCGTTGAAGGGTGTCACGGTCCAGATGTAGGTGTGGTTATAGTCGAGGGTCGGCAGCTCGTAGCTGAGAGTGTTGGCATCGAGGGTGGTATCAACGATAGTGCCTTCGGCTTTTCTCACGTTGAGCTTATATCCGGTAGCAAACTGGGCGGCCTTCCATTGGAGTACTACGCCGCGGTTGAATACCTCAACGGCTTGGTCAGCGGGGAATACGGGCGCAGACAGCTCGGGGGTGTTGTCGCTGCCGTAGAGCTTAGAGAGGACTACAGAGTCGAGGTAGAACGAAGCGGCGTTAGCGCCGAATTCTGAGTCGTAGTAAGTGAGCTCCCACTCCCACTTCCAGTAGCAGTTGTCAGAGTTGGCCGCGCGCGAGTAGCTCTTTTGGATGAGTACGTCGTACTCGTCTTCGTAGTTGTAGGTGTCCACGAGCTCCCACGACTCGCCGCCATCGGCAGAGAATAAGAGGCGCACCTCGGTGTCGGCGCCGCCCACTTCTTCGCCGCTATATACGTCCATGTATGTGAAGACGATGGTAGCGGGCGATGACGAAGCGTCAATGCGGGGTGTCATGAGGAAATTCTCCTCGGTGTAGTAAGCGTTGGATACGGCCGAGTGGTCGCCTTCGATGCCGGCCGAGCTGCGAGCCCATTTCTGTGCAGTCCAGCCGGCGGGCGGGAATGTGGGACCTTCGAAGCCCTCAAAGCAACCGCCGGCGGGGATCGCTTGCTTAGTGGCTTTGACAGCGATAGTGGCATCACCGCCATTAGTGTGGAGGACGATAGAGCCGGAAGCCGGCGTGGTGAGCGTGGGGCTGTAGGTGAGTTGGAATTTGAGTTTCTCGTTGATTTTGAGGCTGATATCCTCCATGGCAATGTTGCCGAAGTTGACGCCGAAGCCGTCGGGCGCGTCGATTGCCGAGATGGTGAGGCCATCGGTGCCGACATTGGTGAGCGTGAACAAGTCAGAGTAGAGGTGAGAGCCGGGATATACATTGCCGAAGTTGTACTCATAGCTTGAGAGCAGCGGCTTCGGGCCTGTGGGGGCGTCAAATTGCTCAATCTTGATGTTGTCAACGTCGAGGATGTTGATGCTGTAGTTGAGCGGCAGATATACAATAGCTATTTTTACGCTCTTGCCGTTGAGCGGAGCGAGGCTGATGTTGACAGGGAGCCAGGTCCAGCCGTCGAAGATGTAGTAGTCGCTGTACTTCGATTCGGGGACACCACATTCGCGGAGCATATCTTTGTCGAGACAGTCAAAGAGGAGCGTGCCCTCAGACCATGTTTGGCCGTCTTCGCAAGCATATACTTGAAATTTGTACTTGCCGTCGCGGCACATGGGCGACACTTGCCAAGTGAACGAGAGCTTGTAGTCGCCATCGAGAGTGACTGTAGGAGTGTAAAGCGCCTGCCAGTCAGCGGTAGTGACGGAGCCTTCCACGTTGTTGGTGTTGCCGACCTCGAGGATGGTGTTGATGTCGGTTTCGCTAACTTTGTTGCCATAGAAGCGCCAGGGCTTGATGGCATCGTTTTCGCGTCCGGAGGCGATGGACCAGCCGTCGAGCACGAAGTCGCGCTGCTCATTTGAGGTCGTCAGCTCGATGCTGCTGAAATCCTCGTCCAGCAGAACCGGCTCACCGGCGTAGGCCGAGAGAGCAGCGGCTGTTAGGAGAAATAGTGTAAGAAATTGTTTCATAAGCGTGAATAATTAAAAAAAGATTATCACAAATAGAAATATGAAAGTATAAGGATAATAATCCTTAAAATAGTTGAGATAATAAGACCTCGTGGATAACGAGTAGGGGGACAAATAATGACAAAATGTCAGCCGAGGAGTATAAGTTAGTGCTTTTATTGTACCAAATCGGAGGATTTAGTTGTCAATACGCTACAAAATTACAATATTTTTCAGGCGGCGCGCAAATATTAATATTTATTAACATAAAAATTAACTATAACAAAGCAAAATCGTGACAAATAAGCGACTATAAAGGAGTTGGCTGAGGATATGCGCCGCGGCATAGTTGGGCGAACGAGAAAAAAGTTGTATCTTTGTAAATAAATATCTAATCACAGAAGATGAAGATGCACTACACCATGCCGGCGGCGCTGCTGATAGCAGGCGCGCTCAGCGCCGGCGCACAGATAAACAGCACGGCGCACGATGGCTACCTGACGCGCGCCGAAAAGATGTACAACGACCATAACTACAAGGGCAGCCTCGACCAGCTGAGCCACTTGCGCGGCACGCTGCTGACGCCCGATGAGGCCGAGCAGGCAGCGTGGGTCACGGCGATGGCCACCATGCGCGCCTATGGCCCGGCCGCGGCAGAGGCTCTGCTTGAGGCCTATGTGCGCGACTTCCCCGGGGCGCTGCGGCGCCACGAGGCGCGTGTGCGCCTGGGCGACTGCAAGCTCGAGGCGAGCGTGACCGAGGCTCTGGCAATATACAAAGACATCGATGCGGCGGCCCTCAGCGGCATCCTTCAGCGCGAATTGGTCTATAAGCAAGCCTATTGCTATGTGCAGCTTGGCGAGTTTGACGAGGCTCGCGCGCGCTTTGAGCGCCTTAGCGGCGACAAAGAGTATGGCAGCGCGGCGCGTTTCTACTTGGGCTACATAGCCTACTCGGCGGGCGACTTTGCCACTGCCGAGCAGCAGTTTGCCACGACGGATAAGACGACAGCGCCGGGCAATATGGCCGACTATTACTTAGCACAAATCTACTACAAACGCGGCGATTGGAGCCGCGCCTCGCAGATGGCCACGGCGCTGCTGCGCCGCACCGATATAGCGCCGCAATACGAGGCCGAAGCTACGCGCATCGTGGGCGAGACCGCCTATCGCCAAGGCAAGAACGGAGAGGCGCTGAAGATGCTTAATAAATATATGAGTATGGTGGAGACGCCCGAGCTGTCGGCGCTGTATATAGTGGGCCTTGACAAATATATGCAGGGCGATTACGGCAAGGCAGTGGAGCTGCTGCGGCCGGTGACGCAAGGCAATGATGCCATGGCTCAGAGCGCCTATCTGTATATAGGTCAGGCCCTTGCCAAGAGCGGCGACACGTCGGCGGCGCTGATGGCCTTTGAGAAGGCGTTGCGCATGGACTATGACCTGTCAGTGCAAGAGGCAGCCTACTATAACTATGCCGTGGCCAAGATGACCGGGGCAAAGGTGCCCTTCGGGAGCACGGCAGCCACCTTTGAAGACTTCTTGCGTCGATACCCCAACAGCCGCTATGCCCCCGAGGTGCAGTCGTATATCGTGACGGGCTACCTCACCGATGACGACTACGAGGGAGCACTCGGCGCGATACGGCGGATGAGCGCCCCCACCGATGAGGTGCTTGGCGCCAAGCAGCGCATACTCTACACCTTAGGTCTGCGGTCAATGGGCGCGGGACACGATGCCGTGGCGGTGGATTACCTCAAGCAGGCCGAGGCGCTGAAGGGCTACGACGCGGCGATAGGCGCCGAGACGTCGCTGACCCTCGGCGAGGCGATGTATCGCACGGGCGACTATGAGGGCGCCGTGAAGCGACTCAACGAATATCTCAACGGTAGCTACGGGTCAGAACGTAACCGCGCCGTGGCGCGCTATGACTTAGGCTATGCACGCTTTGCGCGCAAGGAATACAGCCTCGCCGAGGTCAGCTTCAACAAAGTGGCAGGCGCCGGCAAGCTGTTGGGCCATGAGGTGGTGGCCGATGCCTACAACCGCTTAGGCGATATCAAATATATGAGCAAAGACTTCAGCGCAGCATCAGAGCTGTATGGCAAGGCTTATAAAGAAAATGTAGAGGCCGGCGACTATGCTCTGTTTATGCAGGCACTCATGAAAGGCTATAACCGCGACCATAAAGGCAAGATAGCGGGCCTGAAACGCCTCGAGCAAGAGTTTGCGCAGAGCACGCTGATGCCCGATGCCCTCTTGGAGATGACCGAGAGCTATATACAGCTTGGCGACAACGCCGGCGCTATCGAGGTGTATCGCAGACTGGTGAAAGAATATCCCTCGACGACACAAGGCCGACAGGGCTACCTGCAGATGGCACTGACGCTGATCAATGCCGGGCGCAAGAGCGAGGGCGTGGAGGCCTACAAAGATGTGATACGCCGCTATCCCACGTCAGATGAGGCCGCCGAGGCTGCCGAGGCGCTCAAGCGCATCTGCGCTGACGACGGCACCCTCGATGAGTATGCCGCCTTTATCTCCGGCGTGGCCAATGCGCCGAGATTTGATGCCGCCGAGGCTGATAAGCTGACCTACGAAGCCGCCGAGAAGCAGTATCTCAACGACCTTAGCACCGCCAAGCTGCGCGCCTACGTAGATCGCTATCCCACAGGGCGATATGCGGCGCAGGCCTTGGGCTATCTGCTCGAAGACGCCCGCGACAACGGCAATATGAGCGAGGCCGCACAGTATGCCTCACAAATCATCAACCGCTATCCCGACAACCGAGTGGCCGAGACTGCCTACCTGGTGGCGGGCGACGCCGCCCTCGACAAAGGGCGAGCCAACGATGCCCTTCAGAGCTATAAGGCCGCTGCCGAGCGCGCCTCGTCATCGACGGTGCTCAATGCGGCACGCGCCGGCGTGATGCGCAGCGCAATGGCCATGGGGCGCTATGACGAAGCCTTTGATGCGGCGAATGCGCTGCTGTCGTCATCGACCACCGGGTCGGAGGATAAAGACGAAGCCGCCTACACCAAGGCCGAGATACTCAGACACAGAGGCGACGCGGCCGGCGCTCGCAGCATCCTCACCGAGCTGTCAGCGCGCCCCGATGCCGAGTATGGAGCACGGTCATGTGTGGCGCTGGGCGAGAGCTATCTTGCCGCAAAAGACTATGGCAAGGCCAAGGCGGCGGTGGAGAAGCTGATTGACTCCGGCACGTCGCATACCTATTGGCTGGCGAGGGCATTCATCGTGCTCAGCGATGTGTATGCCGCCGAGGGCAAGACCTTTGAGGCGCGCGAGTATCTGCAATCACTGCGCGAGAACTATCCGGGCAAAGAACCCGACATAAAGGAAATGATAGACAAGCGCCTGCGCGACAGATAATGCTCACAAGGCCGCTATCATCAAGATGATAAACAATGACTTACAACACGCACTACAATATAAGGTAATGAATAAGAATAAACAACGAGTCTATGTGGCGGCAGCGGCCGTCATGGCGATAATGACAGCCACGGCTGAAGATTTGCACACCGAGGTGGTAGTAGAGCGCACGGTGGAGCCTCAGGAGCGCGCCGCCACGCGCCTCAGCGGCGTGGTGCCCGAGATGGTAACCCGCCCGGTGACACCGACGCAGCTGTCGTATGCCGAATACTCGTATGCGTCAGAGCTGACGGCGCTGATAGCGCGCCTCGACCCGGCACGTTACAGCAGCATACCCCCTCGCAGCCCCTATCGCGGCTATGCGGCAATAGGCTATTTCCCACTGCTGAATATCGGCGCCACGGCGGGTTATCGCATCATCGACAACGATAAGACCTCACTGGGGCTTCATGCCCAATATAGCGGCAGCCAATATGACGGGTATGCCGATGCCTCCGGTGCCAAGCCTAAGGTGAAGAACCACAGTGTGGGCGTCTCAGCCGATTTTACCCATCACTTCAGCACCGTGAGCGCGCTGGGCATAGATGCCGACTTTGGCTACACGGCTCTTGGCAATCCGCTCTACGGCGCTGAATATAAGCAAAATGTGACGCGCTTTGATGCCGCAGCGGCGTGGACCTCGCAGGTGGGTCGCGTGGGCTATGGTGTCAATGCCGGCGTGGGCGTGATGAGCTTCAGCAAGGAGATGCCCATAGCGGCTTTCGGCACCGGAGTGAGCGCTCCGGGCGCGTCAGAGACGCGTATCAGCGGCAGCGGCACGGTGGCATATCTGAGCGAAAAAGGGCAGCCGATAGCCGGCCTCAAACTGAGTGCCGACTTTGTGAGCAGCGACGATGGGCTGCCTACATACTATGGCGAGGCGAGCGCCGCCACGGTGCAGCGGCCCACGCTCGGCGTCATCAGCCTCATGCCATACTATAAGATTAAATATCAGCGCTTTACCGCTAATTTAGGCGCCAAGATAGATATCTCTACCGGCGGCGAGGGCAAGAAATTTCATGTGGCGCCCGATGTGGTGCTGGGCCTCGATGCGGCGTCGCAGTGCGGCGTGTATGTGCGCCTGGGCGGTGGCGAGCATCTCAACACATTGCGGTCGCTGTATGACTACACGCCGTTTATGCCGTCGGCGTGGGTGTATGGCCGCTCACATGTGCCCGTTACCGTAGATGCCGGCATCAACATAGGTCGGTTTGGCGGCTTTGGCATCGAGCTCAAGGGCGGCTATGCCGTGGCCAACGATTGGCTGATGCCGATAATGGCCTTTGGCGAGGGTGTGACACCCATGTTTGCGAGCGTCAACCTCAAAGGCTTTCACTATGGCGCGCGTCTGAGCTATGAGCATAAGCGCTATTTTGAGGTGTATGCCGGTGTGGAAGGCGCGCCTCAGAAATATGACCAAGGCTACTACCTGTGGCGCGACCGCGCCAAGATAGTGGTGAGCGGCGGCGTGACTGTGCACCCGATAGAGCGCCTCGACATCAAGGTGGATTATAACTACCGCGGCAGCCGCCGCATCTATAGCGCTACGCCCGATGAGATGGCAGCCGGCACGCCCAAGATAGAAGAGCTCGGGTCAGTGAGCGAGCTGGCGTTAGGCGCTACATATAAGATTAATGAGAAGGTGACAGTGTATGCTCGCGGTGAGAATATACTCGGGCATCGCTATGACATCTATCCCGGACTGCCGTCAGCCGGGGTGCATGGCCTCGCCGGCGTGAGCCTGAAGTTTTAGCGACGCTCGTCGCCGTTGCGGCGGAAGTGTCTCAGACCATAGACATAGCCTTTCAGCATGAAGCGGTAATAGCGCAACGTGGCTGAGAGGCTTTTTTTGTGGCGATAAGCCGCGACGAGCATCTTTGCCGGGGCGAGGTATCTGTTGAGATAAGAGTGCGAGGCACCCTCGGCCATGATGGCGCGCGGGTTGAAGTCGTGGTTGCCGGTAGATAGGCCGTCGTGGCGCGCAATGGTGATGGGGAAGAAACGCCCTACAAACCCACGGCACAGCGCCCGGTGGACAATGTTGGCCTCCTCGCCGGCGCCGAGCACCGGGGCGCCGATGCCCAGGAGGGTGCTGAAGCGCAGGCCGCTGTCAAAGACACGGCGGCGGAAGCATAGCTCTATCGATGAGAGGTAGTAGCCGCGCGGAGGTCGGCGCAGGTCAAAGGCGGCGTCGGGGTATCGCTTAGCGTCGGTGCCTACGTATCGGAGGGCGGCGATGTCGAGCTGCGGCATGGCCTCAAACGTGTCAAGCACGGCGCGCAGACCGTCGGGATAAATGCAGATGTCGTCATCGGCGATGTATATGATGTCGGCCGTGGCGAGGCTGATGGCATTGTTGCGGTTGGCGCTGAGGCCTATTGAGTCGATTTGCGAAACGCGAATGTCGGGGCGCTGCAGCGCGGGCGGCAGCGGCAGGGCCGACGTCGCGCCGGGCATCTGCCAGGAGATGATGTAGCCCACTCCCGGCATCGGGGGCAAAATCATGGCGGCGGCGCGTTTCAATCCGTCGGGGCCGTAGGTGCATATCGTGATGTCGAGAGTCATGGCGAGTGGAGGAGCTGATGAGTTGATGAGTGAGAGGGGAGGGGTTATCGTGTCCAGAAATTGATGAAGCGGCGGGCCACGGTGATGCTGTCGTTGTGCTTGACGGCGAACTCGCGGCTTTCGCGGCCACGTCGCCGGAGCAGGGCCCTGTCGGCAATGGCGCGCTCGAGAGTGTCGGCGATGGCGTCGATGCTGTCATCGGGGCTGCAGTTGATGATGGGGTGCAGGGCGTCTTCGCCGATGAAGCGATAATACTCGGGCTCGGCGCCGGAGACTACGGCCTGCCCGTGAGCCATGGCGAGGAGGGCATTGGTGGCCGGAGTGTAAGAGTAGAGCTGGTCAAGGACTATGTCGGCGGAGCGCAGCCGTAGCAGGTATTCGCTGTAAGGGAGGTTTTCGACGATGTCGAGGCGGCAGGTGTCGGGATTGCGCTGCACCACGATGCGCGCGGCTTTCTCAAGGATGTCGGTGCCCTTCTCGGCCATGCGATAGCTGTGTCGGCCCAGGAAGATGGAAATCTTCCGGCCATCGGGGGCAATGGGTCGTGGCTTTATGCTGAGGGTGTCGATGGGAATGCCGGCGTAGGCAATCTTGTCGGGCGGGAGGATGCGTTCCACCGAGAGGTGGTATTCATAGAGCGCGGTGACAACGCCGTCGATGTGGCTGTACACATAGTCGTTGAGCTTGACGAGGGGCTCGTTGAGCCAATCCTCTTGGCGGATGCGCAGCTTTGCGGCGCGGAGGTCGAAGACGTCGTTGTAGCGCAGCGGGCATGCCGTGTCGCAGCACATGCGGAAATAAGGCACATCGACGCCGAGGGCGGTGAGATATACGGCGCCGTTGTATTGTCGGAGGTCATTGAAGATTTTCTTGACGCGGTGCGGCCTAAGCTCTACGAAGACGGGGTTGCTGATTTGCACAATGTCAAATCCGCGCAGGCGGCTTGCCGAAGCGGCGAGCTTGAGGGAGAGGAGAGCTCCGCCGGCTTTGCCCGGGAGCGGCCTTGAGAGGTCGATGTCGCGGCGGGTATGCATCCACCGAGAGCCCGATGAGGCAACGGTCACGTCATGGCCGAGGCGGCGCAGAGCGTCGCCCAAACAGGCGTGATAGTTGCTGGCATCGCCGATAAGTAAAATCTTCATGATGCAAAATTAGCGTTTTTTTAGCGGATTAAGAAAAAATTCTTAACTTTGCGAATAATTACATAAACAACATTTTTTACCAACAGTTACACCACCACTTACGATGGAATACAGTATAATGGATTTTTTGTGCTTGTTAGGAGCAGTAGGCCTGTTTCTGTACGGCATGAAAGTGATGAGCGAGGGCCTACAGAAGGCTGCCGGCGACCGCTTGCGTAATATTTTGTCGGCGATGACGCGCAACCGCTTTGCGGGCTTGCTGACGGGCTGCTCGATAACAGCGTTGATACAAAGCTCGTCGGCCTCGACGGTGATGGTGGTGAGCTTTGTGAATGCGGGCTTGATGACGCTTGCCCAGTCAATGGCCGTCATCATGGGCGCCAATGTGGGCACAACGTTTACGGCGTGGATCATCTCCATCTTCGGGTTTAAGGTGAATATCTCGCTGATGATATTGCCGCTGATAGCTCTGGCAGTGGTGTTGCTGTTTACCAACCGTAGCAAGGCCAAGTCCATAGGCGAGTTTTTGGTGGGCTTCTCGTTCCTGTTTATGGGCTTGGATATGATCAGCAGCTATGTGCCTGATTTGCAGAATAATCCCGAGATGTTTGCCTACCTGCGTGAGTATGCGTCGCTGGGCTTTAGGTCGGTGCTGCTGTTTACGCTTGTGGGCCTTATCGTCACGGCGGTGATACAATCGTCGGCGGCGATGTTTGCCATCACGCTGATAATGTGCAGCAAGGGTTGGATATCCTTTGACCTTGCGTGCGCGCTGGTGTTAGGTAGTAATATCGGTACCACGATAACGCCACTGTTGGCGTCGATGAGCGGTAACGTGGCGGCGAAACGCACGGCCATGGGTCACTTGCTATTCAATGTGCTGGGCACGCTGTGGTGCCTGTGTGTGTTTGTGCCGTTTGCCGAGTTTAACTCGTGGCTCACCGAGTCGATCGGCCAGGGCAACCCCGACGCGCTGTATGGCTTTGTCAACGACCTTGAGAAATCGGCGCCGGAGGTGTATAACCATCTGTTTGACAATAGCTTGCCGGCCGGGCATCCGGCACTGGCGGCAGTGGCAAAGATGCAGATGAGCGTGTCGTTCGGCTTGTCAATATTCCACACCACGTTCAATATCGTCAATGTGATGGTGATGATATGGATGACCAAGCTGTATGTGCGCATCGTAGAATTCTTAGTGCCGTCGAAGCATCGCGATGATGATGAGTTCACGCTGAAATTTATCTCGCGCGGTCTTCTCAACGCCTCCGAGCTCAATATAGCCCAGGCAGAAAAAGAAATGTATGTATATGCCGAGCGCGTGGGCCGCATGATGGATATGGCGCAGACGCTGATCCACACCAAAGAGAAGAGCGAGGAATTCAACAAGCTGTATTCGCGCCTTGAGAAGTATGAGGACATCTCAGACCGCATGGAGTTGGAGATCGCGCAGTATCTCAATCGGTGTGCCGAGGGCAGGCTATCCAATGAGGGTAAGCTGCGCATCGCCGCGATGCTCGGCATCATCAGCGAGATAGAGAGCATCGCCGACTGCTGCATGGGCGTGGGTAAGATATTGATGCGCAAGGTGGAGAGCGGCGTGACGTTCAACGAAGAGATATACACCAACATCGACACCATGTATGAATATATCAAGCAGGCGATGGCAATGATGGTGAGCGAGCTCTCGGATATCGAGAATGTGGGCGAGCGTTCGATTATCGATTCGTACAACAAAGAGCGCGAAATCAATAATATGCGCAATACGCTGCGCTCCGCTAATATCGAGAATATCAATTCGGGCCACTATGAATATCAGGCCGGTATTTACTATATGGATATCGTGGGTGTGCTTGAGAAGACGGGCGACTACGTAATCAATGTGGTAGATACTATCAAAGAACAGTTCAGACATAAAATTTCAGTGTGACAAGACAATGATGACCGAACAGCAAGAAAAAGCGCTCAAGGCTGACAGCGACGGGCTGCAGACCTACGAGTATATAGCCAATAATATCGACGATATAGATGGCGACCTGCCTTGGCTGGTGGAGAATATGATACGCGTGGATCTTAACGGCCAGTTTTTAGCGAGCGCGGCACGCTACCTCCATGCTATCGACAGCGCGCACTATGCGGCAGCAATCAAGGAGCTTGTGGCGGCGACTATCGACCGCGACCGCGAGCATAAGTATCTGCCCGACGTGATGTCGTCAATCTACGGCGAGGATTATCAAAGCCGCGCCGCCGAGCTGATAGCCACCGACGACAATTTCCGGCGTATCTACAAGCGCCTCTATCCCAAGGCCGAGAGCCTGTGAGGCCTCGCCCGCGTGAGCAATGCAAACTATTAAGCAACAACACATAAGAACAATACAAAAGTCAGTGAAATGTTGAAAAAACTTTTTTCAATAGCGATAGCATTTGCGGCCATGACCGCTTGCGGCGCGTCGGGCGCAGCAGATGCCGGAGCCAAGACAGACAAAGACACCACAGCAACTATGACACAAGCCACAGCTACCGACACCGCGTCAGCACGCGTGTTAGTGAAGACCACCAAGGGCGACTTTACCGTGCTCCTTTATGGTGACACCCCAAAGCATCGCGACAACTTTTTGAAACTTGCCAAGGAAGGCTACTATGACAGCACGCTGTTTCACCGCGTGATCAAGGAATTTATGGTGCAGGCCGGTGACCCCGATTCTAAGACCGCAAAGCCCGGTCAGCGTCTGGGCAGCGGCGGCCCGGATTATACCCTCGATGCCGAGATCGTGTTCCCGAAGCATTTCCATAAGCGCGGAGCATTGGCGGCTGCGCGTCAGGGCGACCAGGTCAATCCTATGAAGCGCTCGTCGGGCTCGCAGTTTTATGTAGTCACCGGCAAGCGCGTGACGCCCGCCGAGATGGCTCAGATGGAGCAATACATGGCCAATCAGCAGATGCAGACGGTATTCAACGGCCTTGCGGCAAACCATCGCGACGAAATCATAGCTATGCAGCGCGCCGGCGACCGTGCCGGGCTCAAGGCCTTGCAAGATAAGCTGATAGCACAGACCGAGGCAGAGGTCAAGGCCCACCCGCTGACCATCACCGAGGAGATGAAGCAGGCCTATACAACCATAGGCGGTACCCCCCACCTGGATAATGCCTACACCGTCTTCGGCGAGGTCATTGAGGGCATGGAGGTGATTGACAGCATCGAGCAAGTGGCCACCAACAGCGATGACCGCCCCAAAGATGATGTGCGCATCTTGTCAATGCAAGTATTGAAATAGGGTAATGATAGATTACACAACGTTTGCCCTGCCAAACGGATTACGAGTAGTGCATCGCCGCGAGCCATCAGCGGCGATGGCTGTTGTTAATGTGCTATATGACACCGGCTCGCGCGATGAAAGCCGTGAGCTCACGGGCGTGGCCCATCTGTTTGAGCATCTGATGTTTGGCGGCTCCGTCAATGTGCCGGACTTTGATGGCGAGATGGAGCGCGCCGGGGGTGTCAACAATGCGTGGACATCAAAGGACTATACCAACTTTTACGATGTGGTGCCGATGCAAAACATCGAGGTGGCGCTGCGCTTGGAGAGCGACCGCATGCTGGGGCTGGCCATGAGCGAGGAGGCGCTCCGCGTGCAGCGCTCAGTGGTCATCGAGGAGTTTAAGCAGCAGTGTCTCAACCGGCCTTACGGCGATGCGATGCATCATCTGAGCGCCATGCTGTATGCTCCGGAACACCCCTATTCGTGGCCGGTGATAGGCCTTGAGCCGAGCCATATAGCGCGCGTGACTAATGATGATGTGCGGCGCGTGTTTGCCGAGCATTATGCGCCCAACAATGCGGTGCTGTCAATCGTAGGCAATATCAGCCTTGAGGACACCCATGCGTTGGTAGAGAAATGGTTCGGCGATCTGCCGCGCCGCGCCATCGCGCCCCGCAGGCTGCCGGAGCCGGGCTTCCCTACGGCCGATGTGCGCAAGGTGGTGAGCGGCGCCGTGCCGCAGACGATGATAATCAAGGCATTTGCCATGCAGCCTTATGGCTCGCATGACTATTTTGTGGCAGATGTCATTACCGATATTTTGTCGTCGGGGCAGTCATCGCGCTTTTATCAAAACTTAGTGCTTGGCAGCACGGGGCTGTATGCATCGGCCGATGCGTGCATACAAGGATATATGCACGAAGGCGCGTTGCTGCTGACGGCGTTGCTTGCCGAGGAAGGCCCGGAGGCAGAGGAGCGTGCCGAGACGCTGCTGATGCGCGAGGCTCGCAAGCTGGAGGAGTCCGGCGCTGTGACGCCCTACGAGCTGGAGCGCGCCATACGCCGGTATGAGACAAATTACCGGATGTCCAACCTGCGCGCCGACACCTTGGCTCAGAGCCTGGCCGATGCGGTGATGAAAGGCGAGGATTTCAACGAGCAGCCGGCGCGACAGCGCTCAATGACCCTCGACGATGTGAGGCGCGTGGCTACGGATATCTTCGAGTCACCCTCGGCCACGTTGGTGTATAGACCTAATTGATGCGGCCTCGTTAATGCCGGTATGGCTATGCTTTGCGAGGGTCGTCAATGAGCCATTCGGTGATAGTGCGCTCGCCGCTGCTTAAATTGATGCCCACCTTGATGACGGGTAGCTTAAGCAGGGCAAAACGCGCGGATAGCCACGGATGTCGATTTGGCGGAGCGCCCGGCGGCCGAGGCCTTGATTTTCAGCTCGATGAGATATAGCGCGTAGGCTGTGTGCATGGCCATATCCACGCAGCCCTTAGATGTATGCACCTCCACATCGACGTAGTAGCCCGCGAGCGTGAATATGATGTATATCATCTGCCGGTAGTGCCCCTCGCTATTGCTGCCTCTGCAATAAGTCCCGCTTTGCAATATTCCTGTCCGCTAAAATGATTACTTTTGCCCATGGTTATCTATGTTTTGTAGCAAAAGCAAA
>JBJEDF010000082.1:0-3654 GCA_051871765.1 Muribaculaceae bacterium
CTAACCGCCTGACCCACAACGAAAACTCATCCCATAAGGGTGAAAGTTGGGTTAAGCTCTACCTGGTGACGTATCTTATCCACTTGGGCGTCAACGTCTGCGCGATTGTCGAAAGTGTTGCGAACAATCACTCGACCATCAAAGCCGGTTGCCTCTACAATGAATTTACCATTGTTCTCCGCAACATTCCATCCCATTACTGAGCTCATCGGCAAAGTATGGCCGGTAGCGATATAATACACCTTAGCCCTTACTGCCTCGCTGACGTTGTGGTCAGACATAAGCGACCTAATGGCGTCATAGATGTTATCTGCGTAATTAGCAGTTACTGAACGCCGGCCACCCTCATCGCGAATAGCTCCTCTACGTCTGCGAAACATTGCTTCTACATTGCCATAGCCATAAGCTGCAAGCTCGTTGCAATCCGTCTGAGTTAGCTTGACGGGGCTGGCTTCTATAGCCGCTCTCAACCTCTGCGAAAATGTCGTCTCGCCATCGCCCTTGAGCAAGCTCTTCAGTCGCTGGCTGGTCTTCATCGGAGATGATGCCATCTTGGCGGCGCCCATCGCTTTGTTGCCGAGCTTCATGCCGAATATCATTGATATATTCTCTGCCTCCACATCCCAGAAGTCCATCGTATTATTCGAGTCGAAATACTGCGGCACGGCGAAGATCGTACCTTCGGCCACAGCGCTGACTACATGCTTGCCAAGCCAAGAGACAGCCTTGCCGGGCGTGCTTTTGACGCCCTTAACGACCTTATCTCCTACGTTGCCCACCAAAGTGCCCACTACGCCGGTGGCTGCACCGAGAGCTGCACCTCGTACCGTGCTATGCACGGCATCTCCAACCGAGAAATCACCGCCCTCGATGAGCTGCTGGCGCACGTTACCCGCGCCCTCAAAAGCGGCGAAGTTGGCAGCACCACTTCCTGTTGCCATCGCCGCGCGTTTCCATAATCGCGCGCTTGGCAACATGCGCTCTACCACTGCTTTGGGAACTTTGCCGAACAAAAGCCTGCCCATGGGTACAGACATGAGCTTGCCGGCAACGACACCGGTCCACATCTCCGGCGTGAGCATCATGCTGCCGACAAAAGCGCCGGTGTCATACATGCCGAGGCCGCCTATCTGGTCTTGCTGCTCTTGCGCAATTGCAGCTGTGTTCAGTAGCTGTTTCTGCCCTTCGGTAGCTGTGCCGCCTGCCTCTATGGCGTCGTTGATGCGCTTGTTGGCAGAGGCGCTATATGCGCCAAATGTATAAGTATCAATATCGGTAAGTGCGCTGCCTATACCCTTGAAAAGGTTGCTGAACCAATTGCCATCAGCCGCCGATGCTGCCTGACGCTCTCGCCTGAGTGTGCGCTCAATCTTGATAAGCTCTGCCTGCTTGTCTCTAATGGCGGCGTCTATTGGGAACTCCACATGTTCGGGTGTGGCGTGCATATTGCGGTTCGCTTCATTAGCTGCATGGCCTATCTCCTGCCACCAACTACGCTTAGAGGCTCGCTCTTGCTCCTCCTGCTCGCGGCGGCGATATAGCTCTTGCAGCTCCGCCTCGAGTGTGGCCTGGCGCTTGATAAGCTCTGCGTGGTTAACGTCGAATTGGTCGATGGACGCTTGCTTCTGCACGTCTTCCTCCTTAGACGGGTCAAGGCCGTTGGCCTTCATGCGCGCCGCAAACTTATCAGCCTGGCGAGCCTGACGCGCTGCAAACTCGGCTATCGCCACCTGTGTGCGGTCGGTAGTTAAATCACCATTGCCGAGCTGCCATATTGCTTTGACGTTGCCATCCTTGTCGTATTTATGACCCACAACCTGCGAGCTCATGCGCGGCGCGAATATATTGTGCATATCTTCGCTGCTATCAGCATCTTTGCCATTGCCGCCCTTGGCAGCCTCATCTGCTGCAGCTCCGGGGAAGGCAAGTGGTCGGCTTACGTCTGCACCTGCCATACGCGCTGCTTGCTCGGCGAGGCGCTGCTGCTCGCGCCACTCAGGTGTTCCGGTCCGCACCACACGCGCCACACGCTCGCTGCCGCCACTAATACCGGCAACAGCATCGTCGGTCATGCGCTGCACCTCTGACGCCATCATAGCCCTCTGCTTCTGCGTCGGCTTCCACGTCGGAGTTTGCGGCGACTGAGGCGCCGGTGTTAGTTGCACCGGAGGCAAAGGCGCTGTGCTATTGTCGTCAGACTTCGGCTGCGTCTGCGTGTTGGGTGCGATACGCTGCATCAGTGAATGCCACGATTGCAGATTGGCCATAGTATCAGCCTGCTGCTGCGTCTGCTCAGTATTGGCGACAGGCTTGCTATCGGAGCTCTGCCGTGTTGACCGTGGTGCTTGCGGTGCCTGCTTTTGCGCCGATTGCGGCTGCGCTGCCGGTTTCGGCTGCGCTGGTTGCGGCTGCAGCGACTTCATGAAGTCATCGTAGGTTGCAGCATCGGTAGCACCGTGACCTCGCATCGTAGCAAATACGCGCAGGCGATACTGGTAATTATTCTGATTGTCGTGGTCAGAAAATTTCGCCTCAAAGCCCTCGTAGTCGCCTTGATAGCCGTTATCTTTAACCACGTTGTATATCTCCCTCAGCCTCTGTCTTGATATTGTCATTGTGTGTGTTTTATTCGTTATTCTACAAAGTTGAGCCCCAGCCGCCTTCTTGCTCTTCCTCCCATGCGCTTTGCACTTCGGCGGCTACCGAGTCAACATTGCGAGGACGCTTGTGTGAGCCATACTGTGTGTCTATCTCCTGCTCGTATGGTATCCCATATTCAGCAGCCTTCTGCTTTACAGCCCTTTTGTAGTCGTCGGCATTATAGTATGTCTCTCCACAGAAAGTGCGAGCCTTACCCAAGTTCATGTCGCGATAGTGTTGAGCCGCCTGCCTCTCTTTGTTGGTCCTGGCGTCAAGAAGCCCTTGTTGCTTCTGCTGATTGGTAGGCTCATTGGCGGCCAGCACCTCCGCCCTATTGGCGTCAAACTTCGCCTTATCGGCCTTATAACCGGCACCTACCGCGTCATGCTGCGCCTTCTCATACCGCAGCGGATATAACTCGCGCTCACGCTTAGCCTCTTCGCGTGCACTCTTGGCCTTATCATACTTATCAGCCAAGTCTTGCAGCCCAATTACTTTGTCAGCCTCAAGCTCTGATGCGCGCTCTAAAGCCTTATCGTGAGCCGCCTTGTTGTCATCGCGCAGCTTCTTAAGCTTGTCCTGGAGCGCATCTTCCTTTGCGAACAACGACTGGCGCTCGTCATACATATTCGGAGCATACTTCGTGGTAAACCATAGATTGGATAATGCACGTATGCCATCGCTGACGGCTGATATCACGCGCCGTGAGCGCTCCTTGCGCTCTCTTGTCTTCCGAGCCTCTTCTGTCTCCACGGGGTATCTATCCGCCGCGTCTCTGAGTATTTGCACTGACCTATCCATGGAGTTGCGATAATCCTTAGCATTCTGCTCGTATTGTTGACGATAGATATCCTCCTCGTCAACAATAGGCTCTACAGGCTTGGCACCTCGCGGGGCCAACAATGATTTATCCGGGCTATTAGATGATTGCGTCGGCTGTTGCTGCGTCGGCTGTTGCTGCTGTTGCTGCTGTTGCTGCTGTTGCTGCTGTTGCTGCTGTTGCTGCTGTTGCTG
>JBJEDF010000082.1:3754-4815 GCA_051871765.1 Muribaculaceae bacterium
CTGTTGCGCCTCTTGTGTCGTCATAGCTTGCACGTTTATTTGTTAGGGATAGTCTGTTGAGCATTAGTGCCAGAGCCGCTGCCACCGGCAAACGAGCCGGCGATACTTCCGGCTGCACTCGCTACGCCACTAACAGCCTGGCCAATTGCTTGCGCACGCTGTGCCTCAACGCCCATTAACTGGTCTTGGATAGCGTTGTCGCGCTGACGATATTGCGCCTCGACATTATCCTTGTTCGCTTCGCCCTTGGCTACAATATTTGCGGCTGTATCAGCCATCGCCCTGGCATTAGCCTCCTTGGTGGCGGCTGCTGTCTCGCTGCTGCCTCCCATCACCGCCGACACACCGGCTGCCGCTCTATTGCTTGCCTTTAGGTTCTCGCCAAGCTGCGTCAAGACGCGCTGCGCATCTGCGCGCTGCGTCACATCCTCGTTATACCGGCGATTGTACCACGCCCGGTTCTCCTTCTGCTGTTGCTCCAGATACTTCTTCTGCTTCTTGGCGGCAGAACTCGCCATGATGCCGCCAAAGATGCTGCCAACTGCCCCAAGGGCTCCGCCTAATATTGCTCCTAACATAGTGTGTGTTTCAAAAATTAAATTAGATGCCCAAAATTACTACACTATCTTTGCATATGAGTTTTAACTTTTGTGACACGAACAAGAAAATCTTCAATAACTAATAAAAACTACTACAGTATGGCACGACCTAAAAACGATGGCCGCGGACGTCTCGGCGGACGCGCCAAAGGCACACCCAACAAAACAACTTCCTCAATGCGGCAAATCATCACTGACTGCTGGAACTCATACATCGACTCAGGTCAATTCGAAGAAGACATCCAAGAGCTTGACCCGGCTACGCGCATAGCTATCATGGAGAAATTTGCACAATACATCGCACCCAAGATGAAGACCGTAGATATCGACATGCAGGCATCCGTAAGCCAAGTCACTATCGAGGACCGCTTGCGGCAGCTTTGTCAGGACACCAGCACATAATGACAATAAACCGAACCCTAACCGAACCCTAACCGAACCCTAACCGAACCCTAACCGAAC
>JBJEDF010000083.1:0-69447 GCA_051871765.1 Muribaculaceae bacterium
TATGTTTGGCGGCATCATAGAGCGGTCGCTGGGTGCAAGTCGATTTTTGTTTTACTACATCTCGTGCGGCATCTTTGCGGGCTTGGCCCAGATGGGGGCATTTGCCATCAGCATCAGCCGCTATGTGGAGCTGTTCAGCCCGGCAGAGTATGATTATATCATCAGCAACGGATGTCAGTTGCTGCAGCAGGGATTAAATTATGCCGACCCGACATTAGCTACGCTCAATGCCCTTGTCAATCAAGCCATGGTCGGGGCATCGGGAGCGGTGTATGGCGTGCTCTTAGCCTTTGGTATGCTGTTTCCCAATCAGCCCATCTATCTGTATTTTGCCATTCCCATCAAGGCGAAGTGGATGGTTGCGGGCTATGCTGTGATAGAGCTGTTGTATTGTATCAGCGGCGGCAGCAGTGTAGATAATGTGGCTCACTTGGCTCACTTGGGCGGCATGCTGTTTGGCTTGGCGATGATAATCTATTGGCGCCGCAAGGGATTGTTTAATAACCGCTGGTTTTTCTGAAACATCTTGAAGGCTAACGACATAAAGAAAGCCCTGTGGGGCAAGACTGTCAACAGATTGCTGACAGTCAACGTGGCTGTGTTTGTCATCTTGACCGCCGGCAGCCTTATAGCTCCGCTGTTGGGGTGTGACGCGGCGCTGTGGGTGTCGCAGTTCGCGCTTCCGTCGTCGCCGCTGTCGGTGCTGACGCGCCCGTGGACTGCGTTGCTGTATATGGTGTCGCACGCCAATGTGGTGCATCTGTTGTTTAACATGGTGTGGCTTTACTGCTTCGGGCGATTGCTGGAGTCGGTGAGCACGGGTAGTATGGTGGTCACGGCGTATGTGTCCGGGGGCCTCGTTGGCGGCATTGCGTATGTGTGCATTTGGCCGTTGGTGGGCTCGGCAGCCGGAGTGCTGCTTGGGGCATCGGCAGCTGTGATTTCCGTGGCTGTGGCGCTGGCGGTGCGTGTGCCTGACATGAAGGTGAATATGATGATTATCGGCCAGGTGGCAATCAAATGGGTGGTGGCCGTGGTGCTTGTGCTCTTTGGCATCGGCCTTGCCGGCGCCAATATGGGTGGTAATATAGCCCACTTGGCGGGCGCGGCCACGGGCCTGGTAGTGGGGCTGAACAAGAAGATAGGCCGTGAGCGGGCGCGGAGAGTGGGAGCCGGCGAGGCCTCGGCGCCGTTTACTGCCGCTGACCGCGCGGAGCTTGACCGCCTGCTTGATAAGGTGCGCCACTCGGGCTATGCATCGCTAAGCGCGGCCGAGCGTCGTCGGTTGTTTGACATCTCGGGGCGTATCAAATAATAAATTGCGACTCCTATGAGTAATAATAACAGCGGCAACAGCGAGGGCCGGCGTAAGGCGGCTGCATCATCGAGCAGCGGGCGCGGCGGCAAAGGCGCCAAGCGTCGCGACGCGCGGTGGCGGCGAGGTGTAGGCATCACGATGTATGTGGTGACGTCGGTAGTGGCTGTGGGGCTGCTGCTGAGCGCCTACGCCGGGTATGTGAGGCCGTCGCAGCTTGCGGTGTCGGCGGTGCTGCAGATGACCTTGCCGCTATGGGCTGTGGGGGCTGTAGTCATTGCCATCATTGACCTGATATGGTGGCGGTGGCAGTCGCTGATAGCGATAGGGGCGATAGCGCTGTGCATTGGTCCGCTGTGGGATTTATGCCCGCTCAACATCGGGGGCGAGCCGGCGCTCACTCCCGAGCAGCAGCGGCGCGTGTTCACCCTGATGAGCTACAACGTGGCCGACTTCAATGACTTCACCGAGAGCTATCCCGACGGCACCAACCCCACGATAAGCTATATCTTGCGCGAAGACGCCGATGTGGTGTGCCTGCAAGAGCTGGAGTATTTTTGCGCGCTGGAGCGGTGGCACGTGACCGCCGCGCAGATTGACTCGCTGCACCGGCGCTACCCCTATGTGCTGCTCAACGGCCACACCCAGGCCATCATGTCGAAATACCCGGTGGAGTCGTTGCCGCTGGACTTCAAGCACATACGCAAAGGTGCCGGCGACATGGCGGCATATCGCATCATGGTGGAGGGCGAGCCGGTGAATATCTTCAACCTGCACCTTGGGTCGTACAACCTCACGGGCCGGGACAAGGAGCTGTATCGCTCAGTGACCCGGCTGGGGAGAGACAGTGTGCCCGAGCTGCGTCAGGTCAAGAACAGGCTCTACGACAAGGTGGTGAGCGCGGCGCTGTCCCACGAGCAGCAAGTGGAGCACTTGCTGCGCTTTGTCAAGCACTACGGCGGCGAGCGCACCATCATCTGCGGCGACTTCAACGATGTGCCGGGGTGCTATGCTCTGCGACGCTTGGGCGATGCCGACTTCCGTCAGGTGTATCCGGCGTTGGCGTTCGGGCCCACAATCACCTTTCATGCCAACCGCTTCTTCTTCCGCATCGACCATGTGCTGTGGCGCGGCAAGGTGACGCCTCTGAGCATCAAGCGTGGCGATGCCCCCTACTCAGACCACTACCCGCTGACCACAAAATTTCTGGTCGAGACGAAATAAACCTTTGGCGGCCAACACTGTCAAAGATATAATGGGGCTTAGCCTAAGATACTGATACAAATAAAAATACAATATAACAATAAATAAAAACCAAGCACAAGACAGGTATGAAACAACCACTGCTAACCCTGCTCGCGGCTGCCGCCATCAGCGCGCCGACGGCATTAGCCACCCCCGACACTGCTATGCACCAAAATCCGTTTTTGACAGCTTACAGCACGCCGTATGAGATACCGCCCTTTGGCGATATCACCTACGCTGACTACATGCCGGCACTGCGCCAAGGCATCGCCGAGCGTAAAGCCGAGATTGACGCTATCGTCAACAATCCGGCGACACCTACCTTTGACAACACCATCCTGGCGCTTGACAACTCCGGCGCTCTGCTGAGCAAGGTGATGAACGTGTTTGCGGCCCTCGAGGAGTCAAACTCGTCAGACGAGATGATAGCCATCGCCGAGGAGGCCTATCCGCTGTACTCACAGGCCGGCGACGAAATCTCAATGAACGATGTCCTCTTTGCTCGCATCAAATATGTGTATGACCACCGCAACGAGCTGTGCACCGCCACCGACCAGCTGCGCCTCGTGGAGGAATATTACAAGCAATTCACGCGCAACGGCGCCCTCCTCGACCCGGCCGGCAAAGAGCAGCTCAAGAAAATCAACACCGAGCTTGCCGAGCTATACATCAAATTTAACAAGAACCTGCTTGCGGCTACCAACGCCTTCCGGCTGGTGGTCGATGACCCGTCGCAGCTCTCCGGCCTGCCCGCCTCGAGCATAGGCCAAGCCGCCGATGAGGCTCGTGCCCGCGGCCTTGGCGAGGGCAAGTGGGTGTTCACGCTCCACGCTCCGTGCCGCTTGCCGCTGCTGCAATATGCTGACAGCCGCGAGCTGCGCCAAAAGATTTATGAGGGCTACACCACTCAGGCTCAGTCAGGCGAGTACAACAACCTGCCCATAATCAACAAGATACTGCAAGCGCGCTCCAAGAAAGCGCAGCTGCTGGGCTTCAAGGACTACGGCTCGTATATGACCGACAACGTCATGGCCAAGACCGTGGATAACGCCGAAGAGCTGCTGATGAAGATATGGCGCCCGGCCGTCAAGCGCGTCAAAGAAGAAGTGGCCGAGATGCAAGCCATCGTCGATGCCGAGGGCGGCAACTTCAAGATAGCACCGTGGGACTATTACTACTACGCCGAGAAGGTGCGCCAGAAGAAATATGACCTTGATGAGAACGAGGTGCGCCAATACTTTGCCGTGGATAACGTGCGCCGCGGCATCTTCACGATGGCCGAGCGCCTCTACGGCGTGAAATTCACCGAGATGCCCGATGCGCCCAAATACTATCCCGAAGTGACCGTATATGACGTTACCGATGCCGCCACGGGCGAGCACATAGCGGTGTTTATGACCGACTACTTCACGCGCGCCTCCAAGCGTCAGGGCGCATGGATGAGCGAGTTCAAAGGCTCGTGGGTCAATGCCGACGGCAGCGCCTCGCGCCCCATCATCTTCAACGTGGGCAACTTCACCCGCCCAACGGCCGACACCCCGGCGTTGCTGACCATCGATGAGGTGGAGACGATGTTCCACGAGTTCGGCCACGGCCTGCACGGCATGCTGTCGCGCGCTCGCTACAAAGGCCAGGCCGGCACCAATGTGGATCGCGACTTTGTGGAGCTGCCCTCACAGATACATGAGCACTGGGCATTAGAGCCGGAGCTGCTGCGCGAATACGCCCACCATTACCTCACCGGCGAAGTAATCCCCGATGCGCTCATCGCCAAGCTGCAAGCCTCCTCGACTCACAACCAGGGCTTTGCCACGGCCGAGCTGGCCGGCGCCTCGCTGCTGGACCTCCAATTCGGCAAGCTCAACACCGACAAAGATATTGACATCGCCGCCTTTGAGGCCGGCGTGGCCAAGGCTCTGGGCATGCCGTCAGAGCTGACGTTCCGCTATCGTCCGGCTTACTTCAAGCACGTGTTTGGCAGCGACGGCTACGCCTCGGGCTACTACACCTATCTGTGGGCCGAGGTGCTTGACGCCGACGGCTTTGAGCTCTTCAAAGAAAAAGGCATCTTTGACCCCGCCACCGCTCGCCTCTTCAAGGAGAACGTGCTGGAGAAAGGCGGCTCCGAAGACCCCATGAAGCTGTATGTCAACTTCCGCGGCAGCGAGCCAAGCGTAGATGCGCTGCTGCGCAACCGCGGTCTCGAGCCCGAGACGAGCATCAACACCGCCACGCCCTCAGGCAAATAAACATCATCGACGGGGCATAGCCCCCGACGATGCAAACATCACCACGGCGTTAGCTCCTGCCACCCGACACGGCAGGGCACCGCCGTGGTGCTGTCGTTATAGGCTGTCACTGTTCAAAAAGCCATAAAAACCGGCTAATTGTTAAAAAACAGTCATTTTAACACTTCGGATATTGGCATTTTCCGAGCAAAGCACTAAATTTGCAGCAAAAATGCCACGACAGAATCTCCAATACTATATAAGCCCCACAAATAATGCCTAACATACGTATCTGCGCGGCCATCGTGCTCGCCACCACCACCACCGCCGCAGTAGCACTGCCCGCGCGCCACAGCTATCAGACTGTCACGCTTGCTGATGGCTCAGAGCTGTCGCTAAGTCTCTATGGCGATGAGTATTATCACTATTACGCCACTGCCGACGGGCAGCGCTACGTCAAGCAGGGCGATAGCTATGTAGCGGTCGATGATGCCGCCGAAGCTAAGCGGCGCGCCGCCGCCCTCAGCACGTCGCGGCGCTCACCGGGCCTCATCCCCGGCACCACCTATCCGGCTCTCGGCAAGCAAAAGGGCCTTGTGATACTTGTCGAATACACCGACGTCAAATTTAATGTGACCGAGCCGCAGGACTACTTCAGCCGCATGCTCAACGAGCCCTCGTTCAGCGATTACGGCGGCACGGGCAGCGCCCGCGACTATTTCATAGCATCGTCGGGCGGTATGTTTGAGCCGGAATTTGATGTCTATGGGCCGGTGACGCTGGCGCATGACCAAAAATACTACGGCGGCAACAACTACTACGATCAAGACAGCGCCCCCGAGCAAATGGCCATCGAGGCATGCCGCATCCTCAACCCGGATATAGACTTCACGCAATATGACCGCGATAATGATGGCTATATCGACTATGTATATATCTACTATGCCGGTCGCGGCGAAGCATCGGGCGGCAGCAGCGACAGCGTGTGGCCCCACTCGTGGGATGTGCGCTCGGCGTATCCGGGGCAGACATTCACGTTTGACGGGGTGATACTGTCGAAATATGCGTGCTCCAACGAATGGGAGACCTCAATCGTAGATGGAGGGTTCAGGCCGGTGGGCATAGGTCCGTTTGTCCATGAATTCTCACACGTATTAGGGCTGGCCGACGAGTATGCCACGTCATACACCAATTCGTTTACCCCCGGAGCATACTCAGTGATGGATTATGGCCCATACAACAACGACTGCAACACACCGCCGCTGTACTCCGCCTTTGAGAGCTATGCTGTGGGATGGACGACGCCGCAGCCATTAGGCACACAGGCTCGCAACGTGTCGCTACATCAGCTCGGCAGCGAGGCCGCCGAGGCTTATATCATCGGCGATGGCAGCGCCAACGAGTACTATCTTATCGAAAACCGTCAGCAAGCAGGCTGGGACAGCTATATCCCCGGCCACGGCATGCTGGTGTGGCATATCGACTATGACGAAGACGTATGGAGCCAAAACATCGTCAACAACACCTCCTCACACAATTACATTGACCTTATAGAGGCCGATGGCAAACGGTCGGAGAAGACTCGCGCCGGCGACCCCTTTCCGGGCACGAGCAATGTGACGGCGCTGACCCCGACATCGTGGAGCGGCGCATCGTATGGCATAGCGCTGAGCGATATCACCGAGCGCGCCGACGGCGTGGTGGCGCTGCGCGTCAATGGCGGCGCTGCGACAATAGCCACGCCTACTGCCCTTGAGGCCGAGGATATCACGGCAAACGCCTTCACGGCGCGGTGGCAGCCGGTGGCCGGAGCCAAGCAATATCTGCTATATGTATATGACTGCTCCGGCGACAGCCCCGCGGCGATAACGGGGCTCGACGGTGTCAGCACCGGCAGCGCCACACAGTGGCAGGTGACCGGCCTTCAGCCCTCTACCGATTATGCCTACGCCGTGACCGCCGATGATGGCTGCTATGAGAGCACGCCGTCAGACCTCGTCGCCGTGACCACCGGGGAGCCATCGCTCGACTACTTTGTGCCGACGGCCTTAGAGGCCACCGATGTCACCGATATCTCCTTCACGGCTAATTGGCAGGCCCTGGAGGGCGCTGACCATTACCTCATCAGCGTGGAGCAGCTCACGACGGGCGATGCCATCGGCGATGCAGCCACCTTTGACGATAGCACGATCGACGAAGGCTGGCAATCGACAGCCAAGGACTACTACGGCACGGCAGCCTACAGCGGTGCCGCCACGCCATCGCTGCGCATGACGGCCGACGGCCAGGAGCTGACATCACCACACTATGACCGCGACATCACGGGGCTATCATTCTGGTGCCGCGGCAATGGCTGCGTCGACGGCACGGTGGCCGTGGCAATGCTGGTGGGCGAGCAATGGCAAGACTGCGGCACCTACGCCATCACTACCGAGGCCGGCGGCATCACCCACACGGTCAGCGCTATCGCCGCCGGGGCGCGCCGGGTGCGCCTGACGTTTGTGCGGCCCACGGGCGGCTCGCTCGCCATCGATGATGTGGCCGTGGAGCTCGGCCACGCCATCGTGCGCCACACACTCGAGGGCTATGACCGCCTCGATGCAGGCAATGTCACGTCAGTGCTCGTCAGCGGCTTGCAGCCGGCGAGCACCTATGCCTACACCATCACGGCAGCCAACGCCACCGCCACATCAGCAGTCTCTAACGAGATAGTAGTGACCACGGCCGCCACCTCAGGGCTCCACGACAGGGAGCAGCAGGCCGGCCTCACCATCGACGGCATGCGCATCGTGGCCACCGCTCCCATCGTGGTCAGCGACATCGCCGGCCGCATCATCGGGCGCGGCACAGCTGTGAGCGTGAGCCGCAGCGGGGTGTATATCATCAGCGACAGCGCTCGCCACTTCACACGCAAAATCTTTATCAAATAACAATATCACCAATTTTCAAAAAAACAAATGAAAAAACTCTATTACTCCTTGTTAGCAGCGACAGGCATCTGCCTCTCGGCCTCAGCGTCAGGCACATACGTGAGCTGGGATATGGGCACCGCCGCGGGCAAGAGCTACAACTTGACAGCCAACGGATTTACCATCGTTGACAGCGACAACGACGGCCTGACATGGTCAACGACATCATCGACCCTCTCAGTGTCAAAAGAAGACGGCGTGGCCGTGGATCGTCACCAAGTGTATTGCATCAAAGGCGCCTCGCAGAGCTATCCGTCACAATATTCGTCAGACGATTGGCTCATCACGCCCGACATCGACTTTGAGGCCGGCAAGACCTACAAGGCGACCTTCAAACTTATCAAAATGCTCTATGCCACCACCACCTATGAGATAAAGCTTGGCACGGGCAAGACAGTAGAAGCCATGACGACAGCGCTCACGGCGGCAGATGCCACACTGCCCGAAGCACCCATGGGCAGCCTCTACACCATCACGGCCACCATCAGTGTGCCGAGCGATGGCTCATACTACATCGGCATCCACGACAATGGCGCCAACGGCTACTTTGCCATCACCGAGATCAGCATCGAGCAGGGTGTGGGTCAGAGCACACCGGCAGCGGTCACCGACCTCACTATCACCCCCTCATCCACGGGCAAGAAATCGGCGGTCATCACCTTCACCGCACCTATGCTCACCAAAGATGGCAACGCACTGCAAGGCATCACCAAGATAGAGGTCAAGCGCGACAATGATATCATCACCACGATGACCGACGTGACCGCCGGCGCCGAGTGCACATACACCGACACGCCTGCCGTGAGCGGCCTCTACACCTACACGGTGGTGGCCTACAACGAAGCCGGCGCCGGCGATGTGGCCTCGGCAAAGATGTTTGTGGGCATCAACATTCCCGGCGATGCCACCGCTGTGACAGCGACAAACAGCTCCGACATCAGCACGCACATCACATGGGCAGCGCCCGCTATCGACAAAGACGGCTACGCCATCAGCCCCGACATAGTGACCTACGACCTGCAGCGCCGCCCCAAATATAGCGGCGAATATGAGACGATAGCCACCGACATCACCACCACCGACTACACCGATGAGCTGAGCGAAGCCGGCGACCAGACCTTCTATCTCTACAACGTCATCGCCAAGACCACAGCCGGCGCCGCCAATGGCTCCGAGTCAAACGCGGTGGCTATGGGCACCCCTTACCCGATGCCCTTCACGCTGTCGTTTCCGCGCGGCCATGAGGAGCACCCCTACTCATCAGAGTCGCTTGAGAAAAACACCTACTGGCAGCGCTCCGAAGACTATAACTCAGACGTCACCTCGGTAGATAACGACTACGGCTTCATATACCTCGCCGGCGCCCTGGGCGGCACGGCACGCCTCAACATCGGCAACATAGACCTCAGCAACGAGCCGGCGCCGGTGCTTACTTACTACACTCACAATGTGGTAGATAGCCAAACCGAGCCCATCACCCTCACGGTGAATATCACCGCCACCGACGGCTCCCTGACAAAGACGATAGAGCCCTACGCCCCCGACAACGGCTGGCACAAGGCCCTCATCGAGCTGTATGACTTTGCGGGCAAGAGCGTCAACATCACCTTCACCGCCGAGCGCAAGAACCTCGAATACCTGCATCTCGACGCCATCACCGTAAGCAATATCTACGCCCGCGACCTGCAGATCACAGCCTTCACAGCTCCCGCAAAAGTGAAGTGCGACGAATTATATAGCCTCACCGCTGACATCGTCAACGCCGGCGCCACAGCTGTCGATGCCGACTACAACGCTGTCCTCTATCGCGACGGTGCCGCCGTGGCTTCGCTGCCGGGCGTGGCGCTGGCCATCGGCGAGAAGCACACGTTTGAATTCACCGACAGCCGCAGCGTCACCGACGACGACACCGCTACCTATCACGTAGCCATCGACTACGCCGCCGACGAGCACCCGACCGACAATACCTCTGCCGAGGTCACCGCCGAGGTCCTCAAGCCCTCATATCCCACGGTAGAGACCCTCACCGGCTCATACACCGACGGCGTAGTGGCCCTGTCATGGCAAGAGCCCGACACGTCAAAAGCGCGCCCCTATGATGTCACCGAGACCTTTGAGACCTATGACTCATGGGCCACAACGGGCATAGGCGACTGGACATTTATAGACCGCGACAAAGCCCTCATCGCCGGCTTTGCCGATGTGGAGATGCCCGGCATCCCCTCATTCTCGCAGCAGTCATGGTGGATCTTTGACAACAACAATGCCGACTTTGGCAATGGCGGCTTTGCAGCGATATCAGGACACAAATTCATAGCCTCAATGGTATCAGGACACAACAGCACAGACACCACGGAAGCCGGCTTTGACCGGAACGACGACTGGGCAGTGTCGCCCGAACTCTTTGGCGGCGCACAGACCATCACCGTCAACGCCCGCAGCTACTCAATGACAGACCTCGAGACCTTTGAGGTGCTGTACTCCACGGGGAGCACCGACCCTGCCGACTTTATCACCGTGGCCACCGTCGAAGAGGTGCCCTACGAGTGGCAATCATTCACCTTTGACCTGCCCGACGGCGCTCGCCGCTTTGCCATCCGCAACATCAGCTATGGCAAACTGATGCTTATGGTCGATGACGTCACCTTCACACCGGCAGGCGAGGCCGGCGCCTTCACCATCAATGGCTACAACGTATATCGCGACGGCGTCAAGATCAACGACAGCGCTATCGAGGAGTGTGAATACACCGACCTCGATGGCAACGACGGCAACCACACCTACCGTGTGAGCGTGCTTTACAGCGTAGGTGAGTCAATGCCCGGCAATGCCTACAATCCCACCTCGGGCATCGCCCTCGGCACGAGCGATGGCGTGACCACCACAGTGCGCGGCACCAAAGGCTATATCACCATCAGCACAAGCGCTGCTGACGCCCACGTGGAGATTTACACCGCCGCGGGCCGCAAGATCTACAGCGGCAACGCCGGCAAAGTGGCGGCCGTAGCAGGCATATATATTGTGCGCTGCGGCGCTACAATAGCCAAGGTGTGTGTCCGCTAAGACAGCACCCATCATCAGCCCCCATCAGCATAGCGCCCCTCACCCGGCGCTATGCTTTTTTGCTAATTAGGCTATTCGGAGGGCTCGGAGGCCTGATGGGCGCCTCGCGGGCACGCCTGACGGAGCGGCGGGCTCCGGAGGGTGGTTGGCGCGGGATTTTTTGGGGGGTGGGTTTTGAAATGAGGTGAATTTTTGATACTTTTGCAGCGAAATGTGTTATATGTATATAATGTAATCAAAAAAGATATGAGCGAGATAGCCACAGATAAGCACAGCGGCCGGCTAATCAGCCCGGCGGCATTGACGCTGCTTGCAGTGTCGGCCTTGCTGTTGTTGCCATGGCTTGGCGAGACTTTTTTCAACAGCAAGGGCGAGCCACGCGAGGCCATCGTGGCGGTGTCGATGCTGCAGAGCGGCGAATATATCTTGCCGGTGAACTACGGAGGCGATATTCCCTACAAGCCGCCGTTTATGGCATGGATGATATCGGCGCTGGCGTGGCTGCTCAATGGCGGTGTCGTCACCGAATATATCTCGCGCTTGCCGTCGGCCATAGCGGCGATAGCGATGGCGTGGTGCGGCTATGCGTGGGTGCGTCGCAGCCATGGCGATCGCTTTGCGCTGATGATGTCGCTGGTGATGCTGACGTCGGTGGAGGTGCTGCGCGCCGCAGTGGCTTGCCGGCTGGATATGGTGCTCACGGCGTGTATGGTGTGCTCGCTGTATCTGCTGTATGACCTGCGCGAGCGCGGCGGTCGCTATCGGTGTCTGCGCTACGGCGGCGTGGTGGCGCTGCTGAGCTGCGCGGTATTGACTAAAGGGCCTGTGGGTGCGTTGCTGCCGTGTCTGGCGTTTGGCATCTACAAGCTGCTGCGAGGCGATAAGCTGCTTGCCACGGCTGGCAGCATGGCGGCGATAGCCGTGATGGCGCTGGTGGTGCCGGCGTGGTGGTACTATGCTGCCTATCAGCGCGGCGGCGATGAGTTTTTCAATCTGGCGTGGGAGGAGAACATAGGGCGCCTGACGGGCACTATGTCGTATTCGAGCCACGAGAAGCCGCTGTACTACAACTTCGCGACTATCATCATAGGCATGCTGCCATGGAGCGCAGTGGCTCTATGTGCGCTGCCCTCGGCTCGGCGGCTGTGGCGTCAGCGCATCGAGCATAAGTTGCGGCCGACGGCACTGTTTGCTCTGACGGCCTTTGCCACGATATTTATCTTTTATTGTATCCCACACAGCAAGCGCAGTGTGTATCTGCTGCCATGCTATCCGTTTATGGCGTATGGAGTGACCACGCTGCTGCGGGCGGTGCGTCGTAGGCGCGCTCTGCGAGTGGGGGTGATGATAGCGGCATTGGTAACGATAGCGGCTCCGATAGCAGTGATAGCAGCGCAAGGGCGCACCATAGGCCATATCGAGACGGGGACACTGCAGTGGTGGCATTATCTGCTGTTGGCGGCGCCGGTAGCGACGGCGGCGACGTGGCTGGCGCGTCGGAGACATCACCTTGGCTATCTGATAGCCATGATGTGCACCTTAGAGCTGAGCTACCTGTCAGTGGTGCAGCCGATGGTGCTCAACTCTCAGAGCGACAAGGCCCTCATACCGGCCATCGAGGCGGCGGCACCGAGCGGCGCTATCTACTCTACGCCGGAGTGTGAGACGCTGCGCTACTACACCATCAACTATTATTTGGGCGACCGCATGCGGTTGCTGCCCGATGTCGAGAGCGCCAAGTCGCTGCCAGCGGGCACGGTGGTGCTCATCGCGCCACAGACCACAGACACCACGGGCATGGGCGCTATGTTTGAGATGGAGCTGCTGACCAAGAGGTCGGGCGACACTCGAGCGCCGATAATAATAGCCCAAAAAACCTAAGGATTTGCCAAAACGACAAAAAAAATAACACAAAAACGCGAAAAAGGTAGCTATTATTGCCACGAAATTTGCATAGATTAATAAAAACGCTTAACTTTGCACAGAATTATACAATAGTTATCAATCATCATAGTATGAAGAAAACATTACTTTTCGCAGCCCTTGCACTGGGTGCAATGTCTGCATCGGCTCAAGCTCTCGAGCAGCCCAAATTCTTTGACAACTGGTCAATAGGTCTCGATGGTGGTGTTACCACCCCCCTCAAGCACGCAGCCTTCTTCGGTGACATGCGCGGCTTGGTAGGTCTGCACATCCAAAAGCAAATCACTCCGGCATTTGCCCTCGGTGTAGAAGGCCAATTCGGCGTAAACACCTCATCATGGGTAAACCGCGTACACAGCACCACCGCGTTTGACAACTCATACGTAGGTATGTATGGTGCGGTAGATCTCGTAAACCTCTTCGGCGGCTACAAATGCGGCGGCCGTTTCTTCGGTCTCGAAGTTATCGCCGGTGCCGGCTGGGGCCACGAGTTCGTTAACCAGAACAACCAGCAGGGCGACCGTCAGGACTGGAACTACTTCATGACCACCGCCGGTCTGCGTTTCAACTTCAACGTAAGCAAGGCAGTGACCATCGCCCTGAAGCCTTATGTAGCATGGAACATGACCGATGGCAACCACTTCTTCAACGAAGGCCAGTGGGAGCAGACCTCATGCGCCTATGACAAGCACAACGCTACCTTCAACCTGCAGGCCAGCGTAAGCTACAACTTCGGCCCCGGCTTCACCTGTGTTAAGCCCTACAACCAGGCTGAGATTGATGCCCTCAACGGCCAGATCAACGACCTTCGCGCCCAGCTCGACGCATGCCTCGCCGGCAACGCCGCATGGGAAGCTAAGGCAGCCGCTCTCGCAGCAGAGCTCGAGGCTTGCAAGAACCGCAAACCCGAAGTCATCAAAGAAGCTGTCGTATCAAACAACCTCAACTCAGTGCGCTACGTCTTCTTCAAGGTTGGTCGCTCAACCATCACTCCTGACCAGGCTCCCAACGTAGAGATGATCGCCGCTTACCTCAAGAACCACCCCGAAGCTAAGGTCGTTATCAAGGGCTACGCTTCTCCCGAAGGCTCAATCGAGGTTAACACCCGTCTCGCTAACGAGCGCGCCGCTGCCGTTAAGGACTCACTGGTGAAGAAATACAAAATCAAAGCTGACCGCATCAGCGCTGAAGGCCAGGGCATCGGTAACATGTTCACCGAGGACTCTTGGAACCGTGTTTCTATCTGCACCATCGAGGAAGCAAAATAAACAGCAGAATCACTATTAACAGCTAAATAACAGCGGCCACCCATGAGGCACATCGCTCTCGTGGGTGGCTTTCTTTCCCCCCCAATACCTAAACACACAAGATACACACTATATGGACAACAACACCCTCGTAACCATCATCGGCTACGCCGCCAGCATCTGCATGGTGCTGGGCTACACGCCGCAAGCCTTCGCCACGATACGCACCCGCCGCACTGACGACATCGCCATGCCCACCTTCATCATGCTGGGCCTGGGCTCGGTGCTCTTTGTGGCTCAGGGCATCTTTCTCAACAACATACCTATCATCATCACCAACGTGGTGGCCACAGTAAGCTCAGTAATAATCTTCGGCATCAAAATCTACAACGACCACTTCAAAAAGAAGAAATAACCGGGCGCGGCGAGCACTCGGCGAGCTAAGGGGGCGCAAGCCCCCATTTTTTTGCCCGGAGGGCGCGGTAGGCGATATCGGCGATTGTGACGAGCTTGGTGTGGGCGCGATGTATCGCGCCCCTACAAGTTGTGGCGTTGTTGGTGTGGGCGCAAAATATTGCGCCCCGACAAGGTATTTGGTGGGTGGCGCGGGGCGGGTCGTGGCGAGCCACGACTATCGGCCGGAGGCTGATTTTGCCTGAAAGGCAAGACCACGGCGGCCCCGTTAGGGGCTGCCGTGCATTAGCCGGGGGCGAAGCTCTCGGATAGAGATGGCATTTTTATAAAGTCTGGAAGACGAGACCTTGCGCTACAAGAGCTGCGCTTATGTCGTTGATTAGCAGACGCCTATGTGGCGCATTGGCCGTGGCAAGGTTGCGCCTTTCAGGCTTTATGCGTGGGGGTGGCTATCCGAGGGCTGCGGTCGCCCCCGGCGACCTTGCCCCCGGCTATTGCACAGCGAGCCCTTCAGGCTCGCCGTGGTGACGGCTTTCAGCCTGAAGTTAGCGGCGGCTTGGGGGCGCGCGCGACCTTACGGCGCGCGGTGTGTGGCGTAGTGGGCGTGCGCGGTGGGTGCGGGCCAAAGTATTGCGCACCGACAAGGTGTTTGGTGGGTGGTGCGGAGGTGGGTGGGTGATGAAAAATGGTGAAAAAATGCGGTGGGGATGCATTTTTTTTGGTGGGGGCTTGCAGGTGTCAAAAAAAACTGCTACCTTTGCAGCACTGAAAAATGGTGAGCATAGCTCAGTTGGTTAGAGCGTCGGATTGTGGTTCCGAAGGTCGTGGGTTCGACCCCCACTGTTCACCCCACAAGGAGCGAGGCTTCGCAATAGCGAGGCCTCGCATTATATATATGATATATATAATGAGTCGGGGCTTGCATTTTTTTAGTGTGGGGCGTTGGTTATAGCCGAATTTTTTGTACTTTTGTAGAAGTTTGTTTAATTCTATCCCCATGCAGACACGTATCATTGAATGTGTGCCCAATTTTAGTGAAGGGCGCGACCAATCTAAGATTAAAGCTATAACTGATGCCATATCCGGCGTCAAGGGTGTCAAACTGTTAGATGTCGATCCGGGCGATGCTACAAATCGCACTGTGGTGACATTTGTCGGCAGCCCGGAGGCTGTTGTAGAGGCGGCATTTGAGGGCATCCGTCGGGCATCACAGCTCATTGATATGCGTCAGCACCACGGCGCGCACCCGCGTATGGGCGCCACAGATGTGTGCCCTCTGATACCGGTGGCCGGGGTTACGCTTGAGGAGTGTGCGCAGCTGTCGCGCGAGCTTGCGCGGCGTGTAGCAGCAGAGCTTAATATCCCCACATACTGCTATGAGGCGGCAGCGATGCGCCCGGAGCGTAAGAACCTTGCAGTGTGCCGTGCCGGCGAGTATGAGGCATTGCCTGAGAAGATGGGCACTGATGATCGTGGTCCGGACTTTGGCAATAGGCCATATGATGAGTCGGTAGCGCGCACGGGTGCCACCACGATTGGTGCGCGCGATTTTCTCATCGCTGTCAATTTTAATCTGAACACCACCTCTACGCGGCGCGCTAATGCCATTGCGTTTGACGTGCGCGAGAAGGGCCGCCCGCTGCGTGAGGGCGGCAGTCTGACGGGCAAGCCTCTCAAGGATGCCGACGGCAAGCCGTTGATGCAGCCCGGCACCCTCAAGGGCACTAAGGCTATAGGCTGGTATATAGATGAGTATGGCATAGCGCAGGTGTCAATGAATATCACCGACATCGCTACGACGCCGCTGCATGTGGCCTTTGACGAAGTGTGTCGCGCGGCTGCCGCACGGGGTGTGCGCGTCACCGGCACAGAGATAGTAGGCTTGGTGCCGAAGCGCACGCTCATCGATGCCGGCAAGTACTTTCTTAAGAAGCAGCAGCGATCAGTGGGCCTGCCTGATAGAGAGATAATACGCATCGCCATCAAGTCAATGGGCCTTGATGAGCTGCGGCCTTTTGACCCCAAGGAGAAGGTCATAGAATATCTCATCGCCGATGGCAGCACCAGCCGGTTGGCTGATATGACGGTGCGCGGCTTTGCCGAGGAGACGGCCAGTGAGTCACCGGCCCCCGGCGGCGGCTCTATCTCGGCGTATATGGGAGCTCTCGGCGCGGCTCTCGCCACCATGGTGGCCAATCTTACGGCTCACAAGCGCGGCTATGATGACCGCTGGGAGCAGTATTCCGATGTGGCCGAGCGCGGCCAGGAGCTGATGGAGACGCTGTTGCATCTTGTCGATGAGGACACTGCGGCTTTCAATCGCATCATGGATGTCTTTGCTATGCCCAAGGCAACAGACGCCGAGAAGGCGGCTCGCGCGCAGGCTATGGAGGCGGCCACGCTGTATGCCACACAGGTGCCTCTGCGCACTATGGAGACCGCGGCGCTCGCCTTTGAGGTGATCCGCGCGATGGCTCAAGATGGCAATCTGGCGTCAGTGAGCGATGCCGGCGTAGGTGCACTGGCGGCACGTGCGGCAGTCAGGGGCGCTTTTCTCAACGTGAAGATTAATGCTGCCGGGCTCGCCGATAAAGAGGCGGCTCGTGCTCTGATAGAGCGCGGCGCGCAGATAGAGGCAGAAGCCGCGGCTGCCGAGGCCGCCATTCTTGAGATTGTCAATGCCAAGATAGGCTGATCCGGAGATTGAGCGCCCCCTATGAGAGAAATACAATTCTGATAATATCACATACATATATATAATACATTATAAGTGATGGACAATACATTTGCCGATGCCGTTAGAGAGGGAATTCCCTCATATCTGCCACCGCTGCAGCCATACGATGCCAACGTCAACCATGCTCCCAAGCGCAAGGATATACTCACGCCGGAGCAGAAGCGCCTGGCCGTGCGCAATGCACTGCGCTATTTTCCGCCGCAGCTACATGCTGCCTTGGCCCCCGAGTTTGCGCAAGAGCTCCACGACTATGGTCGCATATATATGTATCGTTATCGCCCGGCGTACAAGATGTATGCACGCAGCATCGATAAGTATCCTGCGCGCTCGCGTCAGGCTGCCGCTATCATGATGATGATACAAAACAACCTCGACCCGGCAGTGGCACAGCACCCACATGAGCTGATCACCTACGGCGGCAACGGCGCCGTGTTTCAAAACTGGGCTCAGTATCGCCTGGTGATGAAATACCTGTCGGAGATGACCGATGAGCAGACGCTGGTGATGTATTCGGGCCATCCGCTGGGATTGTTTCCCTCGCATAAAGAGGCACCGCGCGTGGTAGTGACCAACGGCATGGTGGTGCCAAACTACTCTAAGCCCGACGACTGGGAGCGCTTCAACGCCCTCGGGGTGTCGCAGTATGGACAGATGACCGCCGGCTCGTATATGTACATAGGTCCGCAAGGCATAGTTCACGGCACCACGATCACGGTGCTCAACGCCGCCCGACGCCGCTTCACGGAAGGGCGCCGCGATGCCGGCGGCATGCTCTTTGTCTCAGCGGGATTGGGCGGCATGTCAGGTGCACAGCCAAAGGCCGGCAATATCTCGGGCGTGGTGAGCATCATAGCCGAGGTCAACCCCAAGGCCGTGGCAACGCGCCACTCGCAAGGCTGGGTCGATGAGGTATATACCTCGCTCGATGAGCTGCTTGAGCGTGTGGCAAAGGCCCGCAGCGCGCGCGAGGCGGTGTCGCTCGCTTATCAGGGCAATGTGGTGGACCTGTGGGAGCGCCTTGCCGCAGAAGGCATACAGGTGGATTTAGGCTCAGACCAGACGTCGCTCCACAACCCGTGGGCCGGCGGCTACTATCCCGTGGGAGTCTCCTTTGAGGAAGCCAAGGCGATGATGGCAGATGACCCGACGCGCTTCAAAGAGCTGGTGCAGGAGTCGCTGCGCCGACAGGTGGCCGCCATCAATAAGCTCACGGCTCGAGGCATGTACTTCTTTGACTATGGCAATGCCTTCTTGCTGGAGGCCTCGCGCGCCGGCGCCGATATCATGAGCCCTGATGGCAAGGGCTTCCGCTATCCCTCGTATGTGCAGGACATCATGGGTCCCTGCTTCTTTGATTATGGCTTCGGGCCATTCCGCTGGGTGTGCACCTCTGGCGACCCCGCAGACCTCGCTGTCACCGACCGCCTGGCCGCAGAGGCCCTTGAGGAGATACGCCGCACAGCCCCCGCCGAAATATGCTCACAGCTCGATGATAACATACACTGGATACGCGAGGCCGGGCGCAACAACCTTGTGGTTGGCTCGCAGGCACGCATCTTATATGCAGACTGCGAGGGCCGCACCCGCATAGCGCTGGCCTTCAATGACGCCATACGTCGGGGCGAGCTGAAGGCGCCGGTGGTGCTGGGCCGTGACCACCACGATGTGTCAGGCACCGACTCGCCCTATCGCGAGACCTCAAATATCTATGATGGATCGCAATTTACGGCCGATATGGCGGTGCATAATGTCATAGGCGATGCCTTCCGCGGCGCCACCTGGGTGTCGATACACAATGGCGGCGGCGTAGGCTGGGGCGAAGTCATCAACGGCGGCTTCGGCATGGTCATCGATGGCAGCGACGAAGCCGAGCGGCGCATACGTCAGATGCTGCTGTGGGATGTCAACAACGGCATAGCACGGCGCAGCTGGGCACGCAACGCCGGCGCCCGCGCGGCCATTTGTCGCGAGATGGAGCGCACACCGGGCCTCACCGTCACCCTGCCGAATATCGCCGACGACGCCATCATTGACGCCCTGAACTTCTGATAATCACCATTTTAGACATATCATATCATAACAACATAATCACACATACACCTACCACCAACGCTATGTATCATCATATCTCTGCCGAGCGGCTCACCATAGACCGTGTAGGCGAAATCATATCCAAAGGCTATAAACTCGATCTCAGCCAAGAGGCTATAGAGCGTATCTGCCGCTGCCGTAGTTACCTCGATGAGAAAATGGAGCACCAGAGCGAGCCTATCTATGGCATCACCACCGGCTTTGGCTCGCTGTGTAACATCTCTATCGGCAAGGAAGACTTGTCGCAGCTGCAAAAAAACCTTGTGATGTCGCATGCCTGCGGCGTGGGCGAGCGTGTGCCCAACGAGATCGTCAAGCTGATGCTGCTGCTGAAGGTGCAGTCGCTCTCATACGGCAACTCCGGAGTGCAGCTCACCACGGTGCAGCGCCTGATAGATTTCTACAACGAAGATGTGGTGCCCGTGGTGTATCAGCAAGGGTCGCTTGGCGCCTCGGGCGACCTGGCTCCGCTGGCCAATATGTCGCTGCCGCTGTTGGGCCTTGGCATGGTGGAGTGGCAAGGTAATGTGATGCCGGCGGGCGAGGTGCTTGCCGCCAAAGGGTGGCAGCCCGTGACGCTGATGTCAAAGGAGGGCTTGGCGCTGCTCAACGGCACCCAATTTATGTCGGCCTACGGCGTGTGGTCGCTGATACAGGCACGCCGGCTGAGCCGCGTTGCCGACAAGGTGGGCGCGATGTCGCTCGACGCCTTTGATGGCCGCATCGAGCCGTTCTGCGCTCCGGTCAATGAAGTGCGCCATCACAAGGGGCAGATTGACACGGCCAGCGCCATCCGCGCCCTCCTTGAGGGTAGCCAGATAATATGCCGTGCGAAGAAGCATGTGCAAGATCCGTATTCATTTCGCTGCATGCCGCAGGTGCATGGCGCCGCCAAGGACACCATCGCTTACGTCGGGTCAGTGCTCGAGGATGAGATCAATAGCCCCACAGACAATCCTACGGTGTTCCCCGAGCTTGATATGGTAGTGTCGGCCGGTAACTTCCACGGCGAGCCGATAGCGCTGCCTATGGACTTCTTGGCGGTGGCTGTTGCCGAGCTTGGCAATATCTCAGAGCGCCGCACCTACCAGCTGATAGGCGGCAAGCGAGATCTGCCGTCATTCTTAGTTGCCAAGCCCGGACTTAACAGCGGCTTCATGATACCGCAGTATGCCGCTGCGTCTATCGTGAGCCAGAGTAAGGGTCTGTGCTGGCCGGCGAGCTGCGACTCCATCCCGTCGTCGCAGGGTCAAGAAGACCATGTGTCGATGGGCTCCAACGCCGCCACCAAGCTCTATCGCGTGGTGTGCAACACCGAGCGGGTGCTCGCCATCGAGCTTATGAATGCCGCTCAGGCGCTGGATTTCCGCCGCCCGCTCAAGTCCTCGCCGGCCATCGAGGCGTGGCACGAGGCTTACCGCCGTGTGGTGCCCTTTGTTGACAACGACACAGTGATGACGCCGCTGATAGCCGCATCGGTAGAATTTATCCGCAACGCTGACTAAAAGCCGCCCCCTATGCCCACATATATTATAAATATAGGTAGCCTCTACGGCATCTTGCCGGCAGGCGTGGAGCGCCTCAGCGGCAAGGAGATGTCGGCGGTGGAGACGCTCGGCGATGCGTGGATTGCCATCGATGACAGCGGTAATATCAGCGGCTACGGTGCAATGGCTGACTTGGACCGATCGGTGCTCTCCGCTGCGGGAGTGGAGGTCGATGATGCACAGGGCGGCAGTGTGCTGCCGGCCTTCTGCGACTCGCACTCACATATCATCTACGCCGGCAGCCGTGAGCAGGAATTTGAGGACAAGATACGTGGCCTGAGCTATGCCGAGATAGCCCGTCGCGGCGGTGGCATACTCAACTCAGTAGATCGGCTGCGCATGGCCGATGAGGACACCCTCTATGCCGGGGCTATGGAGCGCGCCCGCGAGGTGATGCTCAAGGGCACCGGCGCTTTGGAGATAAAGAGCGGCTATGGGCTCTCTACAGCCGATGAGCTGAAGATGCTGCGTGTGGCTCGGCGCATTGCCGCAGACAGCCCGCTGGAGGTGCGCACCACCTTCTTGGGCGCGCATGCCGTGCCGCGCGAGTATATAGGCCGTCATGACGAGTATGTGGAGCTGATATGCCGCGAGATGCTGCCGGCTGTTGCTGCCGAGGGCTTGGCAGACTATGTAGATGTGTTTTGTGACGAGGGTTTCTTCACCGTTGCTGACACCGATAAGATACTCAATGCCGCATCGCGCTACGGACTCCGCCCCAAGATTCACGCCAACGAGCTGGCCTGCTCGGGCGGTGTGCAGGTGGGCGTAGCTCACGGCGCACTGTCGGTAGATCACCTTGAGCGCATGGGCTCTGATGAGATAGCGGCGATGCGCGGGGGCCGCACGGTGGCCACGATGCTGCCCGGTGCCTCCTTTTTCTTAGGTATGCCCTACGCCCCGGCGCGCGAGGCCATAGATGCCGGACTGACGGTGGCCTTGGCATCAGATTATAATCCGGGGTCGTCGCCCTCGGGCGATATGCGCTTTGTGATGGCGCTGGGCTGCATACGCATGCACATCACCCCCGAGGAGTCGCTCAACGCGGTGACCATCAACGGCGCGGCGGCGATGGACCTGTCGGCGCGCATAGGCTCAATCACTGTGGGCAAGGCGGCGTCGCTGATAGTCACCAAGGCGGTGTCGGGCCTGGCATTTGTGCCCTATGCCTACACCACACCCATTTTCACACACATATATCTCAAAGGACATAAACTATGCTGCAATATATAATACCGGTCAAGAGCTCCGACACCCCGCCGGAGGCTATCGTGGCAGCCGCCCTCGAGGCGGGCTGCGGGTGGATACAGCTGCGGCTTGACAGCGCAATCAGCGACGCCGAGGCGGCGGCGATGCTGCCGCCGGTGGTGGATATCTGTCGCGATGCTGCCGCATTTCTTACCGTGGAGGACAGGCCGGAGCTTGCCGCCACGCTGGGGCTGCACGGAGTGCATCTCACCGGCACCTTTGCCGGGTCTTCGCCGATAGAGCTACGCGCCACGATGGGCGCCGAGGCGGTGATAGGCGTGGAGGTGTCATCGCCGGCGCAGGTGATGGCTCTCAAGGGCAAGGACCTCGACTATGTGTCTGTGAGCCTCACGCTCAGCGAGGAGTATCGCCGCAGCATCTATGCCGCAGCCTCCTCTGAGCCGGCGATGCCGGCGGTGCTGACGGGCGATATTGATGCCGATGGCGTGCCGGCCGCCTTTGCCGCCGGCGCCTCGGGCATAGCGAGCGTGCACTATGGTGACGAAGCAGCGGCGACGGCCACGGTGGCCGCTATGCTTGCTGCTATATCAGAAGTAATGTCATAACGCGCCTGAGGCGCAACGAGCAGAGGAGCCGATGGCATTGTCAGAGGGCAAACGCATGCTGTTGAAGGCGATGATACCGGTGGCGCTGGGCATCGGCGTGGCGGTGTGGCTCTTCATCGACAACTTTGATGCGGCTACGTGGTCGCATCTGCGCTTTGACGGCCACACTGTGGCAGGCTTGCTACTTGCGGTGCTGTTTGTAGCGGGGCGTGATTTCGGGTTGGCGTGGCGCTTTCACACAATAGCGTCGCCGGCTCTGAGCTGGGGTCGCGCCTTCAGGGTGGACTTGATGTGTGCGTTCACGTCGGCGATAACGCCGTCGGCGGTGGGCGGCAGTGCACTGGCGGTGTTTTACCTCAATCGTGAGGGTGTGAGCGTGGGTCGGGCCACCACGCTGACGTTGACCACACTGTTTTTAGACGAGATGTTTTTTGTGGTCTTTTGCCCGATACTCTTCCTTGTGGTGCCGTGGGAAGCGCTGTTTGGCACTATCGGCGCCGACAATGTGGTGCTGCGCAGTGTGCCGGTGATATTCTGGGCGGTGTATGGCGGCATAGTGGCCTATACGGCGTTGCTCTTTGTGGGCATCATCATCAAGCCGGAGTGGGTAGCTCAGGCCGTTGACCGTGTGTTCAGGCTTAAGATGTTGCGGCGGTGGCGCGGCAAAGCCTCCGAGATGACCGACAATATGGTCACGACGTCGGCGTGGGTGCGTGAGCGGCCCCGGCGGTGGTGGTGGCAGGTGTTCGGCGCCACCGTGGTGTCGTGGTTCTCGCGCTATTTTGTTGTCAACTCGCTGTTTTGGGCATTTGTGCCCGGGGTGTCGGGTTTGTTGGTCTTTGCCCGTCAGTTTGTGGTGTGGGTGGTGCTGATGGTTAGCCCCACGCCCGGCGGTAGCGGAGTGAGCGAGGTTCTCTTCACCGATTACTACGGTGATTTGGTTAGCGATATGGGCCAGGTGGTGCTGATGGCGGCAGTGTGGCGATTGCTGAGCTACTATGTGTATCTGGCGATAGGAGCGTATCTGATACCATCATATTTCAAGGGCTCGCAGCCCCGGCCGTGATGCTGTAGGGTAGGGGCTGATGCTGCGGGATGTGTGGCGAAGGCGTCAGCCGGGCATCGTGGGGCAGATATTTGCGATTTCGTTTTCGAAACTGTCGCGACGGATGGCGCGGTTTCTCACTTGCGACCTATGATTAAAGATGGTCTGAGGCGAAAGGAAGAGCAGCGTGGCAATCTTGTTGCTGTCGGTGATGCCCATTCTGATGAGTGCATAAATGCGCAGGTCAGTATTGAGGAGCTCGCCTTTCTTGGGGTATAATGCGCAGTCATCTTTGAGGAGCGAGTTAAATTGCGCTATAAAATCGGGGTATAGCCGTAAGAATGCGCTGTCAAAATTGAAAAACATCTCTTTGGTCTCTGTTTCAGAAGGCCGGATATATCTGTCGGCCACCGAAGCAATGTCGCTGATCTGCTTGACTTTGAGTTTGAGTATCACGGGAAATCTGTTGAGCTTATCGATATACGCAGCGCACAGGTCCATGAAAAGGCTCACATACTTCTCTCTTGAGTCGTTGGTGTGGCTGAGTTGCTGATTGAGCAGTCTCAGCTTGTCGTAGAGGAGGCTCAAATCGTTTTTTGATTTAGAAACCTTTTGGCGCTGACGTTGCACAAAAGCCACGGCACCGGCGAGCAGGAGCACCAACACACCGATAATCAAGATATATAGCGATAGCCGGTCGTTTTTCTCTTCGATGGCGTTTTGGTAATCGTTGACGATGTCGGGGATTTTCTCAGCTATCTCCACCATCCTCAGTCTGTTGTTATAGAATATGGCGTCGTCGAGGGCTATTTTGAGGTAGTGATTTGCTTTTGCCAAGTCGCCGTCGGTTGACTTGATGAAAAGCGCGAGCTGCTGGAGGGCCAGATTTTCTTTGAGCGGCACCACTTGGTCAGATATTGCCGCATTTATGAGCCACTCTTTGTACTTGTCGTTATTGCCGAGGGCTTTGTAGGTGAGCGCAAGAGCGTATGCTGACTGGGCGTAAAGGCGGCAAGCCACGGGTATTCGGCCGAGGGTGGCGAGATAATGTTTTTCGGCTTCGTGGTAATTTTTTGAGCGCAAGTCACGCTCAGCGATGCGGTAAGAGTATTCCGGGGTGTCGGTCTGCGTCACGGCAATCAACGAGTCGAGATATATCATACTCTTTGCCGAGAACTCGGGTGAGATAGTGCGTTTGTCAGAGAATTCGGCCCAAGCGCCGTATGACCACTCGCATGCGGCGAAATACTCCTCTTTGATATTAGTAGGCAGCCGTTTTGAGTCAATAGTGTCGAGGATGGCAATGGCATGGCTGAAATGGCCGGAAGTGGCGAGCGACAGAGCGCGATGTATGTTGACCCGAGTGACCGTGGCATAGTCGCCGGTGCGCATGGCGAGCACCGCCGCTTTATCCACATAGATCATCGTGGAGTCAAAGTTGAACGCCAGATACTCGCCGTAGAGTTGATTGTAGATGTCGAGAGCGCGGGCCGTGGGCGAGTCATCGGCGATAAGGTTTTTGAGACTGTCGATGCGATGGAGCTTGAGAGCGGTGTAGTACTCGCGCTTGGATATTGCATCGTCGAGCTTCTCGAGCTGCGCATCGTCGGCCATAGCCTGATGAGAGGCAGCGACCCATAGCAGCAGAGATAAAATGATGGCGTGTTTCATGATTAATGAGTGAGTGGTGCGCAAAGATAATCATTAAATCCGGTTCTTGCAATACTACCTGACATTTATTTGCTCGTTGGGTCTATATGTTGAAATATAGCGAGTTAGCTGTGGCGGCGGGTACTTGCGCGCTACCTGCGCGCTACCGGCTATTGACAATGGGCGGTCAGGGTGTATAACTTTGCGACAAACAAATCACTAAAATCATATCAAGCCATGAAAATGAGACTTATTAATCTGATGGCGTTAGTCACCGCCGTGATGACCCCGCCGATAGTACACGCGCAGGAGTCGCCTGACAGCGTGTCTGCCCCCGGCAAGGGCGAGGAGCGCAACGTGATGCTCAACGCCTCCGATGCCACCAAGCCGCGCGAGATACAGATCGGGCTGCCCAGCGAAGATGTCAATGTATATGAAAACGGATTGCCGGCAGTGTATTCCTCGGCAGTGCATCAGTTGGCGCGCCACTGGCGCAGCGATGCCAGCCTTGGCGAGGTGGGACTGTTGACGCCTATGGAGTCAGCCATCCGCACCGGCAACATAGCCTACTCGGTGGATAGCTATACCAACTTCGGGCAAAAGGAGTTCAAAGGCATCTTTAACTATCGCACCAACACCTTCGGCTGGCACAACTTTGATTTCAATGTGTCAGGCGGCATCGGCGACAATTGGCAGTATATGGCCAGCATATACCAGAACTTTGACCCCGGCTACTTTAAGATAAAATTTACTGACTTCTCAGATCGCACCCAGATCTACCACGCGGGCTTGACACGACTGCTGAAGAAAGGTAAGATAAGCCTGCTTTATAAATTCGCGAAGAGCGCAGCCTTGGGCTCAATGGTCAACAGCGCCCCCTTTATCTATGTGGGCGATGGCAGCGTCAAGGAAATCCCCGGATTTGAGCTCGGCACTACGTCGTATGCGCCCGCGGGCGGCGAATTTGAATATATGGATGTGATTGACGGCAAGATGAAGAAGGGCCGCTGGGGCGATGCTACCGACAATGAGTCGCATGACATCACCTTGCACTTTGACTATCTTTTTGGCGATAACTACAAGCTCGATGTCAATGCCAAATATATGATAGCTCCGCAAGCTGACTATTGCGACTTTGGCGGGAGCACTATTTTTGAGACTACCGCCGATGATTGTCTGTATAAGGAAGGCGAGGACCAGCCATATATAGGTCTCGCCGAGGGGCGTCGCACATGGCTTCACTATGGCAAGGTCAACAACGCCCTGGTCACCGCAGAGCTCACCAAGCGCTATGGCCGCCACGACTTGCGTCTGGGTCTCAATGAGTGGTTTTATCACCTTGATTATCACTCCTCATCGTTTCAGTGGACCGGCACCGTCTCGCCCTATCCCGATGTGCTCGTCAAGCTTAACGACGATGGCAGCGCGAGTCAGTTCTACGGCTTTAATGAGCTGTCGCCGGAATATACCAAGGGCTATGAAAACAAGCTGGCGCTGTATATCACTGACAGCTGGCGCATCACGCCGAAGCTCAACCTATACTTCGGCGGCCGTCTCGAGTATTATCGTATGAGTGCCGACCAGATACCTTACAGCCGCTATTCGGGCTTTCATATCGGCGACACTCACGAATATATCGACGCTGAGGGCAATGCCTACACCGCAACGATAGCGCCTCACCGAGTTGTCAAGAATAAGCTCAACTATGCGGCCACCCTGCAGGGTATCTACAATCTCAACAGCCATATTGACTTCACCGCCGATGCAACCATAGCGACACGCTTCCCTCGCATCAACGAATATGCGGGGATGGGCCCCACCGAGGAGCAATACAAGCGCGTGACTATCCCTCTGCTCAGAGCGGGAGTCACCTACCGCAACAAGTGGATTGACCTCACCACTATGGCCACATATATATCCAAGTCAAACAATATCGACCAGCAGAATGTGACGAAGCCCGGCACCACTCAGTCAAAGACCACCTTGCTGATTTACAGCATCAAGACTCTGGGCTGGACGACTTCGGCCGAGATACACCCCTTCAAAGGCTTCAACCTGCACGCGCTGTTTACGCTGCAGAAACCCACCTATGATAACTACTATATAAAGTCGCCCTTTGAAGGGGTCCCGGACCTTGACGCCAATGGTAATATCGTAAAGGAGATACCGCAGATATTGGTAGAGCTCGACCCCAGCTATCAGCTCAATGAGCATCTGAAGTTTTGGTTGTCATTTCGCTACTTTGGCAAGACCTATGCCAACCTCACCAATGCCCTCTATTTCAACGGCCGCTGGGAGACCTTCGGCGGCGTCAATTGGAGTGTGAACAAGCATCTCGACTTGGGCTGTACGGTGGTCAATTTCCTCAACCAAAAAGGCGCCAGCGGCACTATCAATGGAGCCGAGCTGCTGACCAAGGAGGAAAGCGGGAAATTCAACAACTACTATATGAGCGGCAACTATCTGCGACCGTTCACCGTAGAGTTCAGCGCCACGCTAAAATTCTAAAACCATTAGTTGAAACCGAGCACAATGGAATAAGGTAAAAAAGATTGTTTTATTTCAATTATTCATCATTAAAAACCTCAAGCAATATCATGAGAAAACTGTTTTCAGCAATTGTTATGGTGGCAGCAATGGGCTCAGCCAATATGCAAGCCGGAGAGCAAAAGGTAATCCGAGTAGCCACCGATGATACTGACCTTATCCTGCAAGTGGGGCCCAACGGGCGCTTGTATCAGACCTATCTGGGCCGGAAGCTTCTGCATGAAGATGACCTGCAGCACTTGAGCTGGAGTCAGCACGCAGGCTCAGACGGCGCTGTGACGACGCGCGGCTGGGAGGTGTACTCCACCTCGGGCAATGAGGACTATTTTGAGCCGGCATTGGGCATCACGCACTCTGATGGCAATATGACCACGTATCTGTATTATGTGAGCTCGTATCAAGAGCCGGTAGATGGCGGTGAGCATACGAGCATCACCCTCCGCGATGACCAATATCCGGTGACAGTGACGCTGCACTATGTGGCCTATGCCGCCCAAAATGTCATCAAGACGTGGAGCGAGATCTCCCACCAAGAAAAAAAGCCGGTGACGATGTCGCAGTATGCCTCGGCCATGCTCTATTTCAATGAGCCGGAGTATTGGCTCACGGAGTTCAGCAGCGATTGGGCACGGGAGGCGCAGATGAGCAGCCAGCAGCTGCAGTATGGCAAAAAGGTGATAGACACCAAGCTCGGGAGCCGTGCGGCGATGCACACACATCCCTTCTTTGAAGTCGGCCTCAATGGTCGAGTGGAGGAATATGGCGGCACGGTGCTTATGGGCACCCTGGGCTGGACCGGCAACTTCCGTTTCACCTTTGAGGTTGACAATGTGGGCAATCTGCGCGTCATCTCGGGCATCAACCCATATGCCTCAAACTATGAGCTTAAGGCCAATGAGGTGTTTGCCACGCCGGAGTTTATCTTCACGCTCAGCTATAACGGCGCCGGTGATGGCAGCCGCAACCTCCACGAGTGGGCGCGACAGTTTGGGCTGAAGGATGGGCGCGGCAGTCGGCTGACGTTGCTCAACAATTGGGAGAACACCGCCTTTGATTTCAATCAGGATATTCTCGCAGAGCTGATGAAGGAGGCCAAGCACCTGGGCGTGGATATGTTTTTGCTTGACGACGGGTGGTTTGGCAACAAGTATCCCCGCAAAGACGACCACGCCGGCCTTGGAGACTGGGAGGTGACGCATAGCAAGCTGCCCGGCGGCATCGAAGCCCTTGTGGAGTCGGCTAAGGAGGCGGGCGTCAAATTCGGCATCTGGATAGAGCCTGAGATGGTCAACCCCAAGAGCGAGCTGTATGAGCAGCACCCTGACTGGGTGATAGAGCAGCCCAATCGCGACACTTATTACTATCGCAACCAGCTGGTGCTCGATATGAGCAATCCGCAGGTCCAGGACCATGTGTTTGGTGTCGTGGACAAGATTCTCACCGAAAACCCCGATATTGCCTACTTCAAGTGGGATTGCAACAGCCCCATTACCAACATCTATTCGCCCTACGCTAAGGATAAGCAGAGCCGACTATATATAGACCATGTGCGCGGCATCTACAATGTGCTCAAGCGCATTAAGGAGAAATACGGCAATGTGCCGATGATGCTGTGCTCAGGCGGCGGCGCTCGCTGCGATTATGAGGCTCTGAAGTATTTCACCGAGTTTTGGTGCTCTGACAACACTGACCCTATCGAGCGCGTATATATCCAATGGGGCTTCTCGCAATTCTTCCCCGCCAAGGCTATGGCAGCCCATGTCACAAGCTGGAACAAAAACACCACGGTGAAGTTTCGCACCGATGTGGCGTCGATGTGTAAGCTCGGTTTTGACATAGGCCTTAAGGAGCTCAGCGCCGATGAGCTGGCCTACTGTCAGCAGGCGATAGCCAACTGGCGCCGGCTGCAGCCCGCGGTGATGGATGGCGACCAATATCGCCTGGTGTCGCCCTACGAGACCAACCATGCCGCCATAGAGTATGTTGACAAGTCAAAGACAATGGCTGTGCTTTACGCCTACGATTTGTCGCCGCGCTTCCAAGAAAAGCTCACCGCCGTCAGGCTCAAGGGTCTTAACCCTGATGGCAAATACCGCGTGAAGGAAATCAACCTGATGCCGGGGGCGGTATCCACGCTCGCTCAGCATTGCAAGGTCTTCAGCGGCGACTATTTGATGAAGGTGGGCATTGATGCATTCACGTTTACCCACAACAATTCTAAGGTAATCGAGATAATAGCTGAGTGATCTTAATCAGCAGCGACTGCACTAATAATCCGGGGCTGCCTGTCACACATAATGTGATGACGGGCAGCCCTGTTATTTTTGCGGGGGGCTATTTTATGCCGGCGTGTTGAGGCATATCATAGGGGTGGGTACAAAAAAAATTGATTGTCTCGCGACAACCAATCCAGTTAACCTTAAATCTATACCATGAAAAACACATTGCAAAGGTATAGATTTTTACCTATGCGTGCAAGAGTTTGAGCAACAAAATGCGATGAATTAACATTATTTAAGTGTATGGCGATATTTTTCGCTTGAAAACGCTTGCAAAACGATACATTGTCGGTCTCTGATGCACAAAAAAGCGGCAGCGGCGATGCGCTGAGGCGTCGCCGCTGCTGTGTGTGAGGTAAGAGAAGCGCCGGAGGTGGAATTAGAACTCGGCGTTTTTGGGAGTGCGGGGGAAGGGTATCACATCGCGGATGTTGGTCATGCCGGTGACGAAGAGCACGAGGCGCTCAAAGCCGAGGCCGAAGCCGGAGTGAGGCACGGTGCCGAAGCGGCGAGTGTCGAGATACCACCACATATCTTTCATGGGAATGTGTAGCTCTTCGATGCGGGTGAGGAGCTTGTCGTAGTCAGCTTCGCGCTCCGAGCCGCCAATGATCTCGCCGATTTTGGGGAAGAGGACGTCCATGGCGCGCACGGTGCGGCCGTCATCGTTCTGCTTCATGTAGAATGCTTTTATTTCCTTGGGGTAGTCGGTGAGGATGACGGGTTTCTTGAAGTGCTCCTCCACGAGGTATCGCTCGTGCTCGCTCTGGAGGTCGATGCCCCACTCCACGGGGAAGTCAAACTTGCGCCCGGAGGCTTTGAGTATCTCGATGCCATCGGAGTAGGCGAGGCGCACAAAGTCGTTGTGAATGACGAATTGCAGGCGGTCAATAAGCTCCTTGTCGAAGTGGTCGGCGAGGAATTCGATGTCGGCGCGGCAGTTTTCGAGCGCGTAGGAGATGCAGTATTTGACAAACTGCTCGGCGAGGTCCATATTGTCGGTGATGTCGTAGAAAGCCATCTCCGGCTCTATCATCCAGAACTCGGCGAGGTGACGCGGTGTGTTGGAGTTTTCGGCGCGGAATGTAGGCCCGAAGGTGTAAATCTCGCCGAGTGCGGTGGCTCCGAGCTCGCCTTCGAGCTGACCGGAGACGGTGAGTGCGGTGGGCTTGCCGAAGAAGTCCTGCGCGTAATCCACGGCGCCGTCGGGTGTGTGTGGCAGGTCGTTGAGCGGCAGTGTGGTCACCTGAAACATAGCTCCGGCGCCTTCGCAGTCGCTGGCGGTGATGAGGGGTGTGTGGAGATATGCAAAGCCTTTCTCTTGGAAGAATTTATGGATGGCGAAGGCGAGGGCGCTGCGCACGCGGAGCACGGCACCGAAGGTGTTGGTGCGAGGGCGCAGGTGGGCTATGTCGCGCAGGAATTCCAGTGAGTGGCCTTTTTTCTGGAGTGGGTATGTCTCGGGGTCGGCGGTGCCGTATAGCTCTACTTTAGAGGCTTGTATCTCTACGGCCTGGCCTTTGCCCTGCGACTCAACGAGGTGTCCGATGACGCATAGCGAGGCGCCGGTGGTGATGCCTTTGAGGTCGTCGTCGGTGAAGGCGTTCATGTCAAAGACAATCTGGATGTTGTGTATGGTGGAGCCGTCGTTGAGGGCTACGAATTGCACGTATTTGTTGCCGCGGCGAGTGCGAACCCAGCCTTTAGCGCAGACCTCTTGCCCGATGAGAGCGGGGTCGAGGAGCTGAGCTATGCGTGTACGTTTTATGGTGGTCATTGTGGTGCGGTGATATCGTGGTAATTAATGAGTGAAGAAGCGTTGATAAGGCGGTTACTCGAAGGCGCCCATCTTGAGGAGGTTTACTTCCTCCTGGGTGAGGTAGCGCCATCGGCCACGCGCGAGGTTTTTCTTGGTGAGGCCGGCGAAATATACGCGGTCGAGCTTTGTGACGTGGTAGCCGAGCGACTCGAAGATGCGTCGGACGATGCGGTTACGACCCGAGTGTATCTCAATGCCGGCCTGGTTGCGGTCAGTCTCGGTGGCGTAGCTGATGGCATCGGCGTGGATGGGTCCGTCGTCGAGCTCAATGCCGTCGGCGATGCGCTGCATATCGTCTTCGGAGATGTCCTTGTCAGTCCAGACGTGGTAGATTTTTTTCTTGACGTATTTGGGGTGAGTGAGCTTAGATGCGAGGTCGCCGTCGTTGGTGAGGAGGAGCACTCCGGTGGTGTTTCTGTCGAGGCGCCCCACGGGGTATATGCGCTCGTTGCAAGCGCCCTTGACGAGGTCCATGACGGTGGTGCGGCCGTTGGGGTCATCGCTGGTGGTGACGCAGTCCTTGGGCTTGTTGAGGAGGATGTAGCATTTGCGCTCGAGAGTGAGCACCTTGTCGTCATACTCCACCACATCGTTGTGGGTGATTTTTACGCCTAACTCGGTGACTACCTGTCCGTTGACCTTTACGAGGCCCTGCTGGATAAACTCGTCGGCCTCTCGGCGCGAGCATATACCGGCGTTGCTCATAAATTTGTTGAGACGAATTTGCTCGTTGGGGTCGATTGCGGGCATTTCATATTCGATGGGCTTAGGTCTGGGCGTGAAGCTCTTGCCGCGACCGGGGAATACACCGCCGCCTTGCTGCTTCTTGCCTTGGGGGCGGTTGGGGCGGTTGTTGTATGGGCCTTGGGGGCGGTTGTATGGGCCCTGCTGACGGTTGTATCCGCCTTGCTGGCCACCCTGCTGGCGGTTATATCCGCCGCCTTGAGGGCGATTGTATCCGCCTTGCTGGCCACCATGCTGGCGGTTATATCCGCCGCCTTGGGGGCGATTGTATCCGCCACCTTGCTGACGGTTGTATCCGCCGCCTTGCGGGCGATTGTATCCGCCACCCTGCGGGCGGTTGTATCCGCCGCCTTGGGGGCGATTGTAGCCCTCGTTGGGGCGCATCTCGCCATCCTCGCCTTGCTGGCCGTATGGCTGGCGTTGCTGATAGGGGCGGTTGTATTGGTTGGGTCGGTTGTATCCGCCTTGGTTGTATCCGCCTTGGTTATTGTAGGCGTTGGGGCGCTGATATTGACGCTGGAATTGAGGCCGCGCGGCGCCGCCGTCTTGGGCAGCAGCTCCGGGCATTTGTTCGCCTTCGACTTGCGATTTGTTGTTGAACGTCACCCTCTCAAAGCGAGGGCGGTCAATAGGCGCGGCAGAATTGTCGTTAGAAACTCTCATTTCGCCGATGCGCGGGCGCTTCGGCTTCTTTTCGTTGGCATTATTGTCCATTGTCAGGTAGCATTAATTGTGTTGAAGAGCTGTGTTGATAGTGTTTCTTAGTGTCACTGTGCGCGATACACTGTTAGTGAGTGAGATTGCGCAGGAATGATGCCTCACGGCGTGTTTTGATAAGAATAAATTTATGTGTAGGTTTGAGATGATGTTGATTGAAGTGAATGTTGTGGTTATTCTTGTGATAGGTGCTTTGTATGGGTTAAGTATTTAATTGCTTATTGGAATTATTCAAAGAATGGCGATAATGAAATATCTATAAAGCCCGGCTATATAAAACGTGACAAGGCGGGGGGGGATATTGACTCACTTTCCGTGTGCAAAGGTAATGAAAAAAATTTGCAAAATGCAATAGAAAATCACGAAAAATGTGTAAAAAATGCGACGTTTAGGCATAAAAGTCAAAAATCGCCCTTACACGACCCTCAGGGCCGTATTGCCGGCGATAACCGGCAGGCAAAAAAGGCTGCTGAACGTTTGGCAAAATGAGTGTGGTGCTTGCACGTGAATGATAGTTTTGCTATATTTGCGGTGAAAATAGTATTAATCTATCGTTTTTTATATGAAAAAGGTTTACATCATCGCCGCTATGGCGGCATTAATGGCTCCGATGGCCATGGCTTCTCCGCAGGTGAGACTGCACTGCAAGAGAGAAGCATTTGATTTTGAGCGCGTAGCGCTGATGCGCACTCAGGCTCGCGAAGTGGCAGCCGACTACGAGTGGGAGTCGGCCGGCTTGTGCAATGTGACCGATGGCTGGATTCTTGCCACCTACGGCAACAGCGTGGGCACCCAGATGGTGCCATCAGATTGGTCCTACAATGTGGAGATAGAGCGCGCCGTGGGTCAGAACGGGCTGTATCGGCTCGTCAATCCGTTCTCCTGTGAGGCGTATCCCGCCATCAACAACAACGACAATCCTCAAGACGCTATGCTCTATATCGATGCGCGCGATGCCGACTTTGTGGTGATCATGCCTCAGCTGTCGGGCTTCGGCGCCGAGATGTACACTGATGCCACGTTGACCGAGACCGCTATATATAATATTGTGGTGAGCGACTTCGACGGCTTTGCTATGGATGCTCGCGGCTACACCGCGCTGATCCCCACAGCCGACGACAAGGCGGCCGTCAAGGACTATCTGTCGGGCGTGCAGGGCGCCTCTGCTCTGGCGTCAAAGTTGGCTCCGGTGGAGGTGAGCGGCCAGACGTTCTACTATCTCAATATAGCTCCTCTCTTCGGCTACGATGATGAGGAGGTGTTTGGCGCATACAATCCCCACGATGTGAATGAGAACTATGAGTGGCTGCCGTCAAACATAGTGTTGCCTCAAGGCTCGTATGACGGCGTGGCCGATGTCACGGTGAGTGACAGCGAGGCCGCTCCCGTCGAATACTACAACCTGCAGGGTGTGCGCCTGAGCCGGCCACACGGCTTGTGTGTGCGCAAGCAAGGAGCCCTCGTGACGAAAGTGCTGCAATAGGCACGAAAGGGCAAAAAATGTTCAAAATGACTGAAAAACGAGCCAAATAGGCTACGCAATGCTATTTTTTGCTTAAATATTTTGGATATTATATTTTTTGCCATTAACTTTGCGGAGTCATCGGAAACGCCGGTGGCCACGCTTCAAAAACAGAGACATACAGAATTACTATCAAAACCACAAACGACTAAAGAGTATGAAGAAATTTTACACACTCCTCGCCGCTGCAGCCGTGACATTGTCAGCCGCTGCCGCCCCCACTCTTGCCAAGAAAATGGTTCGCACGTTTGAACCTGCAGCCTTTGACGCATCAAAGGTGCCCGCACTCAACCTTCAGAAGCCTGCCGCTGCTGAAGATGTAGTCGAGGTTAGCTCTGAGGTATATTCGTATAGCTACTATTCGTTAGCTGATGAGCAGACATGGACCGGTGTCTGCGAATTCTCGTCAGCTGACGCGCAGTCAGTGACGCTTCTCAGCTTCCTCAACCCCGATTTCGTTATTCGTGGCGGTGAGTTTGACGAGGCCAACGCAACCGTATCATTCCCCGCTCAGTTCCTCACTCAGATGTCTGACGGCACCACTACGTATGATATGTGGATTTATGCCGCCGAGCTCTCAGCTGACCAAACCGAGCTGATTTTGACCCCCGATGCTCCTATCGCGTTCCAGGTTAACGCTGATGGCTCTATCATCGGCCTCAACCAGCTGCTCGTAATCTGCGCCGAGGGCAACGCCGATGTAGCTTATGACTTCGTTTTGGAAGTGGCAATGGAGGCAACCGATGACTGGGCTAAGCTCTCATATAAGACTTGTGGCGTAGAAGGTGGCTACTTCACCCCCGATATCACCGAGTCTATCACAAGCCTGCACGGCGCTGAGCTCGCTGATGGCGTGCTGACCTTGTCAGACGTCTTCTACCTCGGCGTTGACTTGCCTGTGACTATTGATTATGCAGCCGGCACAGCCACTATCGATCCTATGATTTTGGCACAACTCAGCGATACGTACTACTTGGCAGTTGTTGGTATCTCTGCCGATGGCAGCCAGCTTACCGGCATTGATGCCGTACTGGAGTCGCCCAACACTATCGTTTGGACCAACGATTGGGGCTTTGGCGTATGTGACGCTAACGGTAGCTTCCAGGGCTTCTATGAATATAACCTGGGTGGTAAGATCATCACCGGCTTCCGTCTCGACGGTAGCGGCGTGAAGGATGTAGCTGTTGACGCTAACGCTCCTGTTGAGTACTACAACCTGCAGGGAGTGCGCGTAGCAGAGCCCACCAACGGCATCTATATCCGCCGTCAGGGCAACACCGCCAGCAAGGTGCTCGTAGTAAGATAATCAGCATCTTAGCTACAACAATATCAAGGGCCGCCCCGGCAATGGGGCGGCCCTTTTATGCTGTTATGGGGGCGCGGTGTGGTGATGAGATTAGACAAATTGGGGCTATGATGGAGGGCGCAGAGGGCGGCGTTGTTGATGCGGGCGCAAAGTATTGCGCCCCTACAAGCGCATTTGTAGGGGCGGAGTGGTTGGCGGCTCGGAGCCCTCGGAGGGCGCCGGGGGGCGGCGTTGGCGCAGTGGCGGCCTCCTGCCTTACTTATTGGGCTTATTGGGCTTTTGGGTGTTGGGCTTGCGGCGCTTTTGGGGCTTGCGCGAGGAGGAGGGGCGGCGGCGGTTGGCGGGGCGTGAGGCGCGCCGGTCGGGGGTGTACTGCGGGGCGCTGCCGAGGCTTTCGGGCAGCGGCTCTTTTCTGACGGGCTTCTCGAGGAAGCGCTCTATGGCGCCGAATTTGGGCTGGTCGCGCTCGCTGACGAGCGTCACGGCCTTGCCATCGGCTCCGGCGCGTGCGGTGCGGCCCACGCGGTGCACATAGTCTTCGGCGTCGTGAGGCACGTCGTAGTTGATGACCATGGCGATGTCGTCAATGTCAATGCCGCGGGCCACGATGTCGGTGGCGACGAGGATGTCAACGCGGCCGGCTTTGAAGGCGAGCATCACCTCGTCGCGCTGTGCTTGCTCCAGGTCAGAGTGCATCTCGCCCACTTTGTATCCGCGGCGTTTGAGGTCGCGCGCGAGGTCTTTGACTTTGAGTTTAGAGGCGGCAAAGACGATTACGCGGTGAGAGTGCATGGTGCGGAAAAGGTGGCGCAGGATGTCGGTCTTTTGGTTTTCGTAGCAGATGATGGCCGATTGGTCAATCTTGTCGGCGGGCTTAGAGACGGCGATTTTCACCTCGGCAGGGTCGTGGAGTATGGTCTTGGCGAGCTGCTTGATCTTCGGCGGCATTGTGGCGGAGAACATCAGCGTCTGCCTGTCCTTGGGCAGGAATGATGCTATTTTGATGATGTCGTCGTAGAAGCCCATGTCGAGCATGCGGTCGGCCTCGTCGAGGATGAAGAAAGCCACCTTTGAGAGGTCAACATATCCCATTGAGAGGTGAGCGAGGAGTCGCCCCGGCGTGGCTATCACCACATCGGCGCCCTCCTTGAGGCCACGCTGCTGCTGCGAGAATGTCTTGCCATCGTTGCCGCCGTAGATGGCCATGGAGCTGACGGGCATATAGTATGCAAAGCCCTCCATCTGGCGGTCAATCTGCTGTGCCAGCTCGCGCGTGGGCGCCATGACTACGCAGTTGACGGAGTCCTGCGGGTAGTCGCCGTAGGTGATCATGTCAATGATGGGGAGGAGGTAAGCGGCGGTCTTGCCGGTGCCGGTCTGGGCCGTGGCTATAAGGTCGCGCCCGTCGAGCACCACCGGTATCGCCTGCTCCTGGATGGGTGTGCACTCGGCAAAGTGCATGGCGTCGAGGGCATCGAGTATGTCGTAGCTGAGGTCTAAGTCTTCAAATTTCATATTTACGGATTATATTCAGAGTAGCTGTGATAGATTGGTAGGGCGGGAGAGGTCAGAGACGGTAGCGGCGCGTGAGGTCGTGGTAGGCATCGATGCGTCTGTCGCGGAGGAAGGGCCACCAACGGCGCACGGCCTCGCAGCGCTCCATGTCGATGTCCACGATCTGTGTGGCCTCGGCATCGACGGGCGCTTGGTATAGTATCTCGCCCTGCGGCCCGGCAACGAATGAGGAGCCCCAGAACTGTATGCCGCCGGTGACACCCGATGGGTCCGGCTCAAAGCCCACGCGATTGACGGCGATGACTGGGAGGGCATTGGCCACGGCGTGTCCGCGCTGCACGGTGATCCACGCATGGCGCTGGCGCTCCTGCTCGGCCGGGGTGTCGGTGCTCTCGTAGCCTATGGCGGTGGGGTAGATGAGGAGGTCGGCACCGGCGAGCGCCATGAGGCGAGCGGCCTCGGGGAACCACTGGTCATAGCATACGAGCACTCCGAGCTTGCCTATTGAGGTGGCGATGGGTGTGAAGCCGAGGTCGCCGGGCGTGAAGTAGAATTTCTCGTAGTAGGCCGGGTCGTCGGGGATGTGCATCTTGCGGTATTTGCCGGCGATTGAGCCGTCGGTGTCAAAGACCACGGCAGTGTTGTGGTACAGCCCCGGCGCGCGGCGCTCAAAGAAAGAGCACACGATGACCACGTTGTGTTGCCGGGCGAGTGCGGCGTAAGTGTCGGTTACGTCAGACGGTATGGCGATAGCCTGGGCAAAGGTGTCCACGTCTTCGCGCTGGCAGAAGTATAGGCCGTCGTGGAGCTCTTGGTTGACGATGAGCGAGGCGCCCTCTTGGGCGAGCGCCGCAATCTTGGCGGCGATGCGAGCGCGGTTGTCGGCGGCGGAGGGGGTGTTGTGTTGCTGAATGATGGCAGCTTTTATTATTTGTGGCATCGGTGTGTAATGACGAGTGTTATGGCAAAATATTTTGGGGTATCTGCATGGTGATGCAGTGAAGCGAGCCGTGCTGCCGCACTAAAGCGCGGCAATCGACACAGCGTATGGCATATCCGGGGAAGGCGCCGGCGAGCCTGTCGGCGGCGATGGCGTCGAGGTGGGGCTGACCGTAGGTGGGCATTATCACGGCTCCGTTGATTATCAAGAAGTTGGCGTAGGTGGCAGGGAGTCGGTGGCCATCATCGGGGTCAAGCACGGGCATGGGTAGCGGCAGCTCGATGAGGCGGTAATGGCTTCCGGAGGCCGTGGTGAAGGCCTGCAGGTCGCGCTTCATGAGCTGCAGAGGGGCGTAGTGGGGGTCGTCGGGGCGGTCGCAGCCTACATACACGATGGTGTCGTCGGGGGCAAATCGGGCGAGGGTGTCGATGTGGGCATCGGTGTCGTCACCCTCCAGCTCGCCAGCCGAGAGCCACAGCGAGCGGGTGAAGCCGAGCTCACGCGCCAGGCGGCTGTCGATGTCGGCGCGCGTCATAGGCTCGTTGCGGTTGGCTGAGAGGAGGCAGTGCGCTGTGGTGAGGAGGGTGCCGCGGCCGTCGCTCTCTATAGATCCGCCTTCGAGGACAAAGTCGTCGATGCGTCGGTGTCGGCCGGTGATGATGCCGGCGGCTATCAACGCCGCGGTGATGTCGTTGTCAAGGGCGGCATCAAATTTGCGGCCCCAGCCGTTGAAGGTGAAGTCGCAGATTACGGCCGAGCCGTCGGCGGTGAGGGCTGTGATGGGGCCGAAATCGCGTGCCCAGGTGTCGTTGGTAGGCACGTTGACAAAGGAGATGCGGCCCCGGGCGGCGAGCCGGTGCAGGCGTTGGCGGGCATCGGCGGTGTCCGGGCCTACCAATATCACGGGAGCATACTCGGCGATGGCCTCGATGACGCGGGCAAAGCAGTCTTGCGCCTCGGCGAGCATATAGTGCCAGTCGGTGAGGCGATGCGGCCACGCCAAGAGCACGGCCCCTTGCGGCTCCCATTCGGCGGGGAGCCGCAGCGCGGCATCGTGGGTGAAGCGGCTCGGGTTATTCGTCATAGTCGCTAAGGGAGTCCCACACGGAGTCTTGCGAGGCGAGGTATTCGTCGCAAAAATCTAAAAAACCGCGCTTCTCGCTGCTGCCTACCTGGTGGCACCATTCGCGGTATTTCGCTCTGAGGTCATCGTCCTCGCTGATGGTCCGTTTGAATTCAGACTCAGCGATGTCGATGCTGCCTGATTGCTTGATGACGCTAATGAAATAATCAGTAAGGTCTTCCATCGTGGTTTTAGCTATGTGAATAATATTCCAAAATTACAACTAATGGGGTATAAACGCAAATATGATGTGTTAAAATTTAGTAAAGCTATGCAGAGCGCCGCCACTTTGCCCTATTGTGCCATAGGGGTTGAGTGACGGCGCTTGCTCTGAGGAGGGGGGAGATGTGCTGACGGCGCATTATGGCATAGGCTACGGCATACATTTGTCGGCAGTGCGGTAATATATGATTAGTGAAGGTGTCAGAATTTATCTGTGGGCTTCTATACGTCAGACACGCCATGGCGCTTTCTTGTGACACGCATAGGGCAAAAAAAAGCCGCCCGGCGCGAGGCGCGAGCGGCTTTTGATGGAGCGATGGCGCTGTAAGGGCTTATCTTACAGCTACTTTGAAGGCTTTGTCGGCGACGGTCACGATGTAAAGGCCTGACGATACGGGCAGCGCTATGGTGCCGGCGCGAGTCACGGCAGCGGCAGCAGCGGCGCCATTGGCGCTATATGCGTTGACGGGCAGGTCAGCCACGGCGGCGGTGACAACGATGGCTCCGGCGGCGGCAGATACCTGCACGGCGGTGTCGGCGGCTACGTCAGCCACGCCGGCAGCCCATACGGGGAAGAGGTTGGTGTAGATGACCACATCGGGCAGCGCCTCGTTGGTCATGACGCACATCACGGCATCGCCCGGAGCGTGGAAGTTGGCGAGGAAGGTGGTGACGCCATTGGTGAGGGTGTATTCGGCATCTTCGATGAGCTGCTCGCCCACGAGCTCACCGACCTCGTTGTATTCGGGCATGCCCAAATACCAGGCATAGGTGGTGGCGGTGTCGCCCACGAAGGCTTGGCTGCTGAGATCTACGGTGCCGTCGGTAGGCTCCTCGAGGGTGATGGGGGCCTGGTTGGCGTAGAGGTAGAACGACCAATTGTCGCGTTTCTGCGGCAGTGTGGCAAACGTGAAGTTGTTCTGGTCGAGGTAGAGCACCGTGAGGGCGTTGAGGCCGTCAACGTTGATGTCGGAGAGCTGATTAGAGCTGAGGAATAGATTGTTGAGGCCGGTGGCTCCGCTGAGGTCTATCTCGGTGAGCTCGTTTTGGCGCATGTCGAGGCTCCAGAGGTTGTCGTTGCCGGCGAGGGTGATGTGCTGCACATGGCTGTTGGGCATAGAGGCCACTCCCAGGCCGGGGGCTTTTGACAGGTCGATGGTGGCGATGTCGTTGTTAGGCAGGAACAGGGCGTAGAGCGAGGGGTATTGCGCCAGGTCGATGTCGGTGATGCCGCAGTTGTCAAAAGTCAGCTCGGCGAGGTTGCTCACGTTGGCGGGCATGGTGATTTGGGGTGTGCCGGCGTTGTAGAGGAATAGGGCTCGTATGTTAGTCAGGTTGCTGTAATCGACATCGGCGATCTTCACGTCGCGCATCGAGAATACCGACATATCGTCGTCGTCATCATAGGAGAATACGGTGACGGGCGTCTCGGCCGGGGCGCTGACGGCAAACAGGGTATATTGCGTGTCGAGCACATACTGCTCGAGGAAGTTCTTGTCGCCCTCCCAGTCGATATACAGTGTGGTGCCTTTGTGATAAGCGGCGAGCGAGAGCACACCCTCGGCGGCCTCGGTGGTGGTGAAGGTGGCCACTACGTTTTGCGGCATAGCAGCGGCCTCGATGGGTGTGGTGCAGTAGGCGTTGTCGCCGGCGAAGGCTGGCAGGGCGCTGTTGGTCATAGCGCAGTGTATGTCGCCCACCTCGGTGTTGACAAATTTGAATTTGCCGGGGGCCAAGGTCCGGTAGTCGGTGCCGTCGGTGAGGGCGGTGCCGTCGGTCTTGAGCCATGTGAAGGTGGTGGCGGTGCCGTCAGCGGCGGTGGCGAGCGCTGAGAGGTTGACGCCGGGGCCCTTGGTGGGGATAGAGTAGGGCGACTGCGGCGCGTAGATATACTCGGCGGCGTCGCACACGGGCACGGTGGCGATGGTGAAGTCGTTGTCAGAGAGGTCGAGGTAGTCGAGCACCGACACTTCGGGCATGGTCACTTGAGTCATCTTATTGCCGGAGAGGTCAGCGCGGCGCAGGGCGTAGCCGTAGAAGAGCTGGGCCGAGGTGAGCTGATTGTCGCTGAGGTCGAGGGTCTCCATATTGTCGATGTCTTTGAGGTCGAGCTCGGCGAGGTTGTTGCCGCTGAGGTCGAGGTGGTGTATGGTCAGGGGCGACTCCAGGGTGAACGACGTGAGCTGGTTGTCGGCGGCGGCGATATCGGCCAGGAGGCTCTTGGTGTAGTATCCGTTGATGCCTTCGAGGGCGAGGGTGGTGAGGTTGTTGCCGCTGAGGTCGAGGTGACGGAGGCAGCGGTTGTATTGCAGGTCAATGCTGTAAAGGTCGGCGTTGGTGATTTCGAGGTATCGCAGGCCGGCTTGCTTGCTGAGGTCTATGCTTGAGATGGGATAGCCATCGATGGCAAAGCCGCTGAGCATCACCTCGTCATCTACGTAGATAATTTTCGGGCCGTTGCCTACGGTGAGCTCCACGTTGGGCTCGGCGGGCAGCTCGGCGGTGGTGATATTGTCGATGGATGTGAGCTCGCCGGTGCCCGGGTCTATGTATATGGTCTTGGGATTATCGGCAGAGGCTCCATCGACGGCCACTTTGAGGCGCATCGTGCCGTCGGCAAAGCTGCCGTTGAAAGTAAGCACGGCCGAGGGCTTGCCATACTCGGCGGCAGTCTTGACCTTGAATTTGGTGGTGGTCATGGGGTACTGCTCAAAGCCCGTGTTGGTAAATTGCACGAAGACGCTGTCGGGGATAGCTTCGAGGAGGGTGACTTTGCCGTTGGAGTAAGAGTATTTTGAGCTCTCCACCAAGGAGGGCACATCGGGTGTGCTCTCGCTGTAGATGTATAGGAGGGCTCCGGTGGTGGTGCCGTCGCGCAGCACTTTGTCGCTGAAGTCAAAGGTGTCGCCAACCTTCACCGAGCGCGGCATGGTCATGGCGCGCTGTGAGTAGTAGTATTCGTTCCACTGGCCTTCGTCGAGCGGCATATTGTTGAAAGTCAGGTAGTTGCCTGAGAGGTCAACGTTGTAGAGGTTGGTGTTGGCGCTGAGGTCGAGGTATGAGAGCTGATTGTCGCGCACGTTGAGGTGGAAGAGGTCGGGATTTTGGCTCAGGTCAAGCTCGGTGAGGTTGTTGCCGTTGAGAAAAAGGTAGTATAGCTTGGTGTTGTGAGTGACGTCAATAGCAGAGAGCTTCACGTCGGTGTTCATCGTGCCTGAGGTGTGCGAGGCGTAGAACTGGTACAGGTCGGGACACTGCAAGAGGTCAATGCTGCCGATGCGGGTATCGGAGATATTTAGGATCTGCAGCTTGGTGTTGTGAGTGACGTCGAGCGCAGCCACGTTGGTGTTGTCGATAGAGAGCTTTACGAGGTTGGGGCATTGGCTCGGGTCGCAGGTGTCGAGGGCGAGGCAGTGCCAGGCGTCAAAGGTCATCAGCTCCGGGTAGTCGGTGAGGCTGAAGTCATCAGAGAGCGCACCCACCGAGTTCATTTCGAGGAATAGCAGCTTAGGCTTGGGCCCAACCACGAGTGGCGATTTGCTGAAGTCGTTGTTGCTCAGATACAGAGCGCGAATGTTGGTGTTTGCGCTGAGGTCAAGGCTCTCAAGCTCGTTGTTGCTCAGCTCGAGGATGTCGAGGTTTACGGCCTGCGACAGGTCGATGTCGGTGATGGCGCATCCGTGAGCGTCGAGCACGTCGATAACCGAGGCGTCGCCGTAGATTTTCACCATGCCCTCGGCGGTGACGGTGCATTGTATTGTAGCGCCCTCGATGGTGCCGCTCTCAGCGTCGATGGTGCCGGGCACGAGCTCCACGAATTTGCGTGTGCCGCTGCCGCAGTCCACCTCCACGTAGGCATCGGTCACCATAGATCCGAGCGTGAGTTGTATCACATTGGCGGCGCCGGAGTTGGCGTAGGCATTGGTGTGAATGGTGATTGACGGTTCGTCGGCGCGAGCCTCCGGGGCAAAGCCCATCAAGGCGCCGACAGAGGCGAGGAGTATCGCCCGCGTCATAATGTTGGCTTTCATTTGTTGTGTGTTAGGTTGTAGTTGCTATTATGATGGTAAAATGTTGATTGCAGGGATATTATTTCACGGCGATGCGAGCGGCGCCGGCGCCGTTGACGCTGACCACGTAGATGCCCGGTGAGAGCGCGCTGCAGTCGAGCGATAGCTCGGCGCCCTCGGCGCATGCTGCGGAGATGACGCGCGAGCCGCTGACGCTATACACGGTGGCTTCGAAGCCATCGGCGCCGTCGGCGAGGACACGGTAGCAGCCGTTGCCGTCAGCCACGATGGTGAGGGCGTCGGCGCGGTCAGTGACGGCGATGTCATTGACGCCCAAGGTGGCTATGACCTCCTTAAGGCCGGCGTAGGCGTCAAACTTGCCGGCGCCCCACTGCACGGGGTTGCCGGCGCGCACATCGTCATCGACGATGGCCGTGCGGCGAATGATGTCCTTGGCTTTGTCGCATGTGAGAGAGGGGTCAGCCTCGAGCCATGTGGCGATAGCACCGCTGACGGCCGGCGTTGACATAGACGAGCCAATGGCCTGAGTGTAGTAGTCGGTGCGCGAGCCGCGCGTCAGCTGCGCCGACATCTCTTTGTTGACATTGATGTTGAGCTGCGAGTTGATGGCGTAGTAATAGTTGCAGGCGGATATAACCGAAGCACCCGGGGCGCACACGTCAGGCAGCGAGCGGCCATCGATGAGTGTGCCCCATGATGAGAATGGGCTCACCTCGCCCTCGGTGAAGCCGTATGACTCGGTGGTGCCGCCGATGAGGGGCCAGCGCTCGCGTGTGGTCCATGCGCCGACCACTATGGCGTTGTGTCCGCAGGCCATGTCGCTGAGGGTGCCGTTGCAGGTAGGCTCGTCGAAGCCGTCCTTGCCGTAGCTTGAGAGCACCTGATAGAAGCCGTCGCCGTAGGCGTCGATGCGCTGGCCGGCGGAGCCGGTCACCTTAAAACCGATAATGTATTTCTCATTGATGTTGGCATCGGTGTCCACGCCGTAGATGCTCATGAGACCATAGTATCGGCCATTGTCGGGGTCATATCCGGCGCCGAGGCCCACATAGCTGTTGGGGCCGAAATAGTTGCGCAAGATGCTGTTGGAGATGTCGCCCTCGTAGGTGGCTGTACCAACATACCACACGCCACCCTCGCCGGCATAGGGGTCGGCGATGAAATTCTCGACGATCTGGTTGCGCGAAGTGTTGTAGATAATTACTTCGAAGGTGAAGGGGGTGTCGTCAGAGCTATACACTTGCACCTGGCCATAGCGTGTGCCGGCCACAGCGTCAGGTTTGATGAAGCAGGCGGCGGTGTTGTCATCGTCGGTGAGCGTCTTTGTCAGGACTATGGGGAGATCGCCCTCGTTGCCGGCGGCGATGCACACGGGGATGCCTGTCTCTTGAGCGAAGAGGTCGAGATAGCGGTTCATGGTCTGAGAGCCGTCATGCGGGCCTAAGTTGCTGCCCAGCGAGAGGTTTATCACCATAGGCTTGCCGTAATAGTAGGCATATCCGGCGAGCTCTTCCATGGCGTTGGCGATGTAGTAGTCATTGAGCTCGCACGAGCCGGCGGCCAATGTGGCGTCGTAAGCGATGCCGTAGTATGGGTTTTCGATGGTGCTGACAGAGGCGGCGGCGATGTTGTCGGGGTCAATCTGCGCTGCTTGCAGCGAGCGGCCGCGGCTGCCGGCCATGATGTTGAGGGTGTGCGAGCCGTGGAAGGTGCCGTTGTTGTCGGTGGCTACGGCCAGCGCATCATCGCCCTCATATCCTTCGATGACGATTTCGCCGTTGTTGTCCTGATCTACGAAGATAAAGTATCCCAGGCGCGAGTGGCCGTCGGCATCGAGAAAGGCGCTGTGGTTGGGGTCAAAGCCGTTGTCCACGATGCCGGCGACGACGCCTTTGCCGGTGTAGGCTTGCGGCAGATCCTCGCCGGTGTGTATCTTATCGGCGCCGATGGCTGTGCGCACGCGGTCGAGCTTGGGCTTGACGCTGCGCGCGAGTGTCACTCGGCTTACCGAGGGAAGGGCAGCAATGTCTTCGATGCGGCTCATAGCCACGGTGCAGAGCACTATGTCGCCGCGGCGGGCGCTGATGTGAGCGCCGGCGGCTAAGAGGTCTGAGGTGTCGGCACCGGGAGTCAGGCGCACAAAGGTGGGCAGCATCTTGTCGGCGACAGCTTGGCTTGACGCTCTGCGCAGGGGCACTCTGATGTCTTCGGCGATGGCGGCATCGGCGCTGATGCCCATGCGCTCGGCTCGCAGCGCCATGCGGTCAGCGAGGCTTAGCGCCGTGTGGTCGCCTGCCATAGCTATGATGGCTGACCCGGCGGCCATGAGGGGTAGGATAATACGTCTCATTGTGTGTTTGCGACTTTTTGTGAATTGGTTGGGATTAAGGATAGATATTTGCTGATGGAGAAAAATGGCAGCTGCCGTGGGCGCGAGGGCTACGACCTGTCGCGTGGGCGGTGGCTAAAGGCTCGGGGTGATGGTGTCATCGGTGTGTGGGGGGGATAAAGTGGTTGTTAAGAAAAAAGGGCATATTCCCTTCACGCCAAGGCGATGATATAGGGAATATGCCATTTGTTTTGTGTTGAATACTAATGTATTAGCGGATGTACTGCTTGCTAACCTCAGCGCCGCGACGCACTACATATACGCCACCGGCAGCGGGAGCGGCTACGCGCACGCCCTGGAGGGTGTAGTACTCAGCATCGGCAGCTGCGTCGGCAGCATTGATAAGCTCAACGCCTGACCACTCGCTCACGGTGAGTGTAACGAGGGCGTCGGTGAAGGTCACCTCAAACTTGTAGGCGCCGGCGGGCAGCTTCATCGAAGCGTCTTTGCCGCGCTGCAGCTCGGTAGCCTCGTCGAGGTTGATAGCCTGGTCAGCACCTTGAGCGCCGCTCCAGCGAGCTGCGTTGACGTCGTCCCAAACGGTGCTCTGCACCTCAGAGATGCCGAAGTAGCCTCCGCCGGTGATTTCGCCGTAGTAGGTGAATACGTTGTCAGCCTTGTCAAAGGCGGCAGATGAGCCGGGGTTCCAGCCGATGTCATCGATTTCGCCGAAGATGTAGAGGTTCTCGGGCACGGCGATAGGCTCGGGCAGGCTTACGGTGATGTTGCAGGTGGTCTCGGTGCCATCGAAGATGATGGTGGTATCTTCGCCGGGCTCGTAATCTGCAGCCTCGCCATCAACATCGATGGTCAGCGTCTCGGTCTCGTTGGTGTTGGCGAGAGTCAGCTCGGTGCCTGAGAACACGGTCAGCGGCTCATCAGCCGAAGTGATATTGGTCACGCGGTCCACGACAGCAGAGTAGTCAGAGCCGATAGTGGCGTTGCCGGCGAGGTTGACGGTGTAAGTGGTGGGCTCCTCGGCAAAGACCTTAACCACGTCGTCTTGGTTCATTGGATCCCAAACGATAGAGGTTTCCCACTGACTGGCAGGCTCAAACTTCTCGCCGTTGCGATATACATAACGTGCAGGACCTCCATCCCACTGCCAGTACACTGCAAATGGGCCATCGTGCTCGGGGTTGAAGTATATTACGTTGTAGCCACGCTGCACCTCGGGCTCATATTGAGAGCCGTCAAACTGAGCACCGGTGGTCTCGGGGTCGGCATCAAGATAATAGATGAAGCTGTTTTCGCGCTCAAAGTGCGAAGTCACAACGCGCACTGACAGGTTGTCGTTTATGGCATAGCTCCAGCTCAAGGATGACCAGGAACTGTTGTCTTCAGAGCCGTTCAAATATACGCCGTCGATAGTGGAGTTGCTATCAGCAGTTTGGAGGAAAAGGTATGTGCCCTTGACCACGTTGAATGCGTTCTCGCCGGGCTGCAGAGTCGTGAGGTTTTCATCATAGGGCTGACCGATGTAGAACTTGACATTTTCGGGGGTGTCAATGTCAATGGTCACATCGTAGCGGGGTTTTTCAGTAGCGGTGAAGGCTATCTCAGTGTCGGCCAAGATATAGTCAGACCATGAGGTGGTAAACCATCCCGACACGCCATTGACGGTGAAGTCGGAGTAGGTGTAGTCTGTGTTGGCGATGAGAGCGAGTTTCGAGCCTGCACTTACCTGGAATACAGACGTGGCAGTGATAGGCTCATCGTCAACCTCAATAGTGAGCACGTCAGCAACATCGGCGCCATCTACGTTGATGGTCACTGTGCAAGGTATTTCGGGGAAGATGGTCTGTATCACAATTTGGTCATCAGCGGCGAGGTTGGCATAGTAGTAGCCATTGCTGCCGGCGATTTCGTCGCCGTTTTGCTTAAACGAGTAGAAAGGCTTGCCACTGCTCTTGGACATGAAGCTTGTTACAGGCTGGCTTTCGTCTTCGCACAGCTCTTCGGCGAGAAGCCACAGCTCCTGAGGCTCTGAGGTGTCCTCAAGAGTGAGTGTGCGACGGAGTGACGTCAGGATATCTACAGCCGAGGGGTCATCGCATTGCACAGTCACCTTGCCGGCATATTCCAGAGCGGCGGTGCTGATAGTATATGACATACCGTCACTCCAAATATAGGCGCTGTATTCAAAGCGATTGTAGCTGCTGAGCTGTTCGCTGCCATCAGCATTAAGGATTGAAGTGAACTGATAGCCTGTAGCTGCATTGACATTAACTGATGTGTACATCGGCGCTGTTACGGTGAACACGTTATCTACGGCCTCTACAAAATATTTTGTATAAGCGCCGGTGTCGGGGTCATAAATGCCATACGATACGTTCACGTGAGATGCGTCATCTACCGTGATAGTCATCGTATAGTCTTCGGCAGTAGCTGCAGTGATGCCTGCAAAGAGCATCACTAAGAAAAAGTAAAATTTTTTCATACCTGCTTAAAATTAAACGTTGATTATTAATGAATAGATAGTTGTTACTTAATATGTACTATTTTTCGGGTGAAAATGATTACGAATTGTTACTGCAATGTTACACGCTGCAAAGATAACTATTTTTTTGACAATAGCATTAATTTGCATCACTTTTTTTAGATGAAAATCGATAATTTTTTATGTTTTGCAGCATAATACCCTCTTTCGCCGCTGTTTTTTAACTTTCCGCCGCCGCAAAAATGATTTTTTATTTTGAGCGATGCAAAATTATTTGTACCTTTGCATTAGAAAGGGTAGTTTCCTCTTTGAAAGAAATACTTCGCACTGCGCAAGCAACGATTTTAGGGGCTGGGGTATCTCCCGGTCGGAAGGGCTCTCGAAAGGGTGCCCTTTTTTTATTTGTCAGGAAATATCTTCAATCCGAGCAACAGTCCTTGGCTTGAGCGGCTTTTTTAGGTCGGCTTTTCTGACTTTTCGCCGCTGTTTTTTAACTTTCCGCCGCCGCAAAAAAAGGCGGGCGCTGAGAGGACAGAGCCTCGCAGCGCCCGCTATAGAGCCACACCAAAGGATGCGATGAAACTCCGAGATGACAGGGTTTGAGGCCTTGACGCCCTTTGTAATCCTCCGGCACGAAGGCTCTGCCATTGGCAGCTGAGGCCCGCCATTAGGCGTCAAGGTTTGCTCGGCATTTCATAATAATTTGAAGAGTTTCCCAATCTACTTTGGTGTGGTGATTTCTTCTGTCAAAGGTCGTGGCGACGTAGCGCACCACAAAGATAGTGCATTTTTGCGGCTTATGCAAAAAAAAATCGTGCGGTGTTGGCTCAGATGCTTGCCATTATTATCGCGTTGGCATTATCGACGGCGGCGGTGTCGAGCGATGCCAGGTAGATGCGCGTGGTGCTTTCCGAGCCGTGGCCCATGCCTTCGCTGATGACGCTCAGGGGCACCCCCTTTGAGCGCGCGGCGGTGGCCCAGGAGTGGCGCGCCACATAGAGGGTGAGTGGCGCGCTGAGGCCGATGAGGTGGCCTATGGTCTTGAGGCTGTGGTTGATGCGGCCGGCGGCGTTGCGGTAGGCGCGGCGAGGGTCGCCGGCGTCGTTGCCGATGATGGGCAGCAGGTAAGGCGTGGCGTTGGCGCCGTATTTATCCACCAGCGACTGCATCTGCGGAGTCCAGGCTATCTTCAGCAGGCGTCCGGTCTTGCGCCGCCGATATGTCACATAACCGGGCTTCACGAGGTCAGACTTGTGGAGATAAGCCATATCCACGAAGCTCATGCCGCGCAGGTAGAAGCTGAGGAGAAACATATCGCGGGCATAGTCCAGCGCGGGTGAGTCAGAGAGGGCGAGCGCCTTGATTTGCTGCACCGCCGATAGCGGCAGCGCGCGCTTGGCGGTCTTATCTACGCCGGTATATACACGTCTGAAGGGCTTGGTGTCAGGGAGGTCGCCATTGTCGGCGGCGCGGTTATACACGGCGCGCAAGATGCGCATGTAGAAGGATATGGTGTTGGGCACGAGGCCGCGCCGGTGCAGGAAACCGCCGTAGTCCTCGATGGTGTCGGCGCTTAGCTCGTCGAGCAGCATATCGCGGCCGCCGGTGTATCGCATTAAGCTGTTGAGCGCCGAGGCGTAGGTCTCGGCGGTGCGCACCTTGCCGTTGTGGCGCAGGCGGGCTATGGCGGCGTCAAAAGCCGCTGTTACCGACAGGCGCTCGGCGAGCTCGTGGTATCGCGACACGATGTCGTCGGCAGAGTAGGCGGTGCCGCGCTCGGCAAAGGTGGCTATCACGCGCTGCAGCCGCTCGCGGGTAAGCTGCAGCCGTCGCGCCATCAGTGATAGCCGCTGTGACTGCGCACATGAGGCGGCGAGCGCGGCACGTCGCGCGTCCCACTCGTGGGCGTAGAGGCGGCAGGAGGTGGCGAGGCGGCGCGTGACGCGCTCGTGAGTGATGGCGAAATAGATGCTGCCCGGCTCGGCGGCATTGCTCGCCGGGCTGAATTTTACTTTTACGGTGGTCATAGTGAAGATGGGTTGGTGTTGTGTGGTATTTGAAATATCAGCGTAAAAGTAAGGCATCGGCCACGATAGTGATGCAAAAGCGGCTTTGTGCCCGGCGTCGATTATGCCGCATTTGTCGCGCAGCTAAATATGCACCAACGGATGGTGCTGCCCCGTAGGCTTACACATTATTTATATACCGGCCCTCCTTGCCCCTCACTACGCCCCGGCAAATCGCGCGCCGGGGGGGGGCGACAAATGGGAGGATTTCAAAGAAATAACATCTATTAACTAACTTTGTCAATTTAACCGATGTAATAATTGCCTGTTTGGGCGAAAATGCGTACCTTTGCGGTCGCTTTCAATCTTCCCCCCCGTGTGATGGGAAATTAAGGCACACTTAATTTTGAGTAACACTTTAAAACCAACGAAAAGACATGAAAGTTTTTAATCTTGAAGCTACCCCGCGCACCGCGCTGGGCAAAAAAGCCAGCAAGGCGCTGCGCCAAGAAGGATTTATCCCCGTAGTGCTCAACGGCGGCGAGATCGTCAAGCTCCCCTATGAGGGCACCCTCAAAGAAGGCCAGAAGATCGTGGAAATCAGCAACGGCCGCGGCATTATCACTACCGACCTCACCGTGAGCCTCGAGGCTGTGAGAAAGCTTATCTACACCCCCGACATCTTTGCTATCGAGCTGACTGTCAACGGCGAGAAGCGTATGGCTGTGCTCAAAGACATCCAGTTCCACCCCGTTAAGGACACCGTGCTCCACATCGACCTCCTCGAGGTTAACGACACCAAGCCCGTGGAAATCGAGGTGCCCGTATCTATCGTAGGCCACGCCGAAGGTGTTAAGGCCGGTGGTAAGCTCTCGCTCTCTATGAAGAAGCTCCGCGTGAAAGCGCTCTACACCAATATCCCCGAGCGTCTGGTCATCAACGTTGACAGCCTCGGTCTGGGCAAGACCCTGCAGGTAGGCGACCTCCACTTCGACAATCTTGAGCTGATGAACGCCAAGAACGCCGTAGTCTGCGCCGTGCAGCTCACTCGCGCCGCTCGTGGTGCCGCTGCTGCCGCTGCCGCCGCTAAATAAGTTTTTGCCACGCAGATATGAAACATCTGATTGTTGGGCTGGGCAACATCGGCGACGAGTATCGCCTCACCCGCCACAACATCGGCTTTATGATATTGGACGCCTTTGCCGAGGCGTCCAATATTTCATTCTCCACCGAGCGTTATGGCGATGTGGGTCGCGGCCGCATCAAAAATCAGCAAGTGGTGCTGCTCAAGCCATCTACATATATGAACCTCAGCGGCAACGCCGTGCGCTATTGGCTCGACAAGGAGGGCATCGACATAGACCATCTGCTGGTGCTCGTCGATGACATAGCCCTGCCGTTCGGCGCCATACGCATCAAGCCCTCGGGCAGCGATGCCGGCCACAACGGCCTCAAGCACATAGCACAAATGCTCGGCACCCCGGCTTACGCCAGGCTGCGCTTCGGCATCGGCAGCGACTTTCCCCGCGGCTGCCAGGTGGATTATGTGCTCGGCGCCTTCCCCCTCGACCAGCGGCAGCAGCTGCCCACACGCATCGAGGTGGCCTGCGACGCCGTGCGCCAGTGTGTCCTCGCCGGATTGCAGAAGGCCATGTGCGACTATAATAACAAATAGCCCCCACCATCTCACCAACGATGAAAGACGAGGTAAGAATAGACAAATGGCTGTGGGCCATGCGCATCTTCAAGACGCGCACCATCGCCACCGAGGCTTGCCGGAAAGGCCGCGTGACCGTAGGCGACAGCGACAACCCCATCAAGCCTTCGCGCATGCTGCGTGTGGGCGAGGTGGTCAACGTGCGCAAGCCGCCCGTCACTTACTCCTTCAGAGTGAAGGCCCTCACCGAGAACCGCCTCGGCGCAAAGCTCGTGCCCGACTATCTGGAGAATATCACGCCGCAGAGCCAGCTCGACTTGCTCGATGTGGTCAAGATCAGCGGCTTCATAGACCGCCGCAAGGGCCTCGGGCGCCCCACCAAGCGCGAGGGTAGGGAGCTGAGCCGCTTTCGCGAGGAGGCTGCCGACAGCGGCTGGGATTTTGATTTTGACTTTGACGATGACGACGATGATGTCGATGACGACACCGACGTATAGCCCTCGCAGCCATCGCCAAGCATAATACTCACTATTAACACGGCAAATATATGGAACGCTATACAGTCTCCGCCGATGAGCTGAAAGCCGAATGTCTGCGACGCAAGTATCTCGTCTTGCTCGACAAGCCCGATGTCTTTCCCTCCAAGGCCAACTGGGATTTTATCATTGAGCACCGCATGCACGGCCTGGGCCCCAAGCTCTACCGCAAGTATCTGGTGTCGTGGGTGCTCGAGCCGGCTGACCGCCTCGAGGCCAACCGCCTGGCGCTGACTGAGTTTCCGCGCTATCTGCAGGCTGTGGAGCGCCGTTATGCCCTGCAGGTGGTGTATGCCGACATCACCTCGGCGCCCGAAGCCACCACGGCGCTCATCGCCGAGGCGCAGCTCTTTGACGCGCCCACGCTGCTGGCGCTCGTGGATAGCGACCCTGACTTCGTTATAGCCAACCTGGGCGCCTTGCAGCCCACCTACGACGGCGATGATGCCGACAATATGCGCGCGCTGCTATCGCGGCTCAGAGAGCTGCCACGCCGCAGCGACAAGCCTCGCAGCGCCTTCTTCGGCTTTGCCAAGTCGCAAGAATATGCCATCACCGCCGAGCAGGTGGCAGCTATCGACGCCTATGCTGAGCGCTACGATGCTCTTATAGACCTGCTGGGCTGACCTCAAGCGCCACCGGCTCCTCCTCCTCCGCCGCCACCGGTCGGCTATGCCTCCTTGTCGCCACGCTCTCTGATGATGAGCAACGTGTCGCCTGCGCGCAGATGCAGCCGGCCGTTGGGCACTAAATATCTGTCGCCGCGCCTCACCATCATCACCAGTGCACCGGCGGGCAGCTCTATGTGGCGCAGTGTGTCGCCGCCGACAAGGTGAGCCGCCGTGAGCCGCAGCGTGCTCAGCGAGGTGGGCAGCTCGTCGGGTATCTCCACTCCGAAATCTACGTCATCACTGCCGCTGCTGTCAATAAGGCGCAGCCGACGCGCGCTGCTCACCACCGTGGTGCCTTGCACCACCAGCGACAGCAAGGTCACGAAAAACACTATGTTGAATATCTGCCCGCCGCCATCGATGCCCGCCACCACCGGGTAGGTGGCAAAGATGATAGGCACGGCGCCGCGCAGACCTACCCACGACACATAGCTCATGGCTCTGACGCCATAGCGCCGCAGCGGCGCCAGACACAACGCCACGCTCAGAGGCCTGCCCACAAACATCATAAACAGCCCTATCAGCAGCGATACCGCCGCCACATCGAGCATCTCGTGAGGGTTGACCAGCAAGCCCAGCATGGTAAAGACCACAATCTGTGCCAGCCAGGTGGTGCCGGCCATAAATTTGTCGAGCCAGCGGCGGCAGGGCAGCTTGCCGTTGCCGACCACGATGCCGCAGATATACACGGCGAGGTAGCCGTTGCCGCCGAGCTGTGTCGTGGCCGCAAAGGTGAGAAATGCCGCAGCGAGCACCAATATCGAAATCATCGACGACGACTGCTCGGCATCTTCGCCCATAGTCTTGCCACCGAGCCGCACGTAAAAGTGGGCCATGCGTATGCTGATATGCCCCATCAGCCACCCGGCTGTGGCTCCTATGCCAAACTGCACCGCTAAGGTGCCCACGATGTCAAGCCCTGACACCCGCGTGCCCATCATTATGGTGTCAATGAGTATGAGTGTGAGCATATAGGCCATGGGGTCGTTGGAGCCGCTCTCCAGCTCGAGCATAGGGCGCAGGTTGTGGCGCAGCGCCACCTTGCGGCTGCCGAGGATGCCAAAGACCGATGCCGAGTCAGTCGATGACATCGTGGCCGCCAATAGCAGCGATGGCAGCAGCGCAAAGTGTATGTTGGTCCACTCCATCCCCGACAGCCACCACACAAAGAGGCCGGTGGCGCCGGCGGTGAGCACCACTCCGAGCGTCGAGAGCAGCAAGCCCGGCAGCAGCACCGGGCGTATGGCGCTGATTTTGGTGCCCATGCCGCCGCTGAAGAGGATGATACACAGCGCCACCATGCCTATGAATTGCGCCGTGGCGATGTCGTCAAAGGCCAGGCCGAGGCCATCGACGCCAAAAGCCATACCCACCACCAAAAATATCAGCAGCAGGGGCAGCCCCGTGCGATAGCCCGTCTTGCCTATCATGATGGCGGCAATCAGCAGCGCTGACCCTATCATCAAGATATTCTCTGAGGTAATGGCATCCATTGGCGGCAGCTTATTGCGAGGTGAGCATCCCGGGCTGCATTTCGGCGGCTGTAGCCGGCGTGCTCTCCGTAGGGGTGATATAGGTCTTCAGAGCCTCAACATATTCGCCGAAGGCCTCACGCCCGGCATCGGTGATGCGGCACGCCGTGCGTGAGCGGCGCTCGGCAATGCTCTTCTCCACGCTGATATATCCGGCCTCCTGCAGCTTCGTGATTTGCACGCTGATATTGCCGGTGGTGGCCTGCGTGGCTTTCTTGATATGCATAAAATCAGCCTCGTCGCCTCCGATGAGCATAGAGAGTATTGCCAGGCGCAGCGGTGAGTGAATTATGGGGTTGAGTTCTTTCATTATATGTGGTTTTTTCTTTGTAATACGTTTAATGTGCACTCTTTGTTGCAAAAGTAATAAATTTCTCGCAAAAATTTGCTACCTTTGTTGTCGTAATCATAAATACAAATATCTGACATGTCGCTCCAATGTGGAATAGTAGGTTTGCCGAATGTGGGTAAATCTACACTCTTCAATTGTTTATCAAACGCCAAGGCCCAGTCGGCCAACTTCCCGTTCTGCACCATCGAGCCCAATGTGGGCGTCATCACCGTGCCTGACGACAGGCTCACCAAGCTCGTGGAGATGTGCAACCCCAAGTCAGTGGTCCCCGCCACCGTGGAGATAGTGGATATCGCCGGACTGGTCAAGGGCGCCTCCAAGGGCGAGGGCCTCGGCAATAAATTCCTTGCCAACATACGCGAGACCGATGCCATACTCCATGTGCTGCGCTGTTTCGACGATGACAATATCACCCATGTCGATGGCACTGTCAACCCCGTGCGCGACAAGGAAATCATAGACTACGAGTTGCAGCTCAAAGACCTCGAGACCGTGGAGTCGCGCCTGGCCAAGACGCTCAAGCAAGCACAGACCGGCGGCGACAAGGTGGCCAAGATGCAATATGAGGTGCTGCGACAGATCAAAGAAGCTCTCGACCAAGGCAAGCCCGCGCGCTCGGTGGTGTTTGAGACCCCCGACGAGCAGAAATTTGCGCGCGAGCTGTTCTTGCTCACCTCCAAGCCCGTGCTCTATGTCTGCAATGTCGATGACGCCTCGGCAGCAACCGGCAATGCCTATGTCGATGCCGTCAAAGAGGCTATCAAAGACGAAAACGCCGGCGTGCTCATCGTTGCCGCCCAGACCGAGAGCGAGATAGCCGAGCTCGACACCTTTGAGGAGCGGCAAGAGTTTCTCGCCGAGATAGGCCTCGAAGAGTCAGGCGTGGCGCGCCTGATACGCGCCGCCTACAATCTGCTCGACCTGCAGACCTACTTCACCGCCGGCCCCGACGAGGTGCGCGCCTGGACCTTTATCCGCGGATCTAAAGCGCCCAAGTGTGCCGGTATCATACACACCGACTTTGAGAAGGGCTTTATCCGCGCCGAAGTCATCAAATATGACGACTATGTGACCCTCGGCGGCGAAACCGCCGTGCGCGAGGCCGGCAAGCTCGCCGTCGAAGGCAAAGAGTATGTGGTGCAAGACGGCGATATCATGCACTTCCGCTTCAACGTGTGACTACAATCTATCCTATCATAAATATCAACACTATCCCCAAAAAACTTCAACACTCAGCATTATGACAATGACCCCTAAATCAATGCTCCGCAAGATGGCTGCCATGGCAGTCGTGCTATCCACGGCATTAGGCTTCACCGCATGCTCCGATGACAGCGACGACGACGACAACGATGTGCGCACCATCGCTACCATCAAGGAATGCTACACCATGATACGCGACCTCGACGGCGATGGCACTGCCGTGGCCGGTAGCAACGTATCGTTTACCCTCGATGTCAACTATACCAAGATGACGGCCGACATAGCCATCACCGGCCTCTCGCTGCCCGGCGCCGGCACTATGCCCAAGATCACCATCAGCGGCTGCCACTGGACCATCGACCAAAGCCAGTGGAAACGTATTGACACCAACGACTTCAGCATCGCCGCCGCCACCGGTACAGCCCCCGACATCACCGGCCTGAAATTCGAGTGGCTTGACCGCCAGGTGGGCGAGGTGTATATGCCGGCTGTGGCATTCTCCTTTGTGCTCAACAGCAAGTACGCCGTCTGTGGCTCGCTCTCGCCATTCTATTTTGCCGGTACCACCACCACGCGCACCGATGGCGTCGAAGACTTTGTCTCCACCAAGCCCACCTATCTGCTGACGCTCGACAACGCCAAGGGCACCGCTTCGCTGCAAATCCTCGGCGCTCAGTTTGCCCAGCGTATGCCTGCGATGGATATGACCTTCGAGGGGCTCAATGCCGAGTTTGTAGCTGACGGCTCATACCGCATCGCCTGCGAGGCGCTGACACCCAAAATCGGCGACACCCCATACCCCAACTATCCCATCACCGACCTCAAGGCCACCTTGCGCCCTGACGCCGGCATGGATCTGACATTTGTCTGCACCATAGGCAACGCCCCCTTCACCGTCACCGCCGTGGTTGACTACATCGGTCAGTGATGTCCCCATCCATCGGAGCGCAGCGGCGAGCGCCGCGCTCCGGTGGCCCCCCCTCTCTCCCCCTCCTCCAATCTCGATACCATATTTAACAAACTAACTTTTTTACCATACCAAATCTCAGTATCATGAAACGGATAATTACGGCGCTCGCCTTGACGGCTGCGATGGCCGTGAGCGCAGTGGAGCCTTCGGGCACTCTGCCTGTGATGTATATCAACACCACCGATGGCGTTGAGATTACATCTAAAGAAGATTATGTGACAGGTACTTACTACGTTGACCCCTGCGGCGTGGAAGGCTTCGAGGCCATCGGCAGTGTCGATAATCAGCTCCCACTGCAGATTAAAGGCCGCGGCAACTACTCGTGGATAGGCTTTGACAAGAAGCCCTATCGCCTCAAGCTCGACTCAAAGGCCGCTCTGCTTGGCATGAAGAAAAACAAGCACTTTGCGCTGATGGCTCACGCCGACGATGCCTACGGCTTCATGCGCAACGCCGTGGGCTTTGAGCTCAGCCGCATGATGGGCCTGGCATGGACCCCGGCCGACCAGCCCGTGGAGTTTGTGCTCAACGGCGACTATAAGGGCCTATATTTCCTCACCGAGCATATACGCGTCGATGCCGACCGCGTCAACGTCACCGAGCAAGATGACCAAGCCACCACCGATGTAGATGGCGGCTGGCTCGTGGAGATTGACAACTACAACACCGACCCGCATGTTGCTGTCACTGAGGGTCTTAACGGCTCTTATCGCGATGGCGACGGCAACCCCTACTATATTTGGTTTACTTACAAGTCGCCCGAAGTGCTGTCGCCGGAGCAAGAGACATTCCTCCAGAACGAGATGCAGCGCATCAACGACCTCGTCTATGCCGAGGATAAGACAGACTGCCGCTGGGCTGACTATGTTGACCTCACCGAGCTCGCAAAATACTACTTAGTGCAGGAGATAGTTGATGACTTTGAGTCGTTCCACGGCTCGTGCTATCTCTACCGCGACCGCGGCGCCGACCAAAAGTGGAAATTCGGCCCCGTGTGGGACTTCGGCAACGCCTTCACCTACAGCAAGTCGTCATTTATCTCGCAAGACCGCGTGTGGCATCAGGTGTGGATAGGCGAGATGTGCAAGTTCCCCGAGTTTATAGATGTCGTCAAAGACGAATATCAGAAGTTTATTGACAGCGACGGCCTCGCCCGCATTTTGGCTTACGTCGATGAGCTGGCAGCCAAAATTACGCCCGCCACGCTCTCTGACTACGAGCGCTGGCCGCAGTATGGCACACAGTATGAGGTGTCGAAGGCCGGCACCGTGAAGCAGTGCTTGCAGCGCGGTGTCAATTGGCTCAATCAGCAGTGGGGCATCACCCCTGCCGTTGATGATATCGAGGTGTATTTCTATGACGAAGCCGAGACGCCCTGGGACCCCGTGTATGCTTTCACCTGGGACCGCGGCGCCGACAATAAGACCCACCTGGGCGATTGGCCCGGCTCGCTGATGCAGGCCACTGACCTCACCGTCGAGGGCCACAAGGTGTGGACCATCAAAGTCACGCCCGAAGAGCCATATAGCGGTGACCTCGGCCTTATCTTCGGCAACGGACAGTCAGGCGTGGAGGCCGGCAACCAGACCGATGACCTCGTATATTCGCCCGGGGCATTATACAATCGCCAAGGCCTGTCGCCGAAGTCGTTTGACGGCGTCATCTCCGTTGAGGCCGCAGCGCCACTGACCATCGCCGTGAGCAATGGTGCCCTCGTCATTGACGCTGCCGCCGCCACCGCTGTCGATGTGGTGCGCATTGATGGCACTATCACTCGCCTCAACGTGCCGGCCGGCACTTCGACCCACTATCTGCCCCGCGGCTTCTATATCGTGGCCGGGCGCAAGGTGGTGCTCTGACTTTGACAATCTGATTAATACCATAGATAATAGTGAGTGGCGGCGCTACATGCTGCTATGCCGCGCCGCCACTCCTTGATTATGCTGCATAGTACAACACTTATTTAAGATAATTATCTACTTACTCATTTATTCATCAATTACAATGCGAAAGATTATTTTAGTGTCGCTGATGGTCCTCTCCGCCGCTCTCTCGGCCGTGGCTGTTGACCCATCAGGCTCTTTGCCGGTAATGTATATCACTACCGAAAACGGCACGGCCGTCACCTCCAAGGAGGTCGAGGTCAATGCCACTTGCTATGTCGATGCCATGGGGCAGACGGTTTCCGGCACCACCGGCAGCGCTGACGCACCGCTCACAATGACCATCGCCGGACGTGGCAACTACTCATGGATAGGCTTTGATAAGAAGCCCTACAAAATCAAATTCGCCTCCAAGCTCGACCTTATGGGCCTGCCTAAGCACAAAAACTTTGCGCTGATGGCTGCTGCCGACGACAATCTCGGCTATCTGCGCAATGTCACCGGCTTTTATCTCAGCCGCCTCTTTGGCCTCGATTGGACTCCTAACGACATCCCCATCGAGGTGGTGCTCAACGGCGACTATATCGGTGTGTATTTCCTCACCGAGACCATCAAGGTCGATGCCAACCGCGTTAATGTCACCAAGCAGGCCGACGAGGCTACTACCGACGTTGATGGCGGATGGCTCGTGGAGATTGACAACTACGACACCGACCCGCACGTCACCGTCGCTGAGGGGCTCAACGGCTCATATCGCGATGGCAACGGCAACCCTTACGATATCTGGTTTACTTACAAGTCGCCCGAAGTGCTGTCGTCTGAGCAAAACAACTACCTCACGTCGCAGATGTCAACTATCAATAACCTCATCTACGCTACCGACAAGAGCACATGCGCATGGGCTGACTATGTTGACCTCGACCAGGCTGCTCGATATTTCCTGGTGCAGGAGCTGATGGACGACTATGAGTCATATCACGGCTCGTGCTACCTCCACCGCGAGCGCGGCGAGAGCGAGAAATGGCGCTTCGGCCCCGTGTGGGACTTCGGTAGCGCGCTTATGAACGACTCCAAACCTTCAACAATCGCCGGCGACCGCACTTGGCATCAGGTGTGGATAGCCGAAATGATGAAATTTCCGGCTTTCAAGGCCGCTGTCAAGGCGGCGTGGGCTGAGTTTGCCGCCGCACACTCTATTGACGAAATCAAGGCATACATCAACGAGCAAGCCAATAAGATAGCCACCGCTATGCCGCGTGACCATCAGCGCTGGCCTAATTATGGCACTGACAATGAGGCTTCATGCGCCTCTTCGCTCATCTCGCGCCTCACATCGTGCTATAATTGGTGCGCCTCAACGTACAGCACCTCGGCATCGGGCTACACCTACTCTGTGCTCGGCAACTTCTCCGGCAGCTGGGATGGTGGCGAGACGGCCATGACTCTCGGCGCTGACGGCCTGTGGCGCTGCACCATCACCCCCTCAAAGGCTTCCGGCGAGTTCGGCATAAGGAAGCTCGATGGCACTACTCAAAAAGCTTGGCTCGCCAACGGCTCGCTCACCTTCAATGACGGCGACACCGGCACTTTAGCCGCTGTTTCCGACATCAACTGTAAGTATAGCCTCACGGCCGGCACCGCTTACACCTTCACCTTTGATGAAAGCAACTATCAGCTCACCGTGGCGCAGCCCGAGCCCGAACTCAGCTTTGAGGTCACAGGCACGTTTACGAGCGACTCGTGGGCGGGCTACACCATGACTAAGGGCGCTGACGGCAAGTGGACCGCCGTAATCACGCCCTCGCGCGAGTCAGGCAGCTTCCTCATCCACGAGACCGTTAACAACACTTGGTACAAAGCATCATCGGCTACGCTCTCTGAGAGCAACATGTCTCTGACTCTCGCCGAGAACAGTGGCGGTGATATCAACTTCAATCTCACTGCCGACAAGGCATATACCTTCACCTGGGACTATAACACCAAGACGCTTTCCATCTCGTGGTCAGGCTCTACGACCGCCACGGTGACCTATGCCCTATATGGCAATTTCAGCGGCTCATGGGACGAAGCCTCTATGGCTGATGACGGCACGGGCGCTTGGGTAGGCACTGTCACGCCGAAAAATGCCTCCGGAGCTTTCGGCATCCGCCTATATGAGGACGGACAGTACAATGACCGCTGGCTCAACGTGGCATCGGCCACCACCATCTCTGAGGAGAATGTCACCGCCACTCTCCAAGAGAAGTCAAGCGCGAGCGCCGGTCAGGATATTAGCTACGCGCTGACGGCTGACAAGGCCTACACCTTCACCTTCAAGCCTGCCGATATGTCGCTGACGCTGTCATGGCAAGGCTCTGACCCCGATCCCGACCCCGATCCTGATCCTGACCCTGACCCGCAGCCATCGGGCAAGGCTCCCGCGGCGCTGTATATCTTCGGTAATATCAACTCCACGGGGTGGGGCTCTAACAATGCCAATGCTCTGACGCTCTCTGACGATGGCAACTCTTACTCTATCGTGCAGGAGATTGTCAGCAGCGGATACTTCTCGTTTGCCGAGGCCAAAGGCGCAAGCTGGGATGATGTCAACGTGAAACCGCGCTACGGCGCCACAAGCAAAGACCTATCGGTGGCGGTGGGCAACACCTACGATGTGAAGGTGTTCTCTTCGGATACCGACCCGAAGGCCGGCGATTGCTATTCGTGGAAGATAGACGCGGGCACATATCTCTTCACCGTAGATTTCTCTACCGACACGCCCACGCTGACCATAGCTCCCGAGCCGCAGCCCACAATCACCATCTATTTCAAGGACGATACCGCCTCGCCGTGGCCTTCGGTCAACGTATATACCTGGGATAAGGACAACAGCAATAAAGAGCACTTAGGCACATTCCCCGGCCGTGCTATGACGCGTATGTCAACGTATGCCGAGAGCTCATCGACACCGCTGTGGATGCTGACCACTACCGTCGAGAAACCCTTCAGCGGCAACTTGGGCGTGGTCTTCAGCAACGGCACTAATCAAAATGAAAAGACCGAAAACTTAGTTTATCAGCCGGATGGCGTCTTCTATCGCACCGGCCTCGTTACCGGCGTAGGCAGCATCTTTGCAGATGGAGCTGACGGCTCTGTCACCGCCGAGGCTCGCTACTTCACACTGCAAGGCGTGCCCGTCGAACATCCCACAGCCGGCATTTACATCATCGTCAAAGACGGCAAGGCTTCTAAGGTGATGATACGATAAGAGCCGCCCGGCCGGCCCCGGCCCGTTTTAGGCTTTTTTTAGCCTACAAAATGGCCGGGCCTCTTGGCTGTTACAAAAAAAAATCGTACCTTTGCGCCGCAATTCAATACAAGTTTAATTATTAACAACTAAAAGTTAATGGCAACAAAAATCAGATTACAACGCCACGGTCGTAAAAACTACGCGTTCTATCCCATTGTCATCGCCGATAGCAGGGCACCACGTGATGGTCGTTTCATTGAAAGGATTGGTTCTTATAATCCGAACACTAATCCTGCTACTGTCACACTCAACTTTGAGCGTGCCTTGTATTGGGTCAACGTCGGTGCTCAACCCACTGACACTGTCCGCTCTATCCTCTCGCATGAGGGCGTGATGCTCATGAAGCACCTCCAGGGCGGCGTCAAGAAGGGCGCTTTTGACGAGGCTGAAGCTCAGCGCCGTTTCGACGCTTGGAAAGCCGCTAAAAACGCTAAGGCTGACGCTTTCAAGAATGACCTCGCCGGAAAGCAGGCTTCTGCCGCTAAGGCTCGCCTCGAAGAGGAAATGGCCAAGAACAAAGCCAAGGCTGAGCTCGTGGCTAAAAAGAAGGCTGAGATTGCTGCTGCTAAGGCTGAAGCCGAAGCTGCCGCTGCTCCTACCGAAGAATCAGAAGCTCCCGCTGCTGAATAAGCCTCGCCTTATTCCCACGCGTGAGTAATCCTCTTAGCGAAGGGGTGTGTTAGCGCTACGGCTGACTCACCCCTTCACGCTTTTAGATAATTTTTTTGCCTCTATCCATGTTATGAATAAGTTTAACGAATACAAAGGTTTCAACCTTTCGCAAATCAACAAAGAGGTGCTCGACCGCTGGAATCGCGACAACCTCTTTGTCAAGAGTATGCAAGTGCGCGAGGGCGCTCCCTCGTTTGTCTTTTATGAAGGCCCTCCCTCGGCTAATGGTATGCCCGGCATCCACCATGTCATGGCGCGTACTATTAAGGATATTTTCTGCCGTTACAAGACCATGAAGGGCTTTCACGTAAAGCGTAAAGCCGGATGGGACACTCACGGCCTGCCCGTGGAGCTCGGCGTGGAGAAGGCCCTCGGCATCACTAAGGAGGATATTGGCAAAAAGATTTCTGTCGATGATTATAATGCTGCCTGTCGCCGTGAGGTCATGAAATATACCCGCGAGTGGGAGACGCTTACCAACTCGATGGGCTATTGGGTAGATCTCTCTGACCCATATATCACTTACGACAACCGTTACATCGAGTCAGTGTGGTGGCTCCTCAAGCAGATTTATGACAAGGGCTACCTCTACAAGGGCTACACCATTCAGCCTTATTCGCCGGCAGCAGGCACCGGCCTCAGCTCTCACGAGCTCAATCAGCCCGGCTGCTACCGCGATGTCAAGGACACCACTTGCATCGCGCAATTCCTCGCAACCGACCCGCGGCCGTCGATGACCGGATGGGGTAAGCCTTATTTCATCGCTTGGACCACCACACCGTGGACTCTCCCCTCCAACACCGCGCTCTGCGTGGGCCCCGCTATCTCTTATTGCGTGGTGCGCACCTACAATCAGTATTCCGGCGACCCTATCACCGTGGTGTGCGCCGAAGCGCTCTTGTCATCGCTCTTCAACGCCAAAGCCAAGGACCTGCCCCTCGATAGCTATGAAAAGGGCTCCAAGCTTATCCCCTATCAGGTGGTAGAGACAATCAAGGGCGCTGACCTCGTGGGCATGCACTACGAGCAGCTGCTCCCATGGGTCAACCCCGGCGAGGGCGCTTTCCGCGTTATCCCCGGCGACTATGTCACCACCGACGACGGTACCGGCATCGTGCACATCGCCGGCACTTTCGGCGCTGACGACCTCCGGGTGTCGCGCGCTGCCGGTGTGCCGCCGCTCCATCTCATCGACCGTGACGGCAACCTGCGCCCGATGGTCGATCTCAAAGGCCGCTTCTATCTCATCGACGAGCTTGACCCGGACTTCGTCAAGACAAATGTCGATGTCGAGGAATACAGTCGCTGGCAAGGCAAATATGTCAAAAACGCTTACGACCCCGATAAGTCTGACTCTGACGAGACACTCGATGTGGAGATATGCATGGACCTCAAGATGGCCGGCAAGGTGTTCCGCATCGAGAAGCATGTCCACAACTATCCTCACTGCTGGCGCACCGACAAGCCCGTGCTTTACTATCCCCTCGACTCATGGTTTATCCGCACTACGGCCGTGCGCGACCGCCTCATGCAGCTCAACGAGACCATCAAATGGAAGCCGGCATCGACAGGCACCGGGCGCTTCGGCAAGTGGCTCGAGAACCTCCAGGATTGGAACCTCTCGCGCAGCCGCTATTGGGGCACGCCGCTGCCCATCTGGCGCACCGAGGATGCCCGCGAGGAGATATGCATCGACAGCGTGCAGACCCTTTTCAACGAAATAGACCGCGCCGTGGAGGCCGGCGTCATGTCTTCTAATCCCTTCAGAGACAAAGGCTTCGTGCCCGGCGACTACTCTAAGGCTAACTACGAGAAGATTGACCTTCACCGCCCGTACGTTGACGACATCGTGCTGGTGTCGCCATCAGGCAAGCCTATGCATCGCGAGCTCGACCTCATCGACGTGTGGTTTGACTCCGGCTCTATGCCCTACGCTCAAATCCACTATCCCTTTGAGAACAAAGATGCCTTTGACAACCGCGAGCTCTATCCCGCCGACTTCATCGCCGAGGGCGTGGACCAGACACGCGGATGGTTCTTCACCCTGCATGCCATCGCCGGCATGGTCTTTGACAGCGTTGCCTACAAAGCCGTGATTTCCAACGGCCTGGTCCTCGACAAAAACGGCAACAAGATGTCAAAGCGCCTGGGCAATGCCGTCAATCCCTTTGAGGCCATCGAGCAATATGGCTCTGACCCCCTGCGATGGTATATGATTGCCAACTCATCGCCCTGGGACAACCTCAAATATGACCCCGCCGGCGTTGTCGAGGTGGCCCGCAAGTTCTTCTCCACCCTGCAAAACACCTACGCGTTCTTTGCCCTGTATGCCAACGTCGATGGCTTCACCGCCACCGAGCCGCAAGTGCCCATGGAGCAGCGTCCCGAGATCGACAGATGGATTATATCGCTGCTCAACACGCTCGTTAAGACCGTCAGCGATGCCCTTGACGACTATGAGCCTACACGCGCCGCTCGAGCCATCAACGAGTTTGTCGGCGACAACCTCTCCAACTGGTATGTGCGCCTCAACCGCAAACGCTTCTGGGGCGGCGAGATGACCACCGACAAGATGGCCGCTTATCAGACACTATACACCTGCCTGCTCACCCTCTCAAAGCTGATAGCTCCGGTGTCGCCATTCTATGCCGACCGCCTCTATCTCGACCTCACCCAAGGCCGCGAAGCCGAGTCGGTGCACCTCGCGCTCTTCCCCGAATACGATGCCTCAGCCGTCGATGAGGCCCTTGAGGAGCGCAATGCCATGGCGCAGACTCTCACTTCGATGGTGCTGTCGCTGCGCCGTAAGGTCAACATCAAGGTGCGCCAGCCCCTCGCCCAAATGATGGTGCCCGTGGTTGACGACCGTCAGCGCCGAGCCATAGAGGCTGTGCGCGAGCTGGTGCTCAACGAGGTCAATGTCAAGGCCCTCAATATCGTGGAGAGCGACAACGCTATCCTCGTTAAGCGCGTCAAGCTCGACTTCAAAAAGCTCGGCCCTAAATTCGGCAAGCAGATGAAGGCCGTGGCTGCCGCAATCGCCGCCCTTTCGCAGCCAGAAATCAACGCCCTTGAGCGCAACGGATCACTCGACATCACGCTCACCGACGGAGCCTCGGCCACCATCGATGCCGCCGATGTCGAAATCTTCTCTGAAGATATCCCCGGATGGCTCGTGGCCAACGAGGGCAACCTCACCGTGGCTCTCGATGTCACCGTCACCCCGGAGCTGCGCAGCGAGGGCATAGCCCGCGACATCATCAACCGTATCCAAAATATCCGCAAGGAGCGCGACTACGCCATCACTGACCGCATCAAGCTCGCTTTCGATGCCGACAACGCCGAGATAGCACCCGTGCTCGACAAGTTTGGCGCATACATCGCCAACCAGGTGCTCGCCTCGGACATCTGCGCCGCCGATATCACGGCTGCTCCCGTGCCCGATGTTGCTACTCTCGATATCGACGGCTTGGAGGTGCGCGTAGCTATCTCAAAATGACCCTTTAGCTTATAACCTTAATAATTATGGCAGAAAAAACTCGTTACACTGATGAGGAGCTCGAGGAGTTTCGAGCTCTCATCAACGAGAAGTTGGCAGTGGCGCAGCGCGAATATGAGTCACTGCGCTCTTCGCTGACCAATGCCGATGGCAACGATGTGGCTGACACATCTCCCACCTACAAGGTCCTCGAAGAGGGAGCCAACACCCTGAGCAAGGAGGAGACGGCTCGCCTGGCCGACCGCCAGCGAGTATTCATCAACCACCTCAGAGCGGCGCTGACGCGCATCGACAATAAGACCTACGGCGTGTGTCGTGTCACCGGCAAGCTCATCCCCAAGGAGCGCCTACGCCTGGTGCCGCATGCCACCCTAAGCATCGAAGGAAAGGAGGCTCAGGAGCGCAACAAGCGTTGACGCTGCGCTCCGCCCCCTCTCTATTATCCATCAATATCAGAGCATCACAATGAAGCATATCAGCAAAGGCTGGATTGCCGTGATTGTATCGGCAGCGGTCATCATCATTGACCAGTTGGTAAAGATATACGTCAAGACCCATTTCTATCCGGGCGAGACGGTGCAGGTGCTGCCATTCTTCGAGCTGAAGTTCGTGCAAAATAATGGCATGGCCTTCGGCATGGAGCTGGGCAGCAAGCTGTTTTTGTCGCTGTTCAGGATAGTCGTGGTGGCCGTGGCGATATGGTATTTGGTCAAGGTGGTGCGCGACAAGGCCATGCCCCGCGGCTTTGTGGTGACGCTGGCCCTGATTATCGCCGGTGCCGCCGGCAATATCTTTGACTGTGTGCTCTATGGCTCGATATTCTCCAATCCGCCGGCGCCTTATGTGGCTGAATTCGTGCCCTGGGGCGAGGGCTACTCCTCGCTGCTCCACGGCTACGTGGTGGATATGCTCTACTTCCCGCTATTCTCCTTTGAGTGGCCGGAGTGGGTGCCGTGGCTCGGTGGCAGCACATTCTCGTTCTTTGACCCGGTGTTCAACATCGCTGATGCTGCCATCACCGTGGGCATGGTGGTGCTGATATTCTTCTATCACAAATACCTCGTCTTCGACTCTAACAGCCGTGACGATGACAGCAAGCAAACTCACTAATTGCAAGCTCTGATGACTGTGTCTATGCCCAAAGTATTGGCCGCCGCCATCTTGACGGTGATGGCGCTCACTGCGTGCTCGCGCCGCCCGGCAGGCGTGCTCGATACTGACGACATGGCATCGCTGATGGCCGATATGCACATGGCGCAAGCCATGGTCGAATACAACCGCTCGGCCTACCGCTCTGACTCACTCAAGCAGGTGGTGTTGCAGTCGGTGCTCAGCAAGCATGGCATCACCACGGCGCAGTTTGACGAGTCGCTCCGGTGGTATGGCCACAACATGAAGCAATACATGGAGGTATATGACGCCACCATCGATATCCTTGAGCAGCGCCTCGCCGACGTAGGCTCAAAGGTGGCTGCGGAGCAAGCGCTGTCAATCTCCGGCGACTCTGTCAACGTGTGGGGCGGCCCGCGCTATCTGGCGCTCAACAGCAACACCGCCACCAACATCATCACCTTTGCCATCAAGCGCGATGAGCACTGGCAGCGCGGCGACATCTACACCTTCCGCGCCAAGATACTCAATCCGCCCGGCAAGGTAAGAGGCTCTATTGCCGCCCGATACGACGACGGCGCCGTGGAGTTCTTCAACCTATCCACCGATGGCGAGGGCTGGAAGGAGCTGCGCTTCATCGTGGACTCCACGCGCGTGGCCTCAGATATCTACGGCTACCTCGCCATGGCTCCCGAGCCCGGTGTCAGCGTGTATGTCGATAGCATCGAGCTGGTGCGCAGCCGCTTGGCGCCCTCTCTCTATGGCCAGCGCTACCGCCAGCGCCTCATCAGCTTTGGCGACGACACCGATGCTGATGCCCGCGCCGACAGCCTCGCCGCCGGCAAGCCTCACGGCGTGGAGCCTGCAACAGCTACGTCACACCACGCCATCATTGCTCAATAAGCCATGCCTGACGATCGCCTGCATGCCGCCACGCTGCGGCGCTATCTGAGCCGCCATGTCATAGTTGATGGCGATGACCGGGGCCTCTCACTGGTGACGGCAACCGCCTCAGCTCCGCCGCGCGTCATAGCCGTAGAGCCTTACGAGGCCGAGACCCCCGCCACAGCATACCTCGACACCCCCATAATCATCACCGCCGGCACCATCACCTCCCCACCCGTCTTACCCTAACCCAACTTTCACCCTTATGGGATGAGTTTTCGTTGTGGGTCAGGCGGTTAG
>JBJEDF010000084.1:0-4696 GCA_051871765.1 Muribaculaceae bacterium
CCCCGGCATAACCACTAACCGCCTGACCCACAACGAAAACTCATCCCATAAGGGTAAAAGTTGGGTTAGCGGCGTCAAAAGCACTAATTTGGTGGATATTGACGAATTGCCGATTAAATTTCTTTGATTGGTAGGGGATTGGGGCGAGTGTTGTGGGGCAATGTGTTGATTAGCAGGGGGGTGGGTTGTGGGGCAAGGTTGCGTCTTTGCAGACTTTATGCGTGGAGGTTGGCTTTCCGAGGGCTGCTGCCGTCTCTGACGGCCTTGCCCCCGGCTATTGCACGGCAAGCCTTCCAGGCTCGCCGTGGTGACGGCTTTCAGCCTGAAGTTAGCGGCGGCTCTTGGGGCGCGCGGCCTTTCGGCGCGCGGTGGGCGCGGTGGGCGCGGTGGGCGCGGTGGGCGCGCGGTGGGCGCGGAAAGTGGCGCGGGGGAGTGCGGGTGCAAAGTATTGCGCGCCGACAAGGGCGTTTGTGGCGGGCGGTGGGGAAATCTGTGTGCGGCTGGTTTTGTGGTCGCTCCATATATTATCTTTGTGATATATTGTGTGAATAATCGTGTGGAGGCTGATGGGAAGCGAGATTGTTGCGATTTGTAATATTTTTGTTACATCTTATTTTTATCTTTGCAGTTAAAGAATGTGCAAACGATATTACAGATTACTGATGAGAACAGAAGCGAAAGAAAAGTTGCTTATTGTGGCAGTTTCACTCATTGCAGGCTTTGCGAGTGCTGTGGCTCAAGATGACACAGAGGAGAGGCTAAGTGTAGTGGAGCAGAAATTGGAACAATGGTCAAAGCAAAGCGAGTATATGCCTAAGTTGCATGGTATTTTGCGAGGCAAGTATGAATATGAGCCTGAGCTTGGGGCTTCGCGCTTTGAGGTTAGGAATGCACGACTTTCGGTTGAAGGCAAGTTCTTCGGGCGGTCGGAATACAAGCTTGAGGTGGATTTGTGTGACGAATCGGAGATAAAGATGAAGGATGCGTGGGTGCGGCTTAATCCTTACAAGACGTTGCGGTTCACCATCGGACAGCAGCGAATGCCTTTCACCATTGATGCTCACCGCAATCCATCGGCGCAGTATTTCGCCAACCGCAGCTTCATAGCCAAGCAGGTGGGTGATATGCGCGATGTTGGCTTTCAAGCGGGTTGGGACTTTCTCGACGGCAGCAAGCGGAAGGTGCTGTCGGTAGATGCCGGGATATTCAACGGTTCGAATCTCGACAATCAGAAGACGGCATGGTTCAAGTCGCCGGGCTACTCGGCACGATTGCAATATTACCCGGTAAAAGGGCTTGTGATAGTGCCGAGTGTGCAGCATCAGCAGATAGCCGACCGGAAAGCGTCGTACACCTCGATCGACATAGGCGCCTGCTATGAGCGCAGCGGCTGGCATGTGGAGGGCGAATATCTGCGGAAGATGTACGGCAACGATGCGTTTAGCGATTGCAGTGCGTTGCAGACGATGCTGATGTACAAGCACGCGATAAGGGGCAATAATAGCTTTATAGAGAGTGTGAGCGGCCTCGGGCGATATGACTATATGCAGGATCATTCATCAGGGAAAAGCGGTATGGCAGACGACGGCAAGACGCTGATTATGACCGATGCCGAGCGCCACCGCATGACACTTGGGGTAACGCTTGGGGTGCGTAACCCCTACTTCCGCACCGAGATACGTGTGAACTATGAGAACTATTGGTATCCACACGGCGGCGCCAAGGAGAGCGAGCAGGATAAGATAGTGTGTGAGCTGATGATAAAATTCTGATTGGAGGAAGGCGTTATGGACTATAAGAAGACAAAGGGCAACTATGTGGAGCGCGATGTGAGCTGGATGTACTTCAATCAGCGCATATTGCAGGAGTCGGAGAAAAGCGATATCCCGGTGCTTGAGAGAATGACGTTTCTCGGCATATACTCCAACAATCTTGATGAATTCTTCAGGGTGCGCGTAGCAACGCAGAACCGTATGGCGCAGACCAAGGATAAGTATCTGAAGTCGGACCGGGAGCTTGCGAAGCGCACAATCAAGGAGATAAGCCGGCTCAACAGCTGCTATAACAAGGAATTTGAGAAGGCAGTAGCCGATGTGGCCCGAGATTTGGAAAAAGAGGGTATAAGGCTGATCACAGGAGATGCCCTCAACGCAGAACAGCAGAAATACCTGCGGCAGCTCTATGTGGATAAGCTCAATGGCGTGACTAATCCGGTGTGGCTGGATAAGGTGAAAGAAATCAGCGACATAGGCGATGATGGCATTTATCTCGCCGTGAAGCGTATGGAGTGGCTCGACAACAAGAAGAAACCGCGAGTGAGCTATGCCTTGATAGCGCTGCCCGACAGGGAGATGGGGCGTTTTGTGCGCCTGCCACAAAGCGATGGCAACGAGAACATAATGTATCTTGACGATGTGATACGTTTCTGCCTGCCGATGATATTCGTGGGTAGCGGCAACTGCACGTTTGAGGCATATTCATTCAAGTTTACCAAGGATGCCGAGATGGATATGGACAACGACCTCAGCAGCGGAGTGGTGCAGAAAGTGGCCAAGGGGGTGAAGAGCCGCAAGAGTGGAGAGCCTATCAGGGTTATCTACGACGAGAGCATGCCCAAGGATCTTGTGAAGGAGATTATGTCGAGGCTCGACATCGACAGCCTCGATACGATAGTAGTGGGTGGTCGCTACCAGAACCACAAGGACCTGATGGAGTTTCCGGATTGTGGGCGAAGCGATCTCAAATATGCCAAGTGGGTGCCTATACTCAAGCCGGAACTCGATGGGCCGCGGAGTGTGCTCGACGCCATTAGAGAGAAAGACCGCTTCATTCATGTGCCCTACCACTCCTTTGACAGCTTTATCAGGGTGCTTCGCGAAGCTGCGCTGAGCAGTGACGTGCGGGCAATCAATGTGACACTCTATAGGCTTGCCAAAGCGTCGAAGGTGGTGAAGGCTCTCATCTGCGCCGCTCGCAATGGCAAGAAGGTGACCGTGGTGATAGAGCTGCTTGCACGCTTTGACGAGGAAAGCAACATAGAGTGGAGCAAATGCCTGCAGGAAGCCGGAGTGGAGGTGATATTTGGAGTCGAAGGGCTGAAGGTGCACTCAAAGCTGGTACATATCAGCTGCAAGGGAGGCGACATAGCCTGCATAGGCACCGGCAATCTGCATGAGGGGAATGCAAAGGCATACACCGACTATATGATGATGACCTCGCGGCCGCAGATAGTGCGAGAGGTGAAGAAGGTGTTTGAATTCATTCGCAAGCCCTTCAAGCCTGTGAAATTCAGGGAGCTAATGGTGTCGCCCAACGAGATGCGAACGAAGTTGGTCAGGCTTATCAATGAGGAGATACGCAATGCCCGCGAAGGCTGCGAAGCGTGGATTAAGGTGAAGATAAACCACATCACCGATGAGATGATGGTGGCCAAGCTCTATGAAGCATCGCAGGCGGGAGTTAAGATAGACCTGCTCGTGAGAGGCAACTGCTCGCTTGTGCCCGGCTTGCCCGGACTAAGCGAGAACATCAGGGCAGTGGGAGTTATTGACCGCTATCTTGAGCACTCGCGAATATTGATTTTTGCAAATGGCGGAGTGCCTAAATACTATCTCGGTTCGGCCGACTGGATGCCGAGAAATCTCAACAACCGCATAGAGGTGCTCACACCGGTGTATGACGAAGAACTAAAAGCAGACCTGCTGCGCACTGTGGATTACGGTCTAAGCGACACAACTCATGCCCGCATAATCGATGGGCGAGGCACCAATGCCCTGCCCGAAGGTGAGAAATTCAGGTCGCAGGAACAATTATATAAAGAGTATGGAAAACGATAACTATGCAGCCATAGATATAGGGTCGAATGCTGCACGACTGCTGATAAAGAATGTCACAGAGGACTCAATGGGCAATGTGGAGTTTGCAAAGGTGCTCTTTCTGCGCATACCATTAAGGCTTGGCAAGGATGTGTTTACCCTTGGCGAGATAAGTGAAGAGCGCGAGCGCATGATGATGTGCATGATAAAAAGCTACAAGCAGCTGCTGAAGCTCTACAATGTAGAGAAGTATAGGGCTTGTGCCACCTCGGCAATGCGCGATGCCCGGAATGGAGAAAAAATCCTTAAAAAGATACGCAAGGCGACCGGCGTAAAGATAGAAATTCTCAGTGGCAGCGAAGAAGCTAAAATACTGTTTAACTACTCGATAGAGGCTGCAGAGAGCGCGAGCGGCAACTATGCCTACGTGGATGTGGGAGGTGGAAGCACCGAGATATCGCTCCTTAGCAACGGACAGCTTGTGAACAGCTGCTCGTACAACATAGGCACACTGCGAAAGCTCAGTGGCATGGTTGCTGCCGATGTAGAGGAAAAGCTGAAGAACGAGCTTGAGGAGTTTGCAGCGCAGTATCCCGGAATGAAGATAGTGGGCTCGGGCGGCAACATCAATAAGCTCTCGCGCTTGTTTCACGAGAGCAGCAAGAAAGGGAAGAAGAATGTGCTGCCGGTGAAGAACCTTATGCAGATGTATGATGAGATGATGCCACTCACCGTGGCAGAACTAATGAGCCGTTATGGACTGAAACCCGACCGTGCCGATGTGATATTGCCGGCCGCCGAGATATTCCTGACGGTGGCAGAAGCACTGAAATGCGATGAAATACAGGTGCCAAACATATCTCTTGCCGATGGCATAATCG
>JBJEDF010000085.1:0-23185 GCA_051871765.1 Muribaculaceae bacterium
GGTGCATCAACTGCGGTGCTGATCAATAGATCTTGATCTCTTACAAAGAGATGCAGATGAAAAGTGGCCTCAACATGGCTCTCAGCATATTGTAGCGCATATTCCCATAGGATTAATAAAAATTGACAACGCAATTATTACTTGCATAATTTGATATAAATCACTAACTTTGCAGTGCCTTAGGGTATGCATCTCTTTGTAAGAGATATAGATTGTGTGGCAAAAAAGCCTTATATTTGCAAAAAATTACCACAAAGCATATCACATGAGCATCACCACATTACGAAAAGAGATATCCGAGCTAAGTGCAGAACAGCTGCGCTCACTTGTGATTGATTTATACAAGACGAGCAAAGAGGCAAAAGAATACCTTGATTTTTTTGCAGCTCCCGACCTTGACAAGCTGTACGATAAAACGGTTGATGATATCGCCAAGGAAATAAAGCGCAGCAAATATCATCGGTCGAAGATGCGCATCAGTGTGGTGAAGCAGCTAATCGCGAAGTTTGAGGCTTATGGAGCGCCGGCCGAGAAGGTGAGCCAGCTGATGCTCAATGCTTTATACTTTATGAGTGCAATATCCACATCACATTATATGACGGATAGCCAATATGGCTATATCAAGCGCCTGAGCCACGACATTGTATGTCATAGCAATGCGCATGGGCTCTACTCCACGGCGATGGCTACGATAGTGTCAATAGACGACCGGCTGTCGAAGATCAGCGAGCAGTGCTACGCGCGGGAGCTGATAGCAGATGGCGCAGAAGACGCAATGAAGGAGTGCGGGATACCCATTTCCTCCGGCGAGGAGTAGCCGGAGCTGACGCCCACACTCGGAGTTGCGGATTTGACGAAAAGCGGCATTTGCGGTCGTTTTTGCGGTGTGGGGTGTAAAATGTCGGGGATTTTGCCTACCTTTGCATTTAGAAATGCTTTTACCACTATGAAGAAGGACTCAAGACAGCGGATAGTGCGTTGCGCTGTGGGCGCAGCGTTGTCGGTGGTATGTGCCATCGGCGTCAATGCAGCGCCTCCTGTCGTAGAATATAGCGCCACGGTGATGGGTAATAGCTCGACGGGGGCTTTTGCGCCGTATATGATAGGGTCATGGAACGGCGGGCGGCTGACGCGGAGCCACTCGGCGCTGCTTGACGTAGAGGCTCATAAGGATTTTGACGGGAGCCGCCGGTTTGACTATTCGTTTGGGGCTGAGGTGGTCACCGGCTACCAGTCGGCCACCGATTATGCGCGATATGATGGGGCGACGGCGACATGGCGCACGTCGCACGAGCGGCCGGCGGCGATATGGCTACAGCAGCTGTATGCCGAGCTGAAATACCGCAGTCTGTTTTTGAGCGTTGGTATGAAAGACAATCACTCGAAGCTGCTTGATGAGAGCTTGTCAAGCGGCGACCTCACGCGCAGCAACAATGCGCGTGCCATTCCCGGCGCCACAGTGGGATTTATCGACTTTCAGAATATTCCTCTGACTAATGGCTGGGTGCAGATAGCCGGTGAGATTTATTACGGCCGCAGCACGGATAATGGCTTTGTGGAGGCTCAGCACAATAGATATAATGGTGTGATGGCGATAGACTTGTGGTACACATATAAGTATTGCTACTTCCGCACTAATCCGAGCAAGCGCTTTTCGGTGACCTTGGGTATGCAGACGGCGGGGCAGTTTGGCGGCAGCACCTTATATTACAGGCAAGGCGAGCAGTACGCACAAGAGGTGCGAGGCTTTCATTTCAAGGACATATTTGAGATGTTTTTGCCACGCGAGGGCACGGGCGAGGGCTATTATAAAGGTAATACGCTGGGAACGTGGGACTTCAAGGCACGCTATCGGCTGCGCGACGGCAAGGAGCTGTATGCATATTTTCAGGGGCCATGGGAAGATGGGTCGGGCATAGGGCGCAAAAACGGCTTTGACGGGCTGTGGGGCCTGGGCTACGACTCGGGCAAGCCGGGGTTGATAACGGGCGCAGCCATAGAGTATCTCGACTTCTGCAATCAGTCGGGGCCAATGCACTGGGCTCCGAACGATGCCCCGGGCACTGACATCGTGCACAATGCCACCGGCGGCGACAATTATTACAACAATGACTTCTATATGACGTACACCAACTACGGCATGGCTATAGCGACACCCTTTGTCAAGGCACCGCTCTACAATCTCGATGGGCAGGGGCGATTTGTCCACAACCGCACACGCGGCTTTCATGCGGCGATGCGGGGCAATATCACGTCCGACTGTGACTATCGCGTGATGGTGAGCTATCAGAAGGCGTGGGGCTCCGGGCGTCTGCCACAAGGCATAGCCTTGCACAACACGTCGGCGATGGCCGAGGCCACGTGGCGCGCTGACCGGTGGCTGCCCGGGCTATCGCTGAAGGCTCAGGTGGCCTTTGACGCCGGCGACCTGCGCGGCGACAACTTCGGCGCTATGGTAGCGGTGAAGTATTCCGGCTCACTGTTTAACAAGAAAAAATGAGAGCTATGACAATCATAAAAAAGCGCTGCGCTGCCCACACAGCCCTGTCGGCAGCGATCATAGCCATCGTGATGGCGATAACATCGGGGTGCCAAAACGATGCACAGATAGGCTTGTATTACGGCACGTGGGCCATCAACTCGATGGCTGTCAACGGCGAGGAATATACGGCCACGTTTGTGCCGGATATGTCATTTTTCAGCTTCCAGACTGATGTGATATTTGTTGAGCGAACGCTCAACGACCTTGGCGATGTGGATCACCGATACGGCACGTGGGAAGAGCGTGACGGCGGCCGGACCCTGCGCCTCAATTTCACGCATAGCGATGACGCGCACCCGGCCGGCACCGACTACTATAAAGCGCCTGAATGGCTGCTGCTGCCGGCCAATAAGCTTATAGATTTGAAAATCATAGAGCAAAGCGGCCGGCGCATGACGCTGCAATATGATGCCGACAACGGCGATGTCATCGTATATACACTGCACAAGACGTGGTAGTGCCCTACCCTCCTCCCCCCCCACGCGCACAATAATAATCCCGACCCAACATCACTCATTAGCATTCATAACTCACACAATAATATGTTAGACAAGAACAAGCCGGTGCTGGTGACCGGCGCCGATGGATTCATAGGCTCGCACCTGGTGGAAGCGCTGCTGCAGAGCGGATACAAGGTGAGAGCATTGGCTCTATACAACTCATTTAACAACTGGGGGTGGCTTGAGCAAGTGGCAGCCGCCGAAGGCTCGTTGGAAATCGTCACGGGCGACGTTCGCGACCCCAACTTATGCCGAGAAATCACCCGCGGGTGCACGGCCGTATTTCATTTGGCGGCCCTCATCGCCATACCCTACAGCTATGTTGCGCCCGACAGCTATGTCGATACCAACATCAAGGGCACACTGAATATGTGTCAGGCGGCACGCGATGCGGGCGTTGACCGCATCATCGTCACCTCAACCAGCGAGGTCTATGGCACGGCACAATATGTGCCCATCGACGAGAAGCACCCGCGCCAGCCTCAGTCGCCCTACTCTGCCACCAAAATCGGAGCTGACGCCATAGCGCTGAGTTTCCGCAATGCCTTTGACCTGCCGGTGGTAATAGCTCGGCCGTTCAACACCTATGGGCCACGCCAGAGCGCTCGCGCCATAATCCCCACCATAATATCGCAGATAGCGAGCGGCAAGAGCGTCATCAAAGTGGGCGACCTGACCCCGACACGCGACTTCAACTTCGTTGCCGACACCGCTCGCGGCTTCATCGCCATCGCCGAAGCCGCCGATGTCGAGGGCCGCGAAATCAATATCGCCACCGGCACCGAGGTGTCAATGGCTGACACCCTCAAGCTGATAGCCGAGGTGATGGGCCGCGAGGTGGAATATGTGGTTGACCCGCAGCGTTTGCGTCCGGGCAAAAGCGAAGTGCGCCGTCTATGCGGCGACAACAGCCTCATCACATCGCTGACGTCATGGCGGCCGCAGGTGGATCTGCGTCAGGGTCTCGACATCACCGCTCGCTGGTTTACCGACCCGGCCAACTTATCACGCTATAAGACCGATATTTACAACCGATAGACCACCTACCCCTGCACACACTCTATGGCACAGAACGATACAGACAAGCAAGCGATAGGCATACTCTTTCTGGGCGGAGGCAAACGCGTGACTATGGCGCGAATGTTCAAGGCTGCAGCACGCAGGCTCGGCTATGCCGGCGCAAACATATATTCCTACGAGGCGACACAGCGCGTGCCCATAGCGTGCGAGGGCACAGTCATCATAGGCAAGCGGTGGAGCGACCCCGATGTGTATGAGGATATCGACGAGCTGGTCAGGGTGTATGATATCCGGGTGATAATACCCTTTGTAGATGGCGCTGTGGGTGTCGCCGCCGAATATGCGCGCCGCTACCCGGGGCGAGCTTTTGTACCCACAGGCGAGCGCGAGATGGCCGAGGCGATGTTTGACAAGGTCAAAGCCGCCGAGATCTTCGCCGATGCCGGATTACCGATACCGCGCACCTACCACGCCGGCGACCCGTGCATGCGCCTGATAGCCAAGCCGCGCCACGGCTCGGCATCAAAAGGCATAATTGCCATATCATCGCTCGAAGCGCTCAACGCCATCAATGCCGAAGACTATCTAATCCAGGACCGCATCGACAACCGCGAGGAATACACCATCGATTGCTATGCCACGCTCTCAACGGGCGAGATACTCGCAGCCGTGGCACGGCGCAGGCTGGAGGTGGTGGGCGGCGAAGTGTCGCGCACCGTCACCATCAGCGACCCCGAGATAGAGGACTTGGCTCGCCGCACTATCACGGTCTTGGGGCTGCGCGGCGCCATCACCGTGCAGATGATGCGCGACCTCGACACCTCGCGCCTAATGCTTATGGAGATAAATCCCCGATTGGGCGGCGGCGCTGTATGCTCAGTGCACGCCGGCGCCGACATACCGCTGATGATACTCAGCGAAGCCGCGGGCTGCCGGCCGGAGCCGAGCGTATGGCGCGCCGGAGTAGAGATATCCCGATATATGCACGAAGTGGTGTGGGATGATGGCGCCACCGCTCCGCGCCCGCTCATGATATGACGGCTCTCGCCCTCACATATACAACTACCCCACACCCTATCACATCATCATCACCACAACATACCACTCGCAATGATAATAATAGCAGAAGCCGGAGTCAATCACAATGGCAATTATGACCTCGCAAGGCGCATGGTAATAGCGGCCAAGGAAGCCGGCGCCGATTATGTAAAGTTTCAGACCGCCGTGCCCGAGCTGGTGATATCCACCTATGCCCCGAAGGCAGAATATCAAAAAGAGACCACCGGCAGCGAGCAGTCGCAGCTGGAGATGTGCAAGGCGATACACCTGCCGCTCACTGACTACCAGCCACTCAAAGAGCTATGCGACACGGTGGGCATCGGCTTTATGAGCACGCCGTTTGACCTTGTGTCCATCGACTGCCTTGCCGAGTTAGGTATGGACTATTGGAAGATACCCTCGGGAGAGATCACCAACCTGCCCTACCTGCGCAAGATAGCATCCAAGGGCGGCCGCGTGATACTCTCTACCGGCATGTCAGTGATGGCAGAAGTGGAGGCCGCCGTCGAGGTACTCGAGAAAGGCGGTATCTCACGCGATGACATCACCCTGCTGCACTGCACCACCCAATATCCCACGCCCTACGAAGCTGTCAATCTCAGAGCTATGGATGCGCTCCGCAGCCTGCACTGCGGCGCCGTGGGCTATAGCGACCACACACAAGGCATCGAAGTGCCTATTGCAGCGGCAGCAATGGGCGCCGAGGTGATAGAGAAGCATTTCACGTTAGACCGCACCCTGCCGGGGCCCGACCATCGCGCCTCGCTGGAGCCCGATGAGCTGGCCGCGATGGTGCGCCAGGTGCACAACGTGTGCCGCGCCCTGGGCAACGGCATCAAAGAAGTGGCCGATGCCGAAAGGCCCAACATCGTGGTGGCGCGCAAGAGCATCGTAGCAGCACGCGCCATCATCAAAGGCGAAGTGCTGACGGCGGACAACATCACCGTAAAGCGGCCGGGCAACGGCGTCTCGCCTATGCTCTGGGACAGCGTGATAGGCACCCGTGCCTCACGCTCTTTTGCCGCCGACGAGCTTATAGAGCTATAACCGCCGCCAAACAGCAATTTTGATTGTGATGGACAAAAAAACGAAGAAAAAACAATCATTTTTCTTTGCTGTTGTAAAAATAAATGCGTAACTTTGCAGCTACAAAAGCGAAAGCACGGCTCGCTAGCTCAACTGAATAGAGCATCTGACTACGGATCAGAAGGTTACAGGTTTGAATCCTGTGCGAGTCACAAAAGAGTCTCGGCAATCGCCGGGGCTCTTTTGTTTTAATCCACATCATTGATGCTTCTCGCCAATTTATATTTTATCGATTACGGACACATCTTTTAGGATCGTAGATTTGATGCTTTTAAGTTAAACTATAACCCCACATCCCCATGTTAAGCAGGCCCATAACACACTCATACGGCAGCGTATTGCGCACGCGCATCACTGTGATGTGGATACTCACCGCATTCATAGGCATCGCCTTTGGCGTGATTTTCTTCTTGCAGCCCGATGCTAATGACGAGTACTGGTACAAGTCTCCAATGATACCATTTCTCAAAGAGCCGTCATTGGGTGCTTTCTTTGAATCGATGTGGGATTGTTGCAAATACCATTACCTTTATGATAATGGCCGACTTGCCAATGTCGTAGGTGCCCTTTTGTTGCTCACGCCGCGATGGCTATCAGCACTGATACTTGGCGGAGCTGTCGCTTACTGCTGCGTCATATCTGCGCGTCTTGCCGGCATTTGGCGCAAGAGCGTGCCGGCATACATTGCCTTGGTGTTCCTATGGGTTTTTGCCTTGCCGTGGAACGATAAGATGCTGACACTCATCTACAGCTACAACTATGTCTGCGGCGCGGCTCTCTCTCTTATGCTATTATCCTGCACGCTCAGAGCCAAGAAGATGAGTATCATTGCATCTTTTGCTCTCGCGCTGATCACAGGGCTTTGGCATGAAGGATACTCCGGGCCTACGCTGTGCGCCATCGCAGCTCTCGCCGTGGTCCACGGCAGATACCGCACCAAGCGCGTCGCCGCTATAATCCTCGGGCTTGCGCTTGGCATCACATACTTGTGGTTAGCGCCCGGCACCGGTCGCCGCTCCGCGGGCATCGTTTTGGGTGTCGGCTTCAGAGACCTCCGGCTCGGTTGGTACTATGGCGTAATATGCTATGGCGCAATCGCCATCATTCTCCTACGGTCATTTAGCCGACGCATCCGCCATGCCTTCACATCATCACCCATGCTCATCACTATGACAGCAGCTACACTCGCTGCTTGGGGCGTTTGGAGGTATTTTATGTTTGGCTCGCGCACCGCATTTGCTTGCTCAGCTTTCGCTATCGTGCTGTTTATGGCTCTCACGAGCGGGCGGCTCCGCCTCAGACGACAGCGCCGACGCCATTCGGCCATTCATCGTTATGTCATAGCGGGCGCTTCTATGTCGTGCTGCGCTCTTATCGCCGTAAATCTCACGGCAACGATCAGCGGTATCGCTAACATCAGTGAGTGTAGCCGTATTATGATTGAGCGCTACAGGCTCACACCCAACGATGATATCTACATCCCGCTCAAAATGCCGTGGCAGATGTCAATATGGACCTTCGGCAAGGTCGATGACCTTTGGATTATTACTCCCGGCATGGCGACGTATCATAAGGATTATCTCTTTGGCCCTCAATCCCAAGTATCCAAGATGCGCCCTGTGCCTTGTGGTCTGAAAGGCTTCACGCCTGACAAAGCGAAACTGATAGGCATAGGAGAGGAGCATAAAGCTTATATCTTTGGGCATGTCATTGTTTTTGATGCCGTCGAATACGCTTGCCAAGCTCATCAGATAGCATATCACTTTAGAGGTAAGACTGTCGAATTCTGTAACTTCGTAATGCCCTTCTACGGCGCCGACGGCAAGGAATATGTATATTCCGTCCCTAATGGATGCCTCAATGAAGCGCTCTTATATGGCGAGCCTACTGCTGCCGAGATTTATCCCTAATGACTTCTATAATCATTCCAACAATATCAAACCAATGACCGACAAACTGTTAACGCCATCAAACGGCTATACATCTAACACTCGCGCTAACATAATGTGGTTCATCACCGCACTTATGGGCATCATCTTTGGTGTGCTATACTTCTTGCAGCCCGACACCAATGATGAGTGTTGGTATAAGCTCTCCATGATACCATATCTCAAAGAGCCATCATTGAGTGCTTTCTTTGAGTCGGTATGGAATTGTTGCAAGCACCATTATCTATACGATAACGGTCGATTTGCCAATGTTGTCGGCACGGTGATGTTGCTGCTGCCGCGGTGGATATCGGCAGTGATCCTCGGCGGCGCTGTGGCCTACTGTATGGCACTATCAGCACGCCTCGCCGGCATTTGGCGCAAGAGCGTGCCGGCCTACGTTGTGCTGATTTTCCTTTGGGTCTTTGCCCTACCTTGGAACGACAAGATGCTGACGCTCATCTTCAGTTATAATTACATCTGCGGAGCCGCTCTCTCACTGCTGCTCATAGCCCTTACGCTCAGAGTCAAGAGCATGAGTACAGGCGCATCATTTGCTATTGCCTTGCTCGTAGGGCTATGGCATGAAGGCTTTGCGGGGCCAATGCTCTGCGCCATCGCAGCGCTCGCCGTGGTTCACCGCAGATACCGCAGCAAGCGCATCGCAGCGATACTCATCGGCTTGGTGCTTGGCATCACATACCTATGGCTGGCACCCGGCACCGCCAACCGCGTTGCCATATATAAGGCCGTACTTGGCAGTGGCCTGCGCGACCCATTCGTAGTATGGTATTACGGAGTTGTATGCTATGCCACTCTTGCCCTCGCTATATTACGAGTTTTTGTGCGACGCCACCGCCACGCTATGGCCTCATCGCCTTTGTTTATCGTGATGCTTGTAGCAATGCTTGGCGCATTGGGAGTGTGGAGATATTTTATGGGCGGCGCGCGCACGGCCTTAGGATGCACGATGTATGCCATAGTGCTGCTAATGGCTCTCACCGCCGGGCGGCTCAGCGGTCGGCGCGGGCGCCGCACGCCATCTGCTGTGCGGCGATATGCCGTCGCGGCGGCAACGTTAATCCTCGCGGCACTTATGGCTGTAAATCTCACGGCCACCATCATAGGAGTAGCCAATGTCAGAAATTGCAGCCGCATAATGGCCGAGCGCTATAGCCAATCTCCGGCCGAGGATATCTACATTCCCCTAAAAATGCCGTGGCAGTTATCGCCATGGACATTAGGCAAAGTTGACACTATGGGATTTCTCACCAAATTATCATATACATATTACAAAGCGTATTACTACGATGTGCATGGACCGGTGTCAGAGCCACGTCCGGTGCCGATAGGTCTAAAAGGATTTACGCCTGCCAAGGCCAAAGAGATAGGCACAGGGGCTTATAAGGCTTATTACTATGGGCATGTTATCGTCATTGATGCTCCCGGCTATGCTTGCACATTTAATTCAGTAGAATATCACTTTAACGACAAGAAATCACGTTTCCAAAACTTCTTGATGCCATTTCGGGGCGCTGACGGCAAAGAATACACTTATGTGGCGCCTTATGGCTGCTATAAAGAATCGCTATTATATGGCGAGCCTACAGGAGTAGAGCTTATTGCGCCTCAACGCTATTGACCGCTCCTGCCGCTCTATACACCGATGGCGACACGCCGGCATAATGCTTGAAATAGCGCCCGAAGAACGACTGGTTGGGGAAGTTGAGCTTGTCGGCTATCTCCTTGATGCTCATATCGGTATGTGTCAGCAGATGCTTTGCTTCTGATATCACAAACATTGCTATCCACTGCAGCGGAGTGCGACCTGACTTCTTGTGGATCAACGATGTGAAGTATCGCGAGGTGACGCATTGCAGGCCGGCATAGTATGCCACATCGCGATGCATCCCGGAGTGCTTGTACAGCGCCTGCATGAAATTTTCAAAGATGATATCGCTGCGACTTTGACGCTTGCCTGAGCCGGCACAATTGCTGATGTACGCGTCTAATATCTCACAGCATACAGCCTGAGCCAATGATGTCACCACCTGCGCTTTGAGCGGCGTATCGGTGGCGAGGCGGCTCATGGTATTATCCAGCAACGCCACCACGCGGCCACGCTGCTCATCGGTAAACCGCACTATAGGCTGAAACCGGATGTTCACATAATCTCGGGCATCTATCGTAGATATGGCCGCGAGCACGAAGTCAAAATCGGCCATAGCGCCATATCCCTCAAAATCATCGGTAAAGCACTTCAAATAGGTATATGAAAAGGCCGGATAGATATAGCAGTCGCCGGCATGCAGGGTGTGGTCTCTCTCGTCGAGAGTGAGAGTGATGCTGCCGGCACGGCAATATAATATGCCGTTTTGCTCTATATGCACCATGGCACGGCTGTCGCGCAAATCGCGGCTATTGATACTGCATATATAGATATTATGCTTAAATCTTTCAGGCATTTTGTTTGTTATACTTTAGTGAGGTGGTAGTGACGCAACAAATTTAATACAAATATCACAATCATCAGCAATAAATATGACAAATCGTACAATAAAATGTACTAATTGCACTCCTTGCTTAGCACAATAATTACTAATTTTGCAGAAAAATATTCACTCCCTTATTCTTTCACAAAATCTGCTATGCGATACTATCCAAGCGCACTTATTGCAACAAGTCTCATGATATCGGCCTCTATGTCAGGCTGTTCTGACAGCTCCACGAAATCCACCGACGCAGAGGGCCCAAAATCGGTAATTTTATACACCATCGGCGGCGATGGCGCCGTGTCGTCGTCAGAGCTGCCCGGGCGCGTAGAGGCGGCTCGTGAGGTCAATATGGCATTTAAGGTAAGCGGCACTTTGCAACGCGTATATGTAGATGAAGGCTCTCACGTGAGCAAAGGCCAGCTGATAGCCGAGATAGACCCACGCGACTATCGCTTACAGCTCGAAGCCACCGAGGCCGAATATCTCAAAGTAAAAGCCGAGGCTGAGCGCGTGATAGCGATGTACGGCGACAGCGTAGCCACCGCCGATGCTTACGACAAGGCGCGCTACGGATTGCGCCAGATCACCGCCAAATACGACAATGCGCGCAATCAGCTCGCCGACACTCGCATATATGCGCCATTCGACGGCTATGTGCAGCGGCGGTTCTTTGACCCGCCCACAGTGGTCGGTGCCGGCACTCCGGTGGTGGCCGTAGTGTCAGGGAGCCGCCCCGAGGTGGAAATCAACATCCCGGCATCTACGTATCTCAACCTTGACCAAGTCACGGGCTATGAAGCCACATTCGACGTGCTGCCGGGGCGCAAGGTGGCACTGCGATTTATCAGCGCAGCGCCCAAGGCCAATGCTAATCAGCTGTATAACGTGCGCCTCGCCGTGCCCGATGATATGAAGCCACAACCTTCGCCCGGCATGACGGTGATGGTGTCGCTATCTATGGCAGCGCCGGCCGACACCGCGGCTATCGCCATCCCGGCATCAGCGCTCTTTGAGAACGCCGGCAAGAGCTATGTGTGGGTATATAACCCCACCGACAGCATCGTCAACGCCCGGCAAGTGGCCGTCGAAAGCCTCCACACTGATGGCACGGCGACCATCGCCACCGGACTCCGTCGCGGCGAGAGCATAGTCACGGCGGGAGTGCACCACATCGCCGACAAGCAGCGGGTGAAGCCTCTGCCTCAAACGTCTAAAACCAACATAGGAGGATTGCTATGATAGACCTCGGCAAGTGGGCTTTTGATAATAAAAAGCTGGTATATTTCATAATAGCTGTGCTCCTCGCCGGCGGATTGTATGCCGCCTACGACATGAGCAAGCTCGAAGACCCGGAGATTAAGGTCAAGATGGCCATGGTGGTGGCTACACGACCCGGAGCGTCGGCTCACGAGATGGAGCTGGAAGTCACCGACCCGCTCGAAAAGGCTATACGCACCATCGGCGATGTGGATAATGTGTCGAGCTGGTCATACAATGACCTGGCTATCATCCAAGTGGAGATGAAGCGCACCACGCCCGACGATGACATAGAGCAATGCTGGGATATGCTGCGGCGCAAAGCCTCTGACACGGAGCGCACCCTTCCGGCCGGCACCTCGGTGATAGTGCAAGATGACTTCGGGCTGGTGTATGGCATGTTTTATGCCCTCACGGGCGATGGCCTTGACCGCCGTCAGCTCACAGACTATGCACGACTGATACAGCGCACCATCACCGACATACCGGGCGTGGCTCGCGTCACCATCTACGGCGAGAGGCAAGAGTGTATCAACATAGAGATGCTGCCGGAGCGCATGGCGCAAATGGGAGTGTCGCCCCTCGAAGTGATATCTACGCTCAAAGGGCAAAATGAAGTCTATTACGCCGGATATTATGACAACGGCACCGACCGCGTGCGTGTCAACGTCACCGACAAATTTCGCAGCGTGGAGCAGATACGCTCTATGATAATCCAAGGCCACGAAGATGACCAATTGCGTCTGTGCGACATCGCCCGCGTGGAAGAAGGATATGCCGAGCCGGCACGCAACACTCTCAAATATGAGGGCGAGCCGGCGCTGGGCTTTGCCATCGCCGCCGCCTCCGGCACCGACATCGTGAAAGTGGGGCAGGAGGTGGAGCAGCGCTTGGCTAAGATTAAGGCTGAGCGCTTCCCGGCCGGCGTCGAATACCACAAAGTGTTTTTCCAGCCCGAGCGTGTCACCGATGCTCTCTCCACATTCTTTATCAACCTGTTAGAGTCGGTGGCTATCGTGGTGGCTATCTTGATGCTGACCATGGGCTTTAAGAGCGGCCTCATCATAGGCATCAGCCTTATCATCATAGTCATAGGCTCATTCTCTATCTTAGGCATGGCCGACGGCTCAATGCAGCGCGTGTCGCTGGCATCGTTTATCCTCGCTATGGGCATGCTCGTGGATAACGCCATAGTCATCATCGATGGCATCCTCGTGGACCTCAAAAAGGGATTGCCACGGCGCGAAGCACTCACATCGATAGGCCGGCGCACGGCGATGCCGCTGTTGGGCGCCACCTTGATAGCCATCATCGCCTTCCTGCCGGTATTTCTGTCGCCTGACACGGCGGGCGTGTATGTGCGCGACCTCTTTGTGGTGCTGGCAGTGTCGCTGTTGTTGAGCTGGGTGCTGGCTTTGGTTCATGTGCCGCTGATGGCTGACTCGTGGCTCAAAGTTACTAAAGGCAATGAGGCCGGGGCAGAGCACACCAGCGCCGTGTATCGCTATCTGCGCAAAGCCCTCGACTATTGCTTGCGCCATCGTGTGGCGACTGTCATCGTGGCTATTGCGCTGGTGGCGCTCAGCGCCGTGGGCTATGGCTATATGCGCCAAGGGTTCTTCCCCGATATGGTTTACGACCAATTATATATGGAGTACAAGCTGCCTGAAGGCGCCAACTACACCCAGGTGGAGAGCGACCTGGCCGAGATAAGCGCTTATCTGAAGACACGGCCGGAGATACGCGACATCACCACCGCCATCGGCGGCACACCGGCTCGCTACAACTTAGTGCGCTCGATAGCCACACCGTCGCTATCTTATGGCGAGCTTATTATCACCTTTGAGTCGGCTAAAGCACTCGAGCAAAATATGGACGACATACAGCGCGAGCTCATGCGCCGCTACCCCGATGCCTACGTCAAGCTCAAGCGCTACAACATCATGTACAAGAAATACCCCATAGAGGTGCTTATCACCGGTCCTGACCCTGCCGTGCTGCACACTATCGCCGACACGGTGCAGACAATCATGCATCAGTCTGACCGTGTGTGCCTGATAACGAGCGACTACGATCCGGCGCAACCCGTGCTCGACATCAACTATGACCAGGCAGCAGCGCGGCGCTCCGGGCTCTCACGCCAAGACATCTCCACCTCGGTGCTCTCCGCCACCGGTGGCATACCGATAGGCACATACTATGACGGCTCGCACCAAAACACCATATATGTGAAATGCGCCAATGCCGATGGCTCGGCCATTGATAATCTCGAGAATGTGCCACTTTTCTCGATGATACCCAATGTGGCGGGCCTCCTCGACAAAGAGACGCTGCTGAAGGCCAAGACCGGCGCTCTTGACCGCAGCGACCTCGTGAGCAAGGTGATGTCCACCACGCCGATGAAGCAAGTGAGCAACGGCATATCAGTGCGCTGGGACGACCCCGTGGTGCCTCGCTACAATGGCCAACGCTCGCAGATGGTGATGTGCTCGCCCATCCCCGGCATGGAGACAGAGAAAGCACGCCAATCTATAGCCACGCGCATCGAGGCTATCGACCTGCCCGCCGGGTATGACATACAATGGAAAGGCGAATATGACGCCAGCACGCAGACGATGTATTACCTGTTCAAGAACGTGCCTCTGGGCATCGCTCTTATGATAGGCATCTTGATAATGCTGCTCAAAGGCTATCGCAAGCCGCTGATTATTATATGCTGCATACCGCTGCTCGCTATCGGCATCGTGGCCGCGATGCTGATCACCCGCCAGTCGTTCACCTTCTGCGCCATCGTAGGAGCGCTCGGCCTCGTGGGCATGATGATAAAGAATTGCATAGTGCTGATGGACGAGATTAATGACCGCATGGCCACTGATATATCGCCGCGAGAGGCGCTCATCGCCAGCGCCGAGAGCCGTATGCGCCCGGTGATGATGGCGTCGCTGACCACGATTTTAGGTATGATACCGCTGCTGAGCGATGCTATGTTCGGCTCTATGGCGGCCACAATCATGGGCGGCTTGCTCTTCTCTACCTTTGCCACGCTGCTGTTTGTGCCCATACTCTACGCTATGTTCTTCAACATCAAAGAATCCACCACTCACTCTCCCAAACAATGAAATCAGCCTATATCATAATAGCGTGCGCGATAGCGGCCTCAGCTATGCCGCTACGCGCCGAAGTACTTACCCTCGATGACTGCATAGCCATGGCCAAACGCAACAACAAATCGCTGCGGGCGGCTGACCTGCAATCTCAAGCCGCCGAGCTCAATATTAAAAGCATCAAGGGTCAATTCTTCCCATCGATATCAGTCACCGGCACCGCCCTCTACTCCACCGCCGACGCCTCTTACTCTATGGGGCCTTTTGACCTGCCGGTGAAGGATATGGCAGGCAACTTTAATGGCATGTCGGCCTTTATGCCCGAGCTGCCGCTGGAATTGGAGCTCGGCTTTGCCTACAGCGGCGGCATCAAGCTGGAGCAGCCTATATATATGGGCGGCAAAATAGCCACCGGATACCGCATGGCCAAGACGGGCCATGCCATAGCGCTGCAGAGCCGCAGGCTCACCGAGGCCGAAGTAATAGTAAAGACCTCACAGGCCTATGCCGACGCCGTGAAGGCGCGCGAGCTGCGCGAAGTGGCGATGGCCTATAACACCCTACTCTCCGAGCTGATGCGCACCGTGGAGAGCGCCAAGCGCCACGGGCTGAAGTCGCAAAACGATGTGCTCAAGGTGCAAGTGAAGCTCAACGACAGCGAGCTGCAGCTGCGGCGCGCCGAAAATGGCCTCAGACTCGCCACTATGAACCTTTGCCACTATATCGGCAGGCCGCTCATTGACTCCATCTCCACGGTCAACACGCTGCCTGACTGCGACTACACGGCAACGGCAGCAGCCGATATCGCCAACCGACCGGAATATCAGATGCTGCAAGGACAGAGCGACATCGCACGCCACAAAATTGCGATGGCGCGAGCCGACTATCTGCCGCAGATAGGCCTCGTAGGGCAATACGGCTATCTCAACGGAGCCAAGCTCAATGGCCGCAAGATCTTTGATGGCGGCTCATGGCTGGTGGGCGTGCAGCTCTCGATACCCATCTACGACTTCGGGCATCGCTACAACAAAATCAAAGCCGCCAAGGCGCAGTATGCCCAGGCTCTCGCCGAGCGCGATGACACCTACGAGCTGCTCTCGCTCGAGATACAGCAATCTGTCAACAACCTCGATGAGGCAGCTCTCGAGCTGCGGCTGGCCGATGTGTCAGTGGCGTCGGCCGAGGAAAATCTGCGCTCAAGCCGCCGGCAATATGAAGCCGGAGTGGAGACGCTCTCTGACTACCTCGAAGCCCAGACCATCTGGCAGCAAGCCCGTCAGACACAAGTGGAGGCTCGCATCAACAAATATCTGCGATATCTCGAATACCAAAAAGCTGCCGGCATCATCAACTGACGCTGCCTCAGAGTGTGCCGGCTACAAACGGCGTCATTTGCGCCACAGCCTCAGCACGGCAGTGGCGCCGAAGATCTGCAGCGCCATGCCCGGCAGGGCTATGCGCATATCTTGCAAGGCCACATCGAGGCTTGACGTGAGAGCCCACTCGCCCAAGGCGCCTATGGCTTGATAGATTAGCACCACGAGGGCTGTGGTGAGCAGCGTCACCTTGCCGCTGCGCGCTGACACCACGCCGGCAGCGATGGCCAGCAACACCGACTTCAATAGTATGGCCGGCAACACCGCCGCAGCAGGCATGCCGAAGAGCCACGAATTGATCAGCGGCGACGCCACGGCGGTGAGCAGCCCCACGCGCCAGCCGTATTTGTAGGCGCCCACGAGGGTGAAGAAATAGATCGGCAGCCATATCTTGCCGCCATCAGGCAGCAGGTGAAACAGCTGCGGCAGCAATATGTTGCCGATGACAAAGAGGCTCGCAGCCACATAGGTCTGCATCTGAGTGTATGGCAGCGAGTATAGCTTAGGTTGTGCTATCATATTGTATATTAATATCTTATAGTTGTTTACATATCGCTGCTATGCTTTGCTTGGGCGCGCATCTGCTCTACAAACGCATTGATTAGCGGCAGACACTCTTGCGGGGTGTGGCAATCGCGGCAGCGCATCTCGAGCGGACACATACCGGTGGCCGAGCGATTGATGATATAGGGCACCACCTCGCCATACGACACCGCCACGCCGCTGCCTTGCAGCATGGCCAGCGCTGCGCTACTGATGACGTCGGCATACACGCGCCTGACGCCGCCCACACACATCAACGCCGCCGCGCCCTTGCCCACTACCTTGTCGGCCACGGTGGCTCCGCTGAGCAATCCGGGCTGATTGTGATACACATCATAGAGGTCAGAGACTCCGCGGCCATCGTAGGTAAAGGCCTCGTCGCCGTGGTCCACCACCAGGGTGTGGGTGCCATCGCGCAGTATGGCTATGTAGTCTGACAATGTCATGACCGGCCGGTCTTTAAGCGTTCGACATAGGCATCAATGCGCCGCATCTCGGCGGGAATGCGTATGTTTTGCGGACAATGGCGCACACACTCGCCGCAGCCGATGCAGTGTGACGCCTGGCGCAGCTTGGGCACAGAGCGGTCATACCCTACCAAGAAGGCACGGCGCGCACGCGCATAATCGGGGTCGCGGGTGTCGGTGGCGATATTGCCCTCGTTGATACACTTGTTATAGTGGGTAAAGATAGCCGGGATATCCAGGCCGTAGGGGCAGGGCATGCAGTATTTGCAGTCATTGCAGTGTATGGTCTCAAACTGCATTATCAGCTCGGCCGTGGCCTCAAGGAAGGCAAAGTCATCATCGGAGAGAGGCTGCAGCGGCGCAAAGGAGCGCAGATTGTCCTGCAGATGCTCCATACACGTCATGCCGCTGAGCACGGTATATACTCCGGGCAAGCTGCCGGCAAAGCGGAAAGCCCATGAGGCCACACTGCGCTGCGGATCGCGCTGCTGCAGGCGAGTCACGATATTGTCAGGCAAGGCCGACAGGCGGCCTCCCAGCAGCGGCTCCATCACCACGGCGGGGATGCCGCGCTTGGTCAGCTCGCCGTAGAGATATTCGGCATTGGTATTGATGGGGTTGATTTCCTTGGCATACGACCAGTCGAGGTAATTGAGCTGTATCTGCACGAAATCCCACTTATACTCATCGTGATGCTCAAGGAGATAGTCAAAGACCTTGACATCGCCGTGGTATGAAAAGCCCAGGTTGCGGATACGGCCGGCGCGACGCTCCTCAAGCAGGAAATCGAGCACGCCATTGTCAATATACCGGGCGCGGAACTCCTCCATGCCGTTGCCCATGCCCACGGCGTGGAGCAGCATATAGTCTATGTAATCCACCTGCAGGCTGCGCAGCGACTCGCGATACATAGCTATCGAGGCCTCGCGGCTCCAGGTAGAGGGGTCAAAATTTGACAGCTTGGTGGCGATATAGTATTTGTCGCGCGGATGTCGGCTCAGCGCTATGCCGGTGGCGCGCTCCGAGCGGCCTTTGCAGTAGGCCGGCGATGTGTCAAAATAATTCACGCCGTGAGCTATAGCGTAATCCACCAGCTCATTGACCAGCTCCTGGTCGATGTCGCCGCTTTGGTCATCATTGCCATTAGGCACCAGGGGCAAGCGCATCATGCCGAAGCCTAACAGCGACACGCGGTCGCCCGCGGTGGGGCTTTGGCGATAGGTCATGGCATCGGTAGCTATCTCGCCGCCCTGGGCACCGGCATCTGCCGAGTCCTTGCGGCCTACGCAGGCGGCCGTGAGCCCGGCGGTGGCGAGGCCCGCTAGGCCCGCCGTCTTAAAGAATGTCCGTCGGCTTATTGTCTTCTTGCTCATATCTGTGTGTATATATGTCTCGCTTTGTATTTATATCAGTATGTGCTGTGCACACTGCGGCCCTCCACATAGATGGCGCTCAGCGGCCGCGCCGGGCATAAGTTTTCACAAGCGCCGCAGCCTATGCAGCGCTCCACATTGACCGCGGGTATGCGCCGCGAGGTGCCGTCGGCGGCCGTCTCGCTCACCATATTGATGGCGCCGGTGGGGCAGTGACGCGCACAGTTGCCGCAATGCACGCCATCGCTGATAATCACACAATTGTCGCGCAGCCACACGGCATAGCCGATGCGAGTAGATGACTTCTGCTCGCGCGTGATAGGCCGTATCGCGCCCGCCGGGCACACCGTGGAGCACCGCGTGCACTCCGGCCGACAATAGCCGCGCTCATAGCTCATCTGCGGCTGCAGCAAGGTGGCGAGGCCGTCAGAGGGGCGTAGCACGTCGTTGGGACACACCGACACACACTGCTGGCACGCCGTGCAGTGCTGATAAAAGTGGCGCGCACTCTGAGCGCCCGCCGGCACTATCGGCGCGCTGCGTCGAGGAGCCTGCTTATCCTCTATCACCGCCAAGCCACCATCCACGCGCTTGCTGCGCGACTGAGCAGCCACCGCCGTCATCGCCGCCGCCGTGAGGAGGAAGTTGCGGCGCGAGGTGTCGGCCTTGCCGGCAGAGGCTGCCTCAGGCGCGGCTACACGCCGGGCGCGGCGCAGGCTGATGGCGCCGTGGCTACACTCGTCGATGCAATCCATACACGCCACACAGCGGCTCATATCTATGGTGTGGGCCTTGGGGTCTATGCACGAGGCCTTGCAGCGGCGCGCACACAGGCCGCAGCCCACACACCGCGACTCATCAATCGAGGGGCGAAACAGCGCATAGCGCGAGAGCAAGCCGAGCACGGTGCCCACGGGGCATACCGTGTTGCAATAGAGGCGACCCTTGCGCCAGGCGAGCACGCCTAACACCGCCAGTGTGAGCAAGGCCACGGCGAGCGATGCGGCGCTGCGCACCCACACATCTACCTCATAGAAAGCATAGCTGTCTATGCGCTCGGCAAAATACGCCGCCACATTATTTCCCGCGCGCCACAGCGGCGCCAGCACATTAGCCGCGATGCGGCCATAGGCGCTATATGGCGCTATCAACGCCGCAGCCGACACTATGCCGGCCACCATAGCCGCCACAAAAAGCGCAAGCACCGCATAGCGCACCACGCTGCGGCCGCGAGTGTAGCCAAAGCGATAGCGACGCTTCTTGCTCACACGCCCACTGAGCCACGACACCACATCTTGCATCACACCCAGCGGACACACCACCGAGCAATACACCCTGCCGGCAACAAGCGTGACCGCCGCCAACGCCAGCACCACAGCCACATTCACAGCCATGACAGCCGGCAGAAACTGCACCCGGGCCGTCCACCCCAGCCACGCATGCACCGTGCCCGTAAAGTCCAGAAACAAAGCCGTGACGCTCAGCAGCATCACCACCGCAAGTAATATCCTTATTCGTCGTAACATACAATTATCCTTTTACGCCGTAAAATTACAAAAAAACAGCGCACACCCCTCTAACTCTTACAAAAAATATCACCGGCGCCCGCCACAATGCTCTACGCCATTTGGTGCCTGTCCTACGATTATTATTGGCAGATATCGGAAATAATCGGCCGATAATGCCTCATAATCCGAATTTTGTTACTACCTTTACACCACCAAAATCATCACATATCTCCCCCTATCCCACTCATTGCATCACAATGTACTGCAAAGGCAAACTATACTTCAGATACGGCACCATGGGCTCAGCCAAGACAGCCATGCTGCTCACCACCGCCTACAACTTTGAAGAACGCGGCATGGACTACATGTGCCTCAAGCCCGTAATCGACACGCGCGACGCCAAAAACGTAATCCACTCACGCATAGGCATCGAGCGCGAATGTCGATGGATATACCCCGACACCAACCTCTACACCCTCGCCTGCGAGCTATACGAGCAGCAAGGCCGCGTGGTGGAGTGGTACCTCATCGACGAAGCCCAATTCCTCTCCGAAGCCCAGGTAGATCAGCTGTCGCGCGTAGTAGATGACTTCGGCAGCAACGTAGTGTGCTACGGCTTGCGCACCGACTTCCAGAGCCACCTCTTCGAAGGCTCACGACGCCTCTTCGAAATCGCCGACACCATCGACGAAATAAAATCCACCTGCAACTGCGGCCGCAAGACCATCATCAACGCACGCATCGATGCCAACGGCGACTTCGTCTCCGAAGGCGCGCAAGTAGAAATCGGCGGCGACGACAGATACGTGGCCGTATGCCGCAAATGCTGGCGCAACAAACGCATCGAGCAAGCCTCGCGCTCAGCACTGCCACTATTCCCCTCGATCAACACCACCGACACCACCGACACCGATCTGCATTAAACCATCTGCACCACAAACCGTCAATACTATTATGAAACGTACACTAATATTCATCACACTACTCTGCTGCGCAGCCACCATCTGCCACGCAATCTCATACGCCAACGAGACCCTCACTTACCGCGTAATGTACAAATGGGGCCTCATCAACAAGCAAGCAGGCGCCGTGAAAATCAACATACACTCAGCCGGCGACAACTACGCCGCCTCGCTCACCGCAGCATCCCAGCCATGGGCCGACAAAATATTCCGCGTGCGCGACACCCTCACATCCACCATCGCAAAGTCAAACCTCCAGCCATCACTCTACATCAAAAACTCACACGAAGGCAGCGAAGACAAGCACGATGTGGTGAAATTCACCCGCAAAGGAGCCACTGTAGTGGGCGACTGCGTGCGCCGAGTGCACAAAAAAGGCAAGCTCACCACCGACGAGAAGCGCCAAGTGTCGGCAGCAGGCACCACCGTAGATATGCTATCATCATTCTTCTACCTAAGAGCCCTCAAATTCGACACCTGGAAACAAGGACAAGTACTCACCATCAACATCTTCTCCGGCAAAAGCAAAGAGCGCCTCACCTTCAAATACCGAGGCATCGAAACCATCGAGCTTAACGAAAAAAAGCACCCCTGCTATCACGTCACATTCATCTTCACCGGCGACGACGGCACCAAGACATCCGACGACATGGACGCCTGGATATCAACCGACGCCGACCGCATCCCCCTCAAGCTCGAAGGCGAGCTCCCCGTCGGCAAAGTCCAATGCTTCTACACCGGCAAGCTGTAACGCCCCCGCCAACGCCCCCACTGTCCGACCCCGACAACCTCGCCCCTACACGCCCCGCATGTAGGGGCGCAATATTTTGCGCCCACATCAACCGCGCCATAGCGTCAACAACTTGTAGGGACGCGATACATCGCGTCCACATCAACCTCGCCACCCCGCGCGCCGTAAGGCCGCGCGCCTCAAGGGGCGGAGCTAACTGCAGGCTGAAAGCCGTCACCACGGCAGCGCGTCACGAGCCGCTGTGCATTAGCCGGGGGCGGAGCCCTCGGTTGGCGTCAGCATTTTCATAAAGCCTGAAAGGCGACACCTTGCCCCTCGCAAACGATTGTTAATCAAAAATATAAGCCCTGCTAAAGTAGCCAAGGTGGCGTCTTTGCAGACTTTTTGCGTAGGGGCCGGGATCCGAGGGCTGCGGCCGCCCCCGGCGACCTTGCCCCCGGCTATTGCACGGCGTGCCCTTCAGGCTCGCCGTGGTGACGGCTTTCAGCCTGATGTTTGCGGCGCCTCTTGTGGCGCGCGGCCTTACGGCGCGCGGGGGGAGCGGCGCGGTGGGCGGCGCGGTTGATGCGGCCGCAAAATATTGCGCCCCTACAAGTGCATTTGCTTGCGCGGCGGGCGGTGTGGTTGATGCGTGGCACGTATATCAGACGGAGGCTGATTTTGCCTGAAGGGCAAAACCACGGCGGCCCCGTTAGGGGCTGCTGTGCAATAGCCGGGGGCGCAAGCCCTCGGTTGGCGTCAGCATTTTCATAAAGCCTGAAAGGCGAAACCTTGCCCTCGCAAATGACTGTTAATCAATAATATAAGCGCAGCTAAAGTAGCCAAGGTGGCGTCTTTGCAGACTTTTTGCGTAGGGGCTGGCTATCCGAGGGCTTGCGCCCCCGGCTATTGCACGGCGAGCCTTTCAGGCACGCCGTGGTGACGGCTTTCAGCCTGATGTTAGCGGCGCCTCTTGGGGGGCGCGCGGCCTGACGGCGGCGCGGCGGGTGGAGCGGTTGATGCGGGCGCAAAATATTGCGCCCCTACAAGGTATTTGGTGGGTGGCGCGGTTGATGCGGGCGCAAAATATTGCGCCCCTACAAGCCATTTGTTGGGCGGCGCGGCCTTACGGCGCGCGGTGGGGGGCGCGGTGGGGGGTGGAAAAAGTAAGCCCCGGGCAGGGGGGTGCTCGGGGCTTGGTTAAAGGGGCGGTGACCTACTCTCCCACTTTCGCA
>JBJEDF010000086.1:0-23131 GCA_051871765.1 Muribaculaceae bacterium
GGCAAAATTCCATCGAAAAATTTCTAAAAAAAATTTTTCGGGGTGAAAGTTGGGTGAAAAGCGCTGTGATGTGGCGTTTTTGTCGTAACTTTGCAGACATAAAACCATCACAATTATGAGCAAACGCATACTGCTATGCCTGGCCCACATGTCGGGCAACGAGATGAAGTATATCGAGGAGGCATTCGCCGACAACTGGGTGGTGCCTCTGGGACCTAACGTCAATGGTTTTGAAGATGATCTGCAGCGCTTCATGGGCGGCCGCCACGAGGTGGTGGCGCTGAGCGCCGGCACCGCCGCCGTGCATCTGGCGCTGATAGGCTGCGGCGTAGGCCCGGGCGATGAAGTGATGGTGCAGTCGTTCACCTTCTGCGCCTCGTCGCACCCGGTGACTTATCTGGGCGCCACGCCCGTGTTTGTGGATTCGGAGCCCGACAGCTGGAATATGGACCCGCAGCTGCTCGACCGCGCCATCGCCGACCGCATCGCCGCCACCGGCCGCAAGCCCAAGGCCATAGTGGTGGTGTATCTCTACGGCATGCCCGCCCGCATCGACGACATTCTCGCCGTGGCCGACAAATATGGCATACCGCTCATCGAGGACGCCGCGGAGGGCTTCGGCTCGCGCTACGACGGCCACATGTGCGGCACCTTCGGCCGCTTCGGCGTGCTCTCGTTCAACGGCAACAAGATGATTACCACCTCAGGCGGCGGCGCCCTGGTGGTGCCCGACAAGGAGTGGAAGCAAAAGATAATGTTCTACGCCACGCAGGCGCGCGAGTCATACCCCTACTATCAGCATGAGGAGATAGGCTACAACTACCGCATGAGCAATATATGCGCCGGCATAGGGCGCGGCCAGATGACCATCGTAGATGATCACCTGGCTCACCACCGCCATGTGCAGGCTATGTACCGCGAGCTGCTCGGCGGCATCGAGGGCGTCACGCTCCACGAGAACCCCTCGCCGCGCTACGACTCCAACTTCTGGCTGTGCACGGTGACGCTCGATGGGCAGCTGCGCGTCAAAGGGCAGGAGAAGGCCTACGCCGCCACCATCAGCGGCGCCGTGGGTGGCGCTGCCGGCGTGACTCACGCCGCCACAAGCGCCCACACTGACTGCGAGCCTAACGCCAACGTGGAGGCCATGCGCCTGTGGCTCGACGCTCGCGGCATAGAGAGCCGCCCGCTGTGGAAGCCCATGCACCGACAGCCCGTGTATCGCAACAATCCGGCATATATCAATGGCGTGAGCGACAAGCTCTTCAGCTGCGGTCTGTGTCTGCCCGCGGGCCCGTGGGTCAGCGACGATGACCTGCGCCACATCGCCGCCTCGATAGCTGAGGCTATCGAGCGATAGCGCCCCCCCTACCCCGCAATCGGTCAAATATAGCGCGAGCGCGGCCCCCTCTGATGTGAGGGCCGCGCTCGTGGCGTATAGGGGGTGTGGGTGGGTCACTTGAGCAGGTGCTTGGTGGCCTTGGAGCCGCAGCGGCGTATGTATAGGCCGCCGGAGGGGTTCTCGACGCGCACGCCTTGCAGGGTGTACCACTCTACGGCGGCGTCACCAGCCTCGGCGGCGTGGTCTATGCTGATGTCATTGACGGCGCCGGTGAGAGTGCCGCCGATGCGTGCGTGCTTGAAGGTGAAGATGTCGGTGTCTTCTTTTTCGGCCGAGGTGGAGTTGTCCTTGGAGTAAGGCGTTGAGGCATTGTCAAAGACGCAGGGGTCGTAGGGCGTGGAGCCGGTGGCGCCCTGGCCGTAGGTGTCAATGACCATCACGCCGATGCCGTTGTCTTTGATGTGCTGCTCGGTGATGCCTAATTTGTCGAGGGGGAAGCGCCACTCATAGAATGTGTGCTTGTCGCGCGCCACCTCGTCGATGAGATCTACAAAGCCGTCGTTGGTGAGCAGCTCCTGCGGGTCATAGCCAAACGAGTCCTGGCCCCAGATGTGCTGAATGGAGGGTAGCAGGCCATTGGCGAGGCCATAGAAAGGCTCGCTGCCAAAGGTGACGCAGTAGGGTGCATCATAGCTGGTGGTGCCATTGTCGTCGGGGAAGAATAGTGCGGGGACACCGACGGTGGGCTTGGTGTTGCCCAGCCAGATGCAGTCGGTGCCGTTGCGCATGACGTTGTACTGGCCGTCGGCATCCCAGATGGTGTTGCCATTGGTGAGCACGCCCTCAAATTGCTTGTCGGCATAGAGGTCAAAGGCCAGCATGATGCGGCCATCCATCATCCAGGGGCGGTGGCGGTCGTTGTCAGACTTGCCGTCGCCGCCTTCGTCATAGACCTCATAGACATACTGCACGCCTAAGTATAGGTAGGAGGCATCGTAGGCGGCGTAGATGGCGTAGGAGTCGATGACCGGGTATTCGTGCTTGCCGCGGAAGGCAGCAGCGATGTCACGGGCCACGCCCTGGCAGATGAGGTCGTCGTCGGTCCAGTTGGAGAGGGCATTCTCGGCAAGGCACTGGTAGTTGGTGTCAGGGTATTTCTTGAACACGGTGTTGACGGTGCGGTTTGAGCCGTTGCGCCCGTCGGGGTTTACGCGGTAGTAGTCGGTGGTGAGCACGCCGTTGACGGGCTCGATGACGTTGCGCTTGGTGTAGATGAATGTCTGGAGCTTTTCAGCGCCCTCGTCGGTGACGGTGAGTGTGCGCAGCTCGGTGGTGGCGGTGAACGTCAGAGGCTCGGCATACACGGCTGAGCCGGTGGTGGGTGTAGAGCCGTCGGTGGTGTAGTAGATAGGCACCTGCGGGCTGACGGTCAGCGTGACGGTGACGGCGTCGGAAAAGCGGGTGCCCGTGCGGGGCGAGGCGGTGACAGTGGCGGTGGTGGGAGCGGGCTCGCCGGAGTATTCGCCTTCGTCGGTGACTTTGCCCTTTTCGCCGCCGGCGCCTTTATAGATATGCCCGGCCTTGGGGGCGCCCTTGTAGTCAGCGGTCTGGTAGGAGTCGCCAGACTCTACGGCGTGCTTGAAGAGGAAGCCGTCGAGAGCTGAGGGGTCGGAGGGGAAGGTGTAGGCCCACACATCGCCCTCCACGTGGTCTATCTCCACGCCCGGCCAGGTGGTGCTGAACGCGCCCCAGTAGTGGATGCCGACGCTTGACCACTGTGTCGCCGAATTGTCGTAATAGATGGTGTAGCTTTGGGCTGATGACGCCATTGCGCCACATAGCAATGCCAAAAGTGCACAGAGTAATTTAGTTCTCATGGATGAATTAGTATGATATTAATATAGTTAAAGAATAAATCAGTGGGGGGAGCGCAAGGCTCGCTGCAAAGTTACGATTTTATTTTCTGACTGCAAAATCAGCGCTTTACATATATATAATATATATAATGCAAGAGCGCGGCCCCGCAGCAGGTGGGGTCGCGCTCTCGATATTCAGAGGGGGGAGGGATTGGCTTACTTGAGCAGGTGCTTGGTGGCCTTGGAGCCGCAGCGGCGGATGTAGAAGCCGGCGCCGGGGTTCTCGACGCGCACGCCCTGGAGGGTGTACCACTCTACGGCGGCGGCGTCAGCGGCCTCATCGGCGCTCTCTACGGCGATGTCCTCAACGCCGGTCACGAGCTTATCGCCTTCCTGGAATAGGTAGGTGGACTTGTAGCTGTTGTCAGCGTAGCTGGAGAAGCGTTTTGAGCCGAAGTTGCAACCGAGGTATCTGCCACTCTCAGTGTCGGAGAGCAGCACATACAGATTGTCAGTAAACGACACCTCAAACTTCGTGGCCTCGGCGGTGGTGGCTACCTCTGACGTCTCGTTTGCTGAGGTGTTGAGCTTCATATAGTTGCCGTTGTCGAGGAGCATATAGTATGTGTTATCAGAGGCAGCAACCTCGCGTGCCTTGATAGCAGCCGGCTCGGTGGGGTCAGTATCGCCGGTGGAGCCGCCGCCGAAGGGGTCAGAGGTCGAAACAAGTTTGAAGGCGAGTGCACTCTGCGCCGTAGCTGAGGTGCCATCGGTGGCAACACCGATTTCGACGACGCTGTGATACTTGCCACTCTTGTTGTAAGATCCCATGGCCATCTTGTTGTCGCGGTTGACGAGGATATACTTCTTATCCAAATCTACCCGGTCAAGGCTGTTGACGTAGTTGTAGATAGTAGCGCCGGCGCCATAGATGGTGTAGGAGGCGGTAGCGGTCTCCGATTTGCCATATTGGTTTTCACCGTAAGCCTCGATGTTGCAGGGGTCGTGGACGTAAATCACGGCATAATTGCCCTCGACTGACGTCCAGTCGGGCGCCCATTGCCACTCATCGGCATCGGCGTCGTAGTATTTAGTGCGATAGTACACCTTAGTGGCGTGGGCCGATGTCACGGTGACGGCAGCGGTCTGCCATGTCAGCTCGGTGCCGTCAGGCTGACTGAATGTGGGGTCATCGGGCTTTTGCGCAAGCGCCTTCTTGTAGATATATATACCTTTATCCAGGTTTGATGCATAGAAACGGAACTTATTTGCATTATATCGCATCCAACGCTCGTTGCCCACATTTTTGATTACGGCGTCATTGCCGTTTTCGTAGGTGATGTTGAAGAGGCTGTAATTGTCGGTAGCTGTAGATGCTATCATGAAAGACGTAGCACCTGCGGCGCAGGTGGCGTAGCCATTGGTGCCACCATAGTTGGTGGTGAGCAGGCGCACACCGCCCTCGGCTGCAACCACCTTGAAAATCATATAGTTGTCAGCATCTGTGGGTGTGATAGTGCTGCCGGCTGCCTCTGAGAGGCTACCAACTTTGCGGTCGTTGCCTGAGAGATACTCTTTGCTGACAAAGTTGGTCTTGTCGGCGGCGAAGATGATGATGTAGTCGCCGTCGGCAAAGGTCTCGCCATTGGCCGTGAGGTAATATACATCGGGGTTAGAGTTGGTGACGGTGAGGGTGAACGAGGCGGTGACCGGCGCATAGGTGGCATCGCCGTTGGGCACGGTAGCCGATATCACAGCCGTGCCTTCGCCCTTGACCTCGACAACGCCGGCGGCGCTGACGGTGGCGACAGCCTCGCTCGACGTCTCGAAGGTCAGCAGCACCATGACATCGTCAGAGACGACGCCCTCGCCGCTGATAGTGAGAGTGGGCGACACGAAGTCCTCGCCGGCGCCCATGGCGTAGCTCATCTCGGCGCCGCAGCTCCATGTGATGGAGGGCGTGGGTCGGTTGTCGCTGACGGTGAGGGTGTAAGAGGCGTCAGCAGCCGGAGCAAAGAGGGCATCGCCGGCATACGAGGCGGTGATGACGGCGGTGCCGGTCTTATAGACGGTGACTTCGCCGGTGGCGGCATCGACAGATGCCACATCGGGAGCGCTTGACTTATATGTCACGGCTGCAGTGACGTCATGCTCGTCGGGGGTGACGGTGAGCTGCGGCTCGTCGAAGGGGGCAAACACGGCAGCCTCGGCGGTTGCCTTGTCGAAGGCGAGGGTCACCTCGTCGCGGAGCACCGTGATGGCGCATGTGGCCGTCACAGGCTTGTAGTTCACATTGTCGGCCGGGATGGAGGCAATGATGTTGGCGGTGCCGTAGCTGAGGAAGTTGTGGTCGGTGTAATCAGAGCCGATGCTCATGACTTCATCGTTGCTCGACGAGAAGACTACGGCGGCGCGAGCATCTTCGCTCTCCGCGTCATTGACTTTCACAGACACTGCAGGCCAGGTGAACTCGTCTGCGCGGCGTATGTAGCCCGTAGCCGATGCCGGCGAGAACGCTATCGCCACCTCGGCTCGGTCGTCAACGATGGTTAGTTTGTATGTATCATATACATTTTTGTAGGTCTCATCGCCTTCGATTTTAGCAGTGATAGTAGTGCTGCCCACTGCGAGGCGAGTAATTTCACCGCTGACGGGGTCGATTGTAGCCACAGCCTCGTTAGAGCTGGTGTAGCGCACCGAGTTAGCAGCAGCATCGGGCATTACAGAGAGCGTGGGGAATGTGCAGTCGCCCACGAGCTGGCGCGTCACCTCGGCATCAGTATCAATGTCGTCCCAATCGATGTCGGCATCTTCTTTCTCAACTGCTGATCGCAGCTGATAGAGATAGACTTGGGTGTATTCCGCATTGGAGCTTAAATACCAAGCAAAACGTTTTGGATCCGTTGTATTATTATATCCCAAAATGCGTTTGCTCGTACTCTTGTTCTCAGTCAACGACACTTTGTAGTCATTGGCAAATGACAGCGATATAGCGGAAGGATCACTGGTGACTTCAGTAAGTTTTGTGCTTGAACCACCGTAGCTAATATATTTTGAGCCAACATTTATATAATATGTGGTGGCTGTAGGGGCTGTCTTTTCGAGGGTAAACTCCACAGCGCCTGCAGGCAGGCTAAGCTGGTCAGGCAGCGCAGCGCCTTGTATGTTTAGAGCAACAACGCCTCTATAATCTCCGCTACCTTGTGCGCCCATGGCAGCCGAATAGCTACCGGACTTGTAAGCTACAAGCATGCACTTTTGCGTCGGGTCAAAATCGGCCAGCGACTTCACAAGATAATATGTGTTGCTTGGGTCGGTGACGGTGAGGGTGTAGGAGACGGAAACGGGCTTATAGGTGGTGTTGCCGTCGGGAATGGCAGCCGTGATAACGGTCGTTCCGGCTGATTTGACGGTGATAGTGCCATCTGTGGCAATTTCAGCCACCGAGGGGTCGCCCGACGAATACACAACCTCTGAGAGGGCTTCATTGGGCGCAATAGTCAAAGTGGGGGGTCAAAAGCGCCTCCGAGCGTAGCCGAGGCCTCTGTGGCGCTCCACTCCATCAGCGCCTCGGCGCGGGTGTCAGATGCGGTGACGGTCACATTGATGGTGACAGAGCCTGCATTCCAAGTGTCATCACCTGACCATGAGCCGGTAATGGTGGCTGTGCCCTGACCCATAGCTACGATATAGCCGTCTTCAACCATTGCGACATCCTCATCATCAGATGTATAGCTGATGGTGGGGCCATCGGCGGTGGTAGGCGAGAGGGTGAATTCATCGCCCTCGGCGAGCGTCAGCGAGTAAGTGCCATCGGCGTTCTTGACGAGCTTATCTAAAGTGGCGTATGCCGGGTCGTAGTCAGATGCGCCGGCAACCTCCCAAGTGACCTCAATGCGGTCAGAATATGTAGCTCCGCCGGCGCCGAACAAAGCTAAATACGTATATTCAGTATCGGTGGGGAAGGTAAACTCTGTGTATTTCTCACCATTAGCAGCAGTGGTAGCGCTTGAAAACGCGATACTGCCTACATTTGTGCCTGTCATAGATGATGTGGATGCGCTATATGCCGTATTACTTGCATAGACAGCGAGAGAATTTCTGCTCGTGTTGGAATTCCAAACCACCGTGATTTTCTTCAAGACGCCTCCCGATGCGGTTGTTACTATGTTGTTAACAGCGCTTTTGGCATTCAACTGGATTGAACCATATTGACCGGCTACTTTACCCGCATATACGGCATCAGAATTAAATTTCTTGCCTGAAAATGCCGTATAATTCGTTGTTGTTTTATTGATAGTTCCGGCATTTGTGATCACGTCGGTGACCTCGGCGGCGGAGATGGGGTGCGCTCCGGCTATCAAGGAGAGCAGGAACGCGATTAGTAAAAGTTTTTTCATTGTAAATATGATTTGATAGTAATAGTATCAGGAGTTTTTAGAAACGTTAGTATCATTTTGCCATTCAGGCGCAAAGATAATGTGTTTCAATCAATTATGCAAATTAAATTTTTGTTGCGGTGAGTGTTGCGATGTAAATGCGATAAAGGCTGCTGCAGAAAACTACGCAAGCCGGCATGAGGGCCGGCTTGCGCTATAGATGGAGTGATGAATGGGGGTCGATTATTCCTGCTCGGCGGCATCGTCGGCGAGGACGAGGTCGGCATCGTCTTTGTTATATACCACGAGGCGCTCGTACTCGCGGAGGCCGGTGCCGGCGGGGATGAGGTGGCCGCATATTACGTTTTCCTTCATGCCTTCGAGGCTGTCAGACTTGGCTTGGATAGCTGCTTCGTTGAGCACCTTGGTGGTCTCCTGGAATGAAGCTGCAGAGATGAAGCTTGAAGTCTGGAGGGCAGCACGAGTGATACCTTGGAGTATCTGCTCGGAGGTTGCGGGGAGAGCGTCGCGCACCTGTATGAGGCGCATGTCGCGTCGCTTGAGGGCCGAGTTTTCGTCGCGGAGCTTTCGGGCGGTGATGATCTGTCCGGGCTGCACCTCGGTGCTGTCGCCGGCATCGGTAACCACTTTCTTGCCCCAGATGCGGTCGTTCTCGTCCATGAACTCGCGTTTGTCCACGATTTGCTGCTCGAGGAAGCAGGTGTCGCCGGGGTCGAGGATGCTGACTTTGCGCATCATCTGGCGCACGATGACCTCGAAGTGCTTGTCGTTGATTTTCACGCCCTGCATACGGTACACATCCTGCACCTCGTTGACGATATACTCCTGGACTGCTGTTGGGCCCATGATGTTGAGGATATCGGCCGGGGTGATAGCGCCGTCGGAGAGGGGTGTGCCGGCGCGCACCACATCGTTCTCCTGCACGAGGATCTGCTTGGAGAGGGGGATGAGGTAGGATTTCTTCTCGCCGAGCTTGGAGATGACAGAGACCTCGCGGTTGCCGCGCTTGACTTTGCCGAAGTGCACCTCGCCGTCGATTTCGGAAACGATGGCGGGGTTTGAGGGGTTGCGAGCCTCGAAGAGCTCGGTGACGCGAGGCAGACCACCGGTGATGTCGCCGGCGCCGCCGGTGGCACGGGGTATCTTGACGAATATCTCGCCGACTTTGATTTCGTCGCCGTCGTTGAGCATAAGGTGAGCGCCCACCGGGAGGGCGTAGTTGGCGAGGACCTGTCCGTTGGCGTCAACGATGTGGGCCTCGGGCACTTTGGTGCGCTCTTTTGACTCGATGATGATCTTGTCTTCGAGGCCTGACTGCTCGTCGATATCTACGCGGTAGTTGATGTTCTCCACGAGGTTTTCGTAGCGGATATGGCCGCCCATCTCGCTGACGATGGTAGCGTTGAAGGGGTCCCACTCGCAGACTACGTCGCCCACGTGTATTGCGTCGCCATTGTCAAAGTAGAGCTTAGAGCCGTATGGTATGGAGGCGTTGGTGAGCATCATGTGGGTCTTGTTGTCGATGATGCGCATCTCGGCGAGACGGCCGATAACGACGTGTACGGGGCGCCCCTTGGCATCAACTTCGTCGGTGACTACGGTGCGGAGGTCGTCGATCTCGATGGTGCCCTCGTAGCGTGATGTCACAGACGAGATTGCTGCGATGTTGGAGGCGACACCACCGACGTGGAATGTGCGGAGAGTCAGCTGAGTACCCGGCTCGCCGATAGACTGCGCGGCGATGACGCCGACGGCCTCGCCTTTCTGCACGAGGCGGCTCTTGGAGAGGTCGCGGCCATAGCATTTGGCGCAGACGCCTTTCTTGGACTCACAGGTGAGGACAGAGCGTATCTCTACAGACTCGATGGGAGAGGCATCGATGCGCTCGGCAGCGGCGTCGGTGATTTCGTCGCCGGCGTTGACGATGACTTCGCCGGTGAGGGGATCCACGATGTCGTGGACAGAGACGCGGCCGAGGATGCGTTCGCCGAGCGAAGCTACCACCTCGTCGTTGTTTTTGATCTCGCGACATACGAGTCCGCGGAGGGTGCCGCAGTCTTCTTCGTTGATGATGACGTCGTGAGCCACATCGACGAGACGGCGGGTGAGGTAACCGGCGTCGGCGGTCTTGAGGGCGGTGTCGGCAAGACCCTTACGGGCACCGTGAGTAGAGATGAAGTACTCGAGCACGGAGAGGCCTTCCTTGAAGTTGGCGAGAATAGGGTTCTCGATGATTTGTCCGCCTTCGGCGCCGGCCTTTTGGGGCTTGGCCATAAGGCCACGCATGCCGGCGAGCTGACGTATCTGGTCCTTAGAGCCACGGGCACCGGAGTCGAGCATCATATACACAGAGTTGAAGCCTTGGTTGGCCTCGGCCATCTGCTTCATGAGGATGTCGGTAAGGCGCGAGTTGACGTGTGTCCAGATATCGATGATTTGGTTGTAGCGCTCGGTGTTGGTGATGAAGCCCATTGAGTAGTTGTCCATGACTTCCTGGACTTGCTTGTAGCCTTCGGCCACGATTTCTTTCTTCTCTTCGGGGATGATTACGTCGCCGAGGTTGAACGAGAGGCCGCCCTCGAATGCCATGCGGTAGCCGAGGTTCTTGATGTCGTCGAGGAATTGGGCAGAGCGAGGGATACCGCAGCGCTTGATTACGCGCGAGATGATGTCGCGGAGTGATTTTTTAGAGATGAGGGTGTTGACGTAGCCTATCTCACGGGGCACGAATTGGTTGACGAGGATGCGGCCCACGGAGGTGTTCTTGACGAGGTGGCGAATGGGCTTGCCATCGGCATCGATGTCATCGACCATTACGGTGACGGGGGCGTGGAGGGTGACTTTGCCCTCGTTGTAGGCAATCTGGGCCTCTTCTGGGCCGTAGAATACCGAGCCTTCGCCCTTGTCGCCGGTGCGCAGCTTGGTGATGTAGTATAGGCCGAGTACCATATCCTGCGAGGGCACGGTGATAGGCGCGCCGTTGGCGGGGTTGAGGATGTTGTGCGAGCCGAGCATGAGGAGCTGGGCCTCGAGGACTGCTTCGTTGCCGAGGGGGAGGTGTACGGCCATCTGGTCACCGTCGAAGTCGGCGTTGAAGGCTGTACAAGCGAGAGGGTGCAGCTGGATTGCTTTGCCCTCGATGAGCTTGGGCTGGAAAGCCTGGATGCCGAGGCGGTGAAGTGTCGGGGCACGGTTGAGGAGCACTGGGTGGCCCTTCATTACGTATTCGAGGATGTCCCAAACGACGGGCTCTTTGCGATCGATGATCTTCTTGGCGCTCTTGACGTTCTTGACGATGCCGCGCTCGATGAGCTTGCGTATGACGAAGGGCTTGTAGAGCTCGGCAGCCATATTCTTGGGGATACCGCACTCGTGCATCTTGAGCTCGGGGCCGACGACGATGACCGAACGCGCGGAGTAGTCAACGCGCTTGCCGAGGAGGTTTTGACGGAAGCGGCCCTGCTTGCCCTTGAGCGAGTCAGAGAGCGACTTGAGGGGTCGGTTAGCGTCAGACTTGACGGCCGAAGACTTGCGCGAGTTGTCGAGGAGGCTATCAACGGCTTCTTGGAGCATGCGCTTCTCGTTGCGGAGGATAACGTCAGGCGCCTTGATCTCGATGAGGCGTTTGAGACGGTTGTTGCGGATGATAACGCGACGATAGAGGTCGTTGAGGTCAGAGGTGGCGAAACGGCCGCCGTCGAGAGGCACGAGGGGTCGCAACTCAGGCGGTATTACGGGCACTGCCTGGAGTATCATCCACTCGGGCTTGTTGCGGTGGCGCGATGCGCGGAAAGACTCCACGACCTGGAGGCGCTTGAGGGCCTCGGTCTTGCGCTGCTGTGAGCCGTCGGTGTCGGCTTGGTTACGGAGCTGGTAAGATAGCGAGTCGAGGTCGAGGTCGCGCAGGAGGTCGTAAATTGCCTCGGCGCCCATCTTAGCGACGAACTTGTTGGGGTCGTTGTCTTCGAGGAGAGCATTGTCCTTGGGCAAGCGGTCCATGATGTCGAAGTATTCGTCCTCGGTGAGGAGGTCGAGACGCTCGAGGGGCTTGTCGGCGGTCTTGTTGTCGCGTCCGCTGACGGGCATAGTGACGTTGCCGGGGTTAATGACGATGTAACGCTCGTAGTATATTACGGAGTCGAGTTTCTTGGATGGAAGACCGAGGAGGTAGCCGATCTTGTTAGGGAGAGAGCGGAAGTACCAGATGTGAGCGACGGGGACCACGAGCTTGATGTGACCCATGCGCTCGCGGCGCACTTTTTTCTCGGTGACTTCGACGCCGCAACGGTCGCAGACGATGCCTTTGTAACGGATGCGTTTGTACTTGCCGCAGTGGCACTCGTAGTCCTTGACGGGGCCGAAGATGCGCTCGCAGAAGAGGCCATCGCGCTCGGGTTTATAAGTGCGGTAGTTGATAGTCTCGGGTTTGAGCACTTCGCCGCTTGACTTCTCGAGGATTTCTTCGGGCGAAGCGAGCCCGATAGTAATCTTAGAGAAGACGTTTTTTGCTTTGTTATCTTTTCTAAAAGCCATTGTAGTGTGTCGAGTCGGTTTTTAGGATGACTGTACGTGAGAGTGGATAAAAAGATATTGACGTCAGCGGCACTCGCGGGCAACGGCCAAGGGGTCAGGGCCGATGCCGGCGAAGTGTCTTGCTGTAGGGGATTAGTTCTCGAGTGAAATGCTGAGACCCAGACCGCGGAGCTCGTGGAGGAGCACATTGAGCGACTCGGGGATGCCGGGCTGGGGCATTGGGTCGCCCTTGACGATAGCCTCGTAGGCCTTGCTGCGGCCGTTGACGTCGTCGCTCTTGATGGTGAGGATTTCTTGCAGGATGTGAGAAGCGCCGAATGCCTCGAGCGCCCAGACCTCCATCTCACCGAAGCGCTGACCGCCGAACTGGGCTTTACCGCCGAGTGGCTGCTGGGTGATGAGGGAGTACGGGCCGATGGAGCGTGCGTGCATCTTGTCTTCGACCATGTGGCCGAGCTTGAGCATGTAGATGACGCCGACGGTGGCGGGCTGGTCAAAGCGCTCGCCGGTGCCGCCATCGTAGAGGTATGTCTTGCCGTAACGTGGCAGGCCGGCCTTGTCGGTCCACTCGTTGAGGTCATCGAGGGTAGCGCCGTCGAAGATTGGGGTTGCAAACTTGACGTCCATGACCTTACCGGCCCATCCGAGCACGGTCTCGAAGATCTGGCCGAGGTTCATACGCGAGGGCACGCCGAGGGGGTTGAGGACGATGTCCACGGGAGTGCCGTCGGCGAGGAATGGCATATCCTCTTGACGCACGATGCGGGATACGATACCCTTGTTGCCGTGGCGGCCTGCCATCTTGTCGCCGACGCTGATTTTGCGTTTTTTGGCGATATATACCTTGGCTATCTGCATGATGCCTGAGGGGAGCTCGTCGCCGATAGAGACGTCGAATTTGCGACGACGCAGCTCGGCGTCAATCTCTTTGGATTTGCGCAGGTAGTTGACGATGGTCTGACGTATGAGGTCGTTTTTGTGGTCGTCGTTGGTCCACTTGCTGAGGTTGATAGTGTCGTAGTCGATATCGGTGAGCAGCGAAGCGGAGAATTTCACGCCCTTGGGGATAATCTCGCTGCCGATGAAGTCTTTGACGCCCTGCGACACCTTGCCCTGGGTGAGGGTGAGGAGCTTATCAACGAGGATCTTGCGGAGGTCGGCTTGGCGAGCTTCGTATTCCTCATCGATTTTAGGCAGGAGAGCGTTGGCGCTCTTGGAGCGTTTTTTCTTGGCAGCCTTGGAGTAGAGGCTTGTGGCGATGACAACGCCTTTGAGCGAGGGTGAAGCCTTGAGGGAGGCGTCTTTGACGTCGCCGGCCTTCTCGCCGAAGATGGCGCGGAGGAGTTTCTCCTCGGGAGTGGGGTCAGACTCGCCTTTGGGGGTGATCTTACCTATCATGATGTCGCCGGGGACAACGTGAGCGCCGATGCGTATGATGCCGCGCTCGTCGAGGTCTTTGGTGGCTTCTTCGCTGACGTTGGGGATGTCGGAGGTGAGCTCTTCGAGGCCTCGCTTGGTCTCGCGCACCTCGAGGGAGAAGTCTTCGACATGGACCGAGGTGAGGATGTCGTCGCGGACGACTCGCTCGTTGAGCACGATTGCGTCCTCATAGTTGTATCCTTTCCAGGGCATGAAAGCGACCTTGAGGTTGCGACCGAGGGCGAGCTCGCCGTTCTCGGTGGCGTAGCCTTCGGTGAGGATGTCGCCTTTGTGGACGCGCTGGCCCACATTGCAGATGGGGCGCAGGTCGATGGTGGTGCTTTGGTTGGTCTTGCGGAATTTGGGGAGCTTGTACTCCTTGACAGCGAGCTCGAATGCTACGAATTCCTCCTCGTCGGTGCGGTCGTAGCGAATGCGGATGACGCGCGCATCGATGTACTCGATGACGCCTTCGCCTTCGGCGGCGATCTGAGTGCGAGAGTCGCGGATGAGCTGGCCCTCGATGCCGGTGCCTACGATGGGGGCCTCGGAGCGCATCAGGGGCACGGCCTGGCGCATCATGTTAGAGCCCATAAGTGCGCGGTTGGCGTCGTCGTGCTCGAGGAATGGGATTAGCGATGCTGCGATAGAGGCGATCTGCGACGGCGACACGTCCATGAGCTGCACCTTTTCGGGTGGCACCACGGGGAAGTCGGCGTCTTCGCGGGCCTTGACGCGGTTGAGCACAAAGGTGCCGTCGTCGTTGAGGGGCGCGTTGCCTTGAGCTATGACTTTGCCCTCCTCGAGCTCGGCGGTGAGATATACTACTTCGTCGTTGTTGAGGTTGACTTTAGAGTCGGAGACGGTGCGGTAAGGAGTCTCGATGAAGCCGAGGTCGTTGATTTTGGCATAAACGCAGAGCGAGCTGATAAGGCCGATGTTGGGGCCTTCAGGCGTCTCGATAGGGCAGAGACGGCCGTAGTGGGTGTAGTGCACGTCGCGCACCTCAAAGCCGGCACGCTCGCGCGAGAGGCCGCCGGGGCCGAGTGCCGAGAGGCGGCGCTTGTGGGTGATTTCGGCCAGGGGGTTGGTCTGGTCCATGAATTGCGACAGTGCGTTGGTGCCGAAGTATGTGTTGATGACCGAAGATATGGTCTTGGCATTGATGAGGTCAATGGGGGCAAATACTTCGCTGTCGCGCACGTTCATGCGCTCGCGGATAGTGCGTGACATACGAGCGAGGCCCACTCCGAATTGGTTGTAGAGCTGCTCGCCGACGGTGCGCACGCGGCGGTTGCTGAGGTGGTCGATATCGTCAACGTCGGCCTTGGAGTTGATGAGCTCGATGAGGTATTTGATAATCTCGACGATGTCTTCTTTGGTGAGGACTTTGACCTCCATTGGGGTGTCGAGGTTGAGCTTTTTGTTGATGCGGTAGCGACCGACTTCGCCCAGGTCATATCGCTTCTCGGAGAAGAAGAGGTTAGTGATGACCTCGCGGGCGCTGGCATCGTCCGGTGGCTCGGCGTTGCGGAGCTGACGGTAGATGTATTGCACGGCCTCTTTTTCGGTGTTGGAGGTGTCGCGCTGGAGGGTGTTGATGATGATGGAGTAGTCGCCGCTGTTGACGTCTTCGTTGTGGAGGACGATGGTCTGGACACCAGACTCCAATATTTGGTCGATAAGCTCTTCGGTGAGCTCGGTCTCGCGATCGACGATTACGTCGTTGCGCTCGATAGATACGACCTCGCCGGTGTCAGAATCGACGAAGTCTTCAAACCATGTCTTGAGGACACGTGCGGCGAGCTTGCGCCCGATGGCTTTTTTGAGGTTGGTCTTGTTGACCTTTATTTCTTCGGCGAGGCCAAAGATTTCGATGATGTCCTTATCGCTTTCGAGACCGATAGCACGCAACAGCGTTGTTACGGGCAATTTTTTCTTACGGTCGATGTAGGCATACATCACATTGTTGATGTCAGTAGCGAACTCAATCCAGCTGCCGCGGAACGGGATGATACGCGCGGAGTAAAGCTTCGTGCCGTTGGCGTGTGTGCTTTGGCCGAAGAATACGCCTGGAGAGCGATGGAGCTGCGAAACGACAACACGTTCGGCGCCATTGATAACGAAGGTGCCGCTCTCGGTCATATATGGAATGGGTCCGAGATATACGTCCTGAATTTCAGTGGCAAAGTCCTCGTGGTCAGGGTCGGTGCAGTATAGTTTGAGTTTGGCTTTGAGGGGAACGCTGTAAGTAAGGCCGCGTTCGAGACACTCCTCGATTGTGTAGCGGGGTGGGTCAATGTAATAGTCGAGGAACTCGAGCACGAAGTTATTGCGAGTGTCGGCTATAGGGAAGTTTTCGGCAAAAACCTTGTAAAGGCCTTCGTTTTTGCGTTTTTCGGGCGGGGTGTCGAGCTGGAGGAAGTCACGAAAAGACTTGAGCTGCACCTCGAGGAAGTCAGGATAAGGCAGAGGGTTCTTAACCGAAGCAAAGTTAATGCGTTGATTTACAGGATTTACTGACATCGAAGTAAGGATTAGGACTCAACTTAAATATTATGACACAAAAGGTTAAGAACACACCCTAAGGGATGTTCTTAACCTAATTACCTGATTAACAGGCAATTTTATTTAAGTTCGACTTCAGCGCCGGCGTCTTCAAGTTGTTTCTTGAGACCTTCAGCGTCAGCCTTAGCGAGACCTTCCTTAACAACAGAGGGAGCGCCGTCAACCATTTCCTTGGCTTCCTTGAGGCCGAGGCCGGTGAGTTCCTTCACGAGCTTCACAACCTGGAGCTTGTTAGCGCCGGCAGCTTTGAGGACTACGTCGAAAGCGGTCTTCTCTTCAGCAGCGGCAGCAGCGGCGGGGCCTGCAGCGACAGCTACAGCGGCAGCTGCGGGTTCGATACCGTATTCTTCTTTGAGGATTTGAGCAAGTTCGTTTACTTCCTTAACGGTGAGGTTAACAAGTTGTTCAGCAAAAGCTTTTAAATCTGCCATTTTTGTATGATTTTATTTGTTATTTATTTCATGAAAGTTATTCTTTGTTTGAGAGCGTCTCGAGGATGCCATGGAGCTTAGAGCCACCGGAAGTAAGAGCAGAAACCACATTCTTGGCGGGCGATTGCAGGAGTGCGATAACGTCGGCGATGAGTTCGTTTTTGCTCTTGATAGCAGCGAGGGCATCGAGCTGGTCAGCGCCGAGATAGACTGTTTCTTCGACGTAAGCAGCTTTGAGCGCGGGGAGCGTGTCGCCCTTCTTCACGAAGTCCTTGAGGAGCTTAGCGGGAGCATTGCCCACGTTGGTGCACATCAGCGAAGTAGCGCCTTTGAGAGCGGGGTATAGCTCAGAGTAGTCAGCATCGAGGCTTTCGAGGGCCTTGTGCAGGAGGGTATTTTTTACCACGAGGAGCTTGATGTCGGCGCCGAAGCAAGCGCGACGAAGCTCGCTTGTCTTCTCAGCGTTGAGACCGGCAGTCTCTACGAGGTAAAAACCATTGTATTGCTTGATAGTATCGGCAATTTGCGCGATAACCACATCTTTATCTTCCTTTTTCATAATGTGTCAACAGAATTAATGTGATTAAGCATCGACTGATTTAGAATCGACCTTCACGCCGGGACTCATCGTGCTTGAAAGATAGATGCTCTTGATGTAAGTGCCCTTAGCAGTAGCGGGTTTGAGCTTGATAAGGGTGTTGATAAACTCGCGCACGTTGTCGGCCATCTTCTCGGGGGAGAAAGACACCTTACCTATCGAAGAGTGAACAATGCCGTTCTTATCGACTTTGAAGTCGATTTTACCTTTCTTGACCTCTTCGACGGCCTTAGCAACGTCCATTGTGACGGTACCGCTCTTTGGGTTAGGCATGAGGCCACGGGGGCCGAGGATACGGCCGAGGGCACCAATCTTACCCATGATAGCGGGCTGAGTGATGATAACGTCAACGTCGGTCCAGCCGGCTTTGATTTTATCGATGTATTCGTCGAGGCCGACATAATCGGCTCCGGCAGCCTTAGCGGCAGCTTCAGCGTCAGCGTTGCAGAGCACGAGGACGCGCACAGTCTTTCCAGTGCCATGTGGCAGCGTAACGACGCCGCGCACCATTTGATTGGCCTTGCGAGGGTCCACACCCAGACGGACGTCAATGTCCAGTGAGGCGTCGAATTTGGTGAAGGTAATTTCCTTGACCTTAGCGACAGCTTCGTTGAGAGTGTAAGATTTCCCGGCTTCAATTTTCGCGAGGGCCAACTTTTGATTTTTAGTAAGTTTACTCATGTCAATTGAAGATTAGTTGTTTTTACCGGGCATACCTCCTTTGATTGTGATACCCATACTTCTGGCCGTGCCGGCTACCATACGCATAGCTGACTCTACAGTGAAGCAGTTCAAATCGGGCATTTTGTCTTGGGCAATAGCCTGCACTTGCTCGAGAGTGATCTCGGCTACTTTAGAGCGGTTGGGCTCTTTAGAACCGGTTTTGATCTTAGCAGCCTCTTTGAGCTGGATAGCGACGGGCGGGGTCTTAACGACGAAGTCGAATGACTTGTCGGTGTAGTAGGTTATAACTACGGGCAACACCTTACCAGCCTTATCCTGGGTGCGGGCATTGAATTGCTTGCAAAACTCCATGATGTTAATACCCTTAGAACCCAGAGCGGGGCCTACGGGAGGTGAAGGGTTTGCAGCTCCACCTTTAATCTGCAATTTGATCTGACCAGCAATTTCTTTAGCCATTGTGATAAAACTTAAGAATTATAAATAAAAGCGCGCGGAGGGCGAAACAGGGGGAATGGCTTCGTAACCAGCCTTACCCGGGGTCACTATTCGCGCTCTACTTGCGAATTATCGAGTTCAAGCGGTGTCTTACGTCCGAAGATTTTGACGCTCACTTTAAGTTTTCGGCGCTCGCGGTTGACCTCTTCGACGATGCCGGTAAATCCGGTGAAAGGCTCTTTGTTGACCTTAACTGTTTCGCCTACGACGAAGTCGTTGACATCGGTTTCGGTGGGGTCAGTGAGCTCATCGGCAGCGCCAAGCATGCGCATGACTTCGGATTGGCGGAGACGCTCGGGCTTAGCGTCCTTTTCGCGCCCGCGCAGGAAGTCAATGACATTTGTAGTGTTGGCGAGAACGTGAGCGACCTCACCCACGAGGTTAGCCTCGACGAAGACATAGCCGGAATAGAGGTTTTTCTCTTTCACGACTTTCTTGCCGTTGCGCACGGTCAGAACCTTTTCGGTGGGTATCAATACCTGAAACAGGTTGTCGCCGAGGTCGGTATTCTTGATTTGGGCGTCAAGAATTTCTTTGACCTTGGCTTCCTTGCCTGAGATGGCGCGCAAGACGTACCATCCACGCTTAGACTCGCCGGGAGCTGTGGGCGTTGATTCGGAGTTTGACATTTCCACTTAGAGGTTTTGACTTAAAGACTATAAATGAGGTGCATGAAACGGTCGACAATCTGGTCCATGACGAAAATTATCAGAGCGATAATCACGGAAGCAATCATCACGAGCAGAGCAGACTTCACGAGCTGCTTTTTTGTCGGCCAAGAGGTCTTGAAGCGTAACTCTTCGTAGGCCTCTTCGATATTCGTTAGTAGTTTGAGTTTCTTCATTGTAATAGTTTTAGCACGGGTTGAGAGACTCGAACTCCCGACACCTGGTTTTGGAGACCAGTGCTCTACCAACTGAGCTAAACCCGTAATATCAAGGGGGAGAGCCGGCGAGCCGGCTCGCTCCCTTGTGTAGATAGGTGGTTATTAGTCGAGGATCTCGGTGATCTGACCCGAACCTACGGTGCGGCCACCTTCGCGGATAGCGAAGCGGAGACCCTTGTCGCAAGCTACGGGGGTGATGAGATCTACGGTGATTTCTACGTGGTCACCGGGCATTACCATTTCAACGCCCTCGGGGAGCATGATTTCACCGGTAACGTCGAGTGTACGGATGTAGAACTGGGGACGATAGTGGTTGTGGAAGGGAGTGTGACGGCCGCCTTCCTCTTTTTTGAGGATATAGACAGAAGCTTTGAACTTGCTGTGGGGCTTAACGACACCCGGGTGGCAGATAACCATACCACGCTTAACCTCTTTCTTGTCGATACCACGGAGGAGGAGACCAACGTTATCGCCGGCTTCGCCTTGGTCGAGGAGTTTGCGGAACATCTCGACGCCGGTAACGGTAGATTTGAGGTCAGCACCGAGGCCCATGATTTGCACCTCATCGCCGACTTTGACTACGCCGGTCTCGATACGGCCGGTAGCCACGGTGCCACGACCGGTGATAGAGAAGACGTCCTCGACGGGCATAAGGAAGGGCTTATCGATGTCGCGGGGAGGCAGGGGGATCCAAGTATCGACAGCGTCCATGAGCTCGATAACTTTAGCTTCCCACTGGGGCTCGCCGTTGAGAGCGCCGAGAGCAGAGCCACGGATGATGGGAGTCTCGTCGCCATCATAGTCGTAAGCAGAGAGGAGTTCGCGCATCTCCATCTCCACGAGCTCGAGCATCTCTTCGTCGTCAACCATGTCGCACTTGTTGAGGAATACGACGAGGCGGGGCACGTTGACCTGACGGGCGAGAAGGATGTGCTCACGAGTCTGGGGCATGGGACCGTCAGTAGCAGCAACTACGATGATAGCGCCGTCCATCTGAGCGGCACCTGTTACCATGTTCTTCACATAGTCGGCGTGGCCCGGGCAGTCCACGTGAGCGTAGTGACGGTTAGCGGTCTCGTACTCAACGTGAGCGGTGTTAATAGTAATACCACGCTCTTTTTCCTCGGGAGCGTTGTCGATTTGGTCAAATGACTTCACCTCAGAAAGGCCTTGCTTAGCCAATACGGTGGTGATGGCAGCGGTAAGAGTGGTCTTACCGTGGTCCACGTGACCGATGGTACCGATGTTGACATGCGGTTTGGTTCTTTCGAATTTCTCTTTTGCCATAACTGGTTATTTTTTGTAGTAATTAATGATTTCCTAACAATGAGCCACGGTAACGACAAGGCGCTATCGGGGCTATCAAAAAAAAGAGCCGATGGCGGGATTTGAACCCGCGACCTCTTCCTTACCAAGGAAGTGCTCTACCCCTGAGCTACATAGGCAAATATTTTATCGAGCGGAAGACGAGGCTCAAACTCGCGACCCTCAGCTTGGAAGGCTGATGCTCTATCAACTGAGCTACTTCCGCAGAAGTGTAGTGGGCGCGGATGGATTCGAACCACCGAAGGCTAAGCCAGCAGATTTACAGTCTGCCCCATTTGGCCACTCTGGAACACGCCCTAAAGGATATATAGTGTGTAGAACTATAATCGTAAGTGTTACTACCAATTTTGAGCCTCTTGTCGGATTCGAACCAACGACCCCGAGATTACAAATCACGTGCTCTGGCCAACTGAGCTAAAGAGGCAATCTTCAATATTCTCTTGCAGCGGAGAGGCGTCGTATTCCCCTCGTTTGCGGTTGCAAAGTTATAATCATTTTTTGACATAGCAAAATATTTCAGACATTTTTTCTGATTTTTTTTGATAATGACTAAAAAATCGACTGCGGACAGATATATTCCGGGCACTACACATTAATAATATACGCGCGAGCGAGGGCGGCTACAGAGGCCGGTAGGCCGTAAGAGACAATTGCGAGGCGTATTGGGCAAGAGATATTTTTAGATGATAGATGTGCGGCGGTGTATGAAATATGCCGTTTTTTTTGTACCTTTGCACGGTTTTCACGGAGAATTGTGAAGCCGACGACACCAACCCAAACCAACTACCATCGTATGCGCGACACAAGACGCGCCGTCATCATCCTTGAGGACGGCACACAGTATGAAGGCAAGTCCTTCGGTTATGAAGCCTCTACGTCAGGCGAAGTAGTGTTTAACACGGCAATGACCGGATACCCCGAGAGCCTCACCGACCCCTCTTACGAAGGGCAAATCCTGGTCACCACCTTCCCCTTGCTGGGCAACTATGGTGTGCCTCCCACCGGAGGAACGGCAGCGCTGAGCGACCATTACGAGAGCACCCACATCCACTGCAAAGCTATCGTGGCTCAAGACTATGCGTGGGAGCACAGCCACTGGCTGGCCGAGCGCAATCTGGCCGACTGGCTCAAGGAAGAACACATCACGGGCATCTATGGCATCGACACACGCGCGCTGACCAAGCACCTGCGCGAGAAAGGCTCAATGCTGGGCAAGATAGTGGTAGAGGGCTGCGGCGATGTGGACTTCTATGACCCTAACCGCGAAAACCTCATTGCCAAGACCTCATGCAGCGAAGTGCTCACCTACGGCAGCGACACTGACGAGAGCGGTCGGCCGCGCAAGACAGTGGTGCTGGTGGATTGCGGCATCAAGCACAATATCATACGCTGCCTGATGCGCCGCGGTGTGAAGGTGGTGCGTGTGCCCTGGGATTATGACTTCAGCGGCATCGCCTACGACGGGCTCTTCATCAGCAACGGCCCGGGCAACCCTGACTTTGCCGACATCACAGTGAGCCACATACGCGCCGCCATGGCCACGGGGCGCCCCATCTGCGGCATCTGCATGGGCAATCAGCTGCTGGCCAAGGCCGCCGGCGCCTCCACCTACAAGCTCAAATACGGCCATCGCAGCCACAACCAGCCGGTGCGCCGCGTGGGCACTACCACCTGCTATATCACCTCTCAGAACCACGGCTACGCCGTAGATGCCGACACGCTGCCGGCCGAGTGGGAGCCGCTGTTTGTGAATATGAACGACGGCACCAACGAGGGCATACGCCACCGCAGCCGGCCCTGGTTTTCGGCGCAATTTCACCCCGAGGCATCAAGCGGTCCCCGCGACACCGAGTTTTTCTTTGACGAGTTTATCAATATGCTATAACCCCTCCCCCCTACTCCATTATCACTATGAGCGAAGACAAGAAGATACAGAAGGTGCTGCTGCTGGGCAGCGGCGCCCTGAAGATTGGCGAAGCCGGCGAATTTGACTACTCCGGCGCACAAGCCCTCAAAGCAATGAAGGAGGAGGGCATCACCACGGTGCTTATCAACCCCAACATCGCCACGGTGCAGACCTCGGAAGGCTTTGCCGACAAGATTTACTTCCTGCCGGTGACGCCTTACTTTGTGGAGCGCGTCATCGCCAAAGAGCGGCCCGACGGCATCTTGCTGGCCTTCGGCGGCCAGACGGCGCTCAACTGCGGCGTGGAGCTATACCGCAGCGGCGTGCTGGAGCAATACCATGTGGATGTGCTGGGCACCCCCGTGCAGGCTATCATCGACACTGAGGACCGCGAGCTCTTTGTGGAGCGTCTCGACCAAATCGGCGTGAAGACCATCAAGAGCGAAGCAGTAGAGACCATCGACGACGCACTGCGCGTGGCGTCGGATCTGGGCTACCCCGTGATCGTGCGCGCCGCCTACGCCCTTGGCGGCCTTGGCAGCGGCTTCTGCGACAACGACGACGAGCTGCGGGCCCTCACCGAGAAGGCTCTCGCCTTCTCACCCCAGGTGCTCATCGAGAAGTCACTCAAGGGCTGGAAAGAGGTGGAATACGAGGTGGTGCGCGACCGCTACGACAACTGCATCA
>JBJEDF010000087.1:0-66161 GCA_051871765.1 Muribaculaceae bacterium
GATCTGTAAAAAACAACGAAAATATACTGAGAATGAGAACACTAAAACTCATCTTTGATATAGCAATCGATGGAGAACCTCGAACGTACGTTGTCGAAGTCCTCTACCGTAAAGGCTTCATCGCGATAAGTGAATTTCGTCCGCCTGAATTATTAGCGCAAACTATAGATATGGCTTCGGTAATGCACAAGGTGACGCTTGATGAGGTTGTGAAAAATTGCCACATACAACTACTCGCTATGTCAAAAATTACGAAGGCTGACACAGAGCTGGATCGGCACATAGGCGGATTAATGGCCGCCGTTATGGAGCATTTAAGCTGCGACAGGGAATTAGCTTTTGGCGATTTCCTAACCTATATGGATTGTTTCTGCCTGCTTCTCAAAGCTGCAAACTTTGACGCCGAAGAAATTCGCATAATGTATCCGATTATAGCTAAAACGATACCGGAGCTGTATCCGGGTCGCATTACGTGCGTGCCTGAGGCGCTGACGTGTGGTGATAAGCGGTTAGGCTTAAGCGTGCCATGAAGTGTTTACCTTTTATATTGCCGGGGTATATATTACCGAACAATGATAAAACTAAAGCAACTATGTTTTTTATACCAATAATTATAATAAATCTTCAATGATTATGAATATCAGGACTCTCTTATCAAACTTTATCAATTCGCTACTCGATGGCTCATTTGAGCGCGTGAGAATTATTTCACAAATGAATAGCGCCTTCAAGGAATACTTCACCGGCGGCGAGTTTGGTCGCTTGTGCCGAGTGTCAATAGCGGCGGGAGATATCTCCTTTGCTCATGAGATGAGCTCAATCTGGCTTCGCAGTGGCTTTAAGATCACTGTCGAGAATGATAGCAATCTACGTGAGGCCGAAGCCAATGAGCTTGCAGCCTATATCACTGACAATGCTGCCTTTGTGCGCCAGCTGATGGCCATGGGCTTTGACACGCTAATCATCAAAGGCAAAACCGGCGGACTGACGAAGTGCTTCGCGCTGAAGAAGTATGCCAACCTCAAGCAGTATTATATCCAATAATGTAGCTATGAATGTATTTGGCCGATTTCTCGCTCGCCTGAAATTCAGACGAAAAATAAAGAATGACGAGAGCTGCAATGTGGTAGATAGCATGGTTAAGGCTCGTAAATTGTATAAGGAACTTAGCGTAGCGGCTCACCCTGACAGGCATCCTGCGCGCAGAGATGTCGCTGAGGATATAATGCAACGCATCACGGCTAATAAGCACAACTACTCTGCCCTTCTTGCGCTCAAAGGTGAGATTGCAGAAAAATTGATTTAGCTGTTTACCTTTGGGCTTTTCCCGGTATAATATAATGTAAAATCTTAAATGACTTGATAAGTATGGGAAATTTTGTTCAATGCCCTCACTGCGGCGGATATAACACATCAATGACAACCAACGGCAAGGTCAGCGATGCTCTCGCCAAGACCGGCGCCGTGGTCGGTGGAGCGCTCCTCCAATTGGTCACAGGCATCCCCGGCATTCTCGGCGCTAACATCGGATATGGCCGCACATGGCATCAGTACTGCTGCTCTGATTGTCATGAGGCGTTTAACGTGCGCCTCGGAGCTGTTGGCAATGTCAAGGAAATCAAGAAATACTAATATTGTGCTTACAACTTAGCGCTACAACTTATAAGATATTTGATATGGATAAATTGTTCAGTGTATTGGGTACTATCGTGATTATAGGAGCGATTAGTCGCTTCATTGAATGGCTACGAGAGCGCCGAGACCGAAAAGAAATAGAAAGGCAACAATTCAGACAAGAGACTATGAAAGAGAATGTTCATAATGTAGAAGCCCTAAAGCCGGATACTCGTGGCTTGATGTTTAACGCACTTAGCGAGATTGGATGTCAACCCATCGCCAATGATGATGGCACACTCTCGGTGCACTATCAGGGCGAAATATTCAATATGGAGTTTGGAGGGCTGTATGCCCGCGTCTGGGATTATTTGTGGTCCGGCGTAAGAGTCAATGACCCGGATCTGCCTAACATACGAGAGGCGGTCAATGCTACCAATTACAATTTCGGCCCGACTGTGGTGATGTCGGCCCCTAACAACGATGGAATAATCGGTTTTCACACCCGGTATGATATTATGCTCCATCCGGCCTGCCCGGTCAATGTGCAGTATGTCAAAGCGGTCCTCGATTCATTCTTCGATGCAAAGAGGCAGGTGCGCTGTAATTTTGACCATATCAATGCTCAGCAGGTGGAGGCTCGGGCAAACCGACAACCGGTAGGATTCAACACAACTAATCAAGAATAACTAAAATGAAAACAAGTTTCTATTTTGTCATCTGGATATTGGTATATCCACTCCTTGAGTTGCTTCATAGCCCCGTTATCAACGAAAACCTCTTCCTGGTGGCGTGTTTGGCAGTCATAGGGCTTTCAGTTATGCTCCGTTTTCTGATACCGGGCACGATAGCCTACGATAAAGCATCGCGGACATCGCCTATCCTTGAAGACGTGTACACCGCCAATGTGGCATCATTTATGAAACGCCTCAGGCGAGACACCAACATCGAGATTGTCTCGGCTCTATACTTCACCCTCGCAACTATTACCATCGTGATTAGCATAGTCGTAAGCGGAACGATTGATTTAGCTGCCTTGATTATCTTCGGTATCCTTTCAGTTTCATCGATTTATCGTTGCATATCATTGGTCAGGGCCTCGGCTGGTGTCAAAGCCACTCCCACGCCTGAGCAATGCATGTATGTTGCCGAAGACACTTACGGCCTTGACTATACAGCATATTACGAACAGCGCAATGGGGCTTCATACCAAGATGTGTTGCCTAAAAGACCAAAATTTTTCACTATCTTCACTGTTGTGTCTATCGTATTTGCTATCATAGCATTGCTGCTCGGTTTGCTTTGCGTCATCGCCGGACTCCTACTCCTCCTTGAGTACACGAATTTTGCTTATGCAGGAATAACCATGCTGTACGGCACACTGGCGATGTGCTTTGGCGTGAAAGACATCATCGAGTGTCGCCGCACCAAATTGGCCGCCGCTGCCCTCTCAAAAGGTAAAACGCCTGATGCCGACACATCTTTGCGATGATGTGATAATGTATCATCGCGCCTGCTATTATGAACTGCACCCCAAAAGTTTTTGTCTAACTTTTGGGGTGCAGTTCATAATTTTGTCAATAGCTCCCTTATTTCTCAGGCAGCAATAAGGGCTATCTAACCATTATTTCCTCTTTATTTGGAAAGAGGTATCAATACAGCGCTGGACTTGTCAATGTTGGTCATAGATTGACCTACATTGGCATAAAAATACGTGGGGTCACAAATATAGTAGCGCTTATTACCATATACCATATAGTCGCCATACACTTCGCCTTCGGTGAAAGCTACGGCACTGGCAAGATGCCCGGTATAGTAAACCAACGCCACATCTAATCCTAACAGGTCGCGCACCAAGTGCACAAAATTGATGGCGTGATCCTCGCAATCACTAAGAGGATAGTGCCAGCTTTCGTCCATCCAGAATGCTCGGTCGCAATTCCATATTTTCGTGTCATACCCATAGGGGAATGATTCGGCGACACGAAGCAGCAGATTTACTGCTTGAAGCTGAGTCTTGCCTGATATGGCTTTGCGCAACACAGGATATAGCTGCTGCTTGATTTCGGGGCTTGTGGGGGTGTTGCCATGTATCACCCACTTGGTCAGAAACGAGTTGTCAATGGTGCAATTGGGGTAGGTATCGTAGAAGTCTATCAGGTTTTTGTTGACCGTGATGGTGGCTTTGACATCCGGGTGTGAGTGTGTGACAAAGTCACGCGTATTGCCCGCGGTATAAGCAAATTTGGGCAGCTCTGTGATGGTCAGTGATAGTGACCGCTCTTTGGGCATGCCGTTGAAGCAGACACGCATGCTCTTTGCGTCGGCTGCGGCATTGTAGGCGTAAAATTTCTCACCATCGCGGATGATATATGTCGTATCGTAGATATATCCTTTGTATCCAAATAATACAACCAATCGCCCGGCATCGTCAATGGCAAAGCGCATCTTATATCCGCTTTGATTAAATAGGTATCCCATAAGGAATACTTGGCTATTACGATTGGTGGTGACTATCTTTGATGCGATGGCATCAAGTAGCTGCAGATATCCCCAATCGGGTATCGCGTAGTCTTCGCGCAAGGCCAGACAATCGCGTATCAGGTTGTTGACTGACGGATTGTCACACAGTGAGCGCCACGCTGTGGCGATAGCATCTTCGCTGCCTGAGCCTACGTTGAGACTCCCTATGCCGGTGCCTCGCACGGCCATCCTCGTGCCATAGAAATTTACATTAACATCAGGCAATTTTACCGGTATAGGCTCTTGTGGAATGGGGGCTATAGGTTGGGGCTGAGGCTTCGGTTTGGGGGTGAGCACTATAGTGTCAATTTTGATAGGCCTATCCTCTATGATTTTCTTATTGCCGCCATCATCGTCGTCGTCATCATCAATAACCGTAGGCTTGGGCGATGGATCAGGGGGCGCGGGCATCGGCGGCTTGATGGGAGTGGGTGTCCATGGCTTGCGCAGAAACTCCTCATACTCTCTATTGGCCTTTTCGCGGAAGTCAGCATACTCCTTCTCGGCCTCTTTGACAAATTGGTCGTATTGCTCTTGTGCCTTTTTCTTAAAATCCTCGTAATCGTCGCCAAACGAGTAATTAGGCGACGACACGAGGATTGCAAATAATACAACAGATTTTAATCTGCTCATAGTGTCAGAATAGGAACGACAAGCCTACACTCCACGAGTTAGCCTTGCATGATACTTTGTCGAACGAGCCATCGTTGATGTACATATCCGGGTTGTCAGTTAACCCCAACGAGTACTTGGCCTCTATCTGTATAGCCTTATACTGGAAGCCGCCGCCCATCAAGGCTGAGCAGCTGAAGCGCGCCGGTTGATAGGTGTCATATTCGTCATTGTAGCCATATCCCACACTATAGGTCTCATCGTGGCCGTCAAATTTAATGCTGTTTGACACGCCGATTGACATGCCTACGCCGGCATTGAGAAATATTGACATATTCTCCATTATCGGCAATCTGAACTGGTATTGCACAGGCACGTATATTGAGTGCTCGCTATAAGAGAAATCGTCATACAAATCATTTGAGCCAAAGAAGGCCTGCCAAAAGATACCGGTGCTCAATCCCTGGCCGTAGCCAAAGTAAGGCTGATACACAAAACCGACCTGGATGCCATTCATCGTCTTTTCATCGCCCCATTGGTCTATATTGATACTCTCACCATCGGCTTTGAGCTTGTAGGTCTTGTTGACATAATTGAAGGCAATACCAAAGTCACGCAATTTCCAATCCACATCAAAGGGATTGAAACGCTTGTGATATTTATATGCAGGAAGCACTAACTGGTAATTGTTGTCAGTTGATGCATTGACATTAATCTTGCCTTTTTTAGAGCTGCCGAAGTAACTCATCTCCACATTGTGCTTGCCGTATGTGAGGGTGGTAGTAAGAGGGGTCTTGCCCACCACGTTGCCGTCGATGGTGACATCGGCACCTTTTACCTCACTATTGTTTTGGCTGGCGCGGAAGTTGATACTGCGAGAGCCTATCACTTTGACCACATACACCGCAGGCGTCATGCCATCTACCGTGATATCTTCGCCCGCGTAAGTGATGCCGGGCAGAGACCCTTTGATTTGATAGCTCGCATAGGGCAGGTTGGCGTACACGAGTTGACTGCCGCCGCTTCTGCCATTATCATCGGTTATTACCTTACCATCTCGCAACAGCTGTATCGTGGCGTCAGAAGGCTCGGCACTAAACGTTACGGGTCTTGTCTTGCGCAGAGAGAAATTAAATGCAGTCTTGCTTTGTGACACATCTATCGTGGTCTCCTTGAGGCCATTAGCGATGGCACTATTGGGTGATGACATGGCAATATTGTGCTGGCCAAAAGCCACAGCCGTGAGTGTCAGTGGGGTGACTCCGCGCTGCACGCCATCGATATATACGGTAGCGCCTTCGGGGTCGCTATGTATGGTGATGTTTGTGTTGCCGCCGTTGCGCAATGTGCAATTATAGATGTTGTGGTCAATATATTTTTCACCGCTGATGCGTGCTGCTCCATATTCGGCGTGTGTCAGCGTTACATCAAAGTCTCCGGCGGGGACAAAGACCCACAGGTGGCGCTCACTGCCGCCTTTGAGGTCCTTGGGTTGCACGCTGATGGGGAATTTGCCGCCACCAAGTTGCACTTTAATCTCGGCAGCTGCTGAGGCCGGGAAATTCTCAAGCTTGATATCAATAAGAGCAATCTTCTTGACATCGTTGCCGTCGCGGTCAGTCGTAGGCCAGTCAATAGACATAGCGGTGAGGTCAGCTTGCCCTATATCGGTGGAGTTGGCCTCCCTGTTTTTAAAGTCTCTATTGTGGAATGTTCCACTTACAATTTCCATTTCAGCAAACATGGTTGTGACGCACGTCATGAGAGCCATTGTTGCGGTAATTAGTCGTTTCATTATTTTGAGGTATTATTAATTATCTGAATCTTGCCCTATGGTGAAGCTCCGATTTAAGGTGTCAAAGTCGATAAACGTGGGTGTCCATGTGCGAACATTAATTTTCGAACCTTCGTCGGGCTTGAGATTAATCTGCAATGACAGATATCCCTTATCTGTATATCCCGAAGTGCTGTAATAGTTTTGTTTGAGCTCTATCCACATCACTTCATTATCAACATATCCGTTAGTAGGCACACTTGCTATCTGCGTGTCCTCAAATGTCAGCTGTATATATCCCTTGTAGGTGCTGCTGTTGGGGTTGAAGTCGCGCTCGAGTTTTTGCATATAGTCATCTTTTGAGTAAAACTGATATGTGTAGCGCTCATTGTTGGTGTTGATAGCTCCCAGGTCGTTGCTCTCAAAGAATTTTTTGCTACGCGCTTTACCTCCGGCACCATTATCCTTGCCGATGATGATGATTGCCTTGTCAGAGAAAATTGACTTAATATAGTCTAATCTCTTGAGCGCAAAGGCGGTCTGATAGTCTTCCATAAAGCACAACAATGAATAGCGCGACTCAATGTTCCACTCTGACTTGCGGAAGATGTCGCTCTCGGCTCGCTGTGTCAGCGCGTATGCCACGGATTTGATTTTGGCTGTTGATTTGTCAAACCTGAATACTATAGTCTCAGTAGAAGTGTGGCGACCTACTTTTACCGACACCGGGATACCCTTGCCAATAATAAATAGGCGAGAGCCTTCGACAGTGTATTGTGGGGCGCGGTTGACGCTGATGGCACCCATCGTAACCATACGCTCAAACAAGTCATAACCATCGGCGGTAAATAAGTGCTTGACCGATGCATACTTCTTGCTGCGCAGCGCTGACTCTACTTGCTTCATGGCCTCGATGTATTGCTGATTGTCGGTGATATATTCGCGGTCAATAGTCGGCTTGGTCTTGTTGATGATAGGCTCGGTAGCATCGGCTGCGCCGGTGGTGGGAGCTGCCGCCGCTTGCCTGGTAGCTGTGTTCTTGCTTGTCGTCTCTATCTTGAGCTTGTCGCTCTTGACCTTGATGGGTATTGACCGCGCGCATTTTGTGTCATACGATACCAAATCCGTATCAAAAGCGCTGGATAGCTCTCGGTCATAAGCTGCCGCTTCTTCCGAATAATTATAGATTACATTGATATCCAGCTCCTTAAAGCCCTTGATGTCGGGATATTTCAATGCAGCCTTGCCGCTTTTGGCGTGCAGCGGACCCACTTGGCGTTCGCCATTGAAATATAGCAAATCAAGGGCTGACACCGGTAGGCCGCAGTATCTAACATCAATATTGACAGTGTAGTGGTCATAATCACTTTGATCGTACTCTATGCGGTCTGAGTCTATCTTTATATCAATATTGTCCAAAACAGCGGCGATATGCTCATTGAGCCACAGCTTGGCATTCTTACGCTTGCCCATTATCAGCATATTGCTGTCAATTGATGAGCCATAATGTGTCAGCATCGCCAACGCCCAATAGTAATATTTGAGCGCACCGGCTATGTTTAGCTGACCCTCTTGTTCCTCGCCAAGCTTTATCATTTCCTGGACACGGTCTTGCTGTCGCTGTGCCGCTCGCTCAATATCCTTAATTGACACGTAGCATAAGCATCGCCACTCATCGCCGTCTTTGTAACTGATATTCTCGCAATTGTCAAGGCTCACGGTGGTGGCAAAGTCCACACTCTCTTCTTGTTCAAGGATGTATTCATTGCCTTTTTGGCCTTCTCGTTGATGGCTGTTGACACTCTTTGTCGAAGCCATCTTGCTGAGCAAGTCGCTTGTTGCCATTTTTCGAGCTGCATCCATTGACGCACCATGGCCTTCGCCCCATTTATATTCAGAGCTTTTTGACTTTATGCGCTCAATGGCTGCTTTTTGCGACTGAGCTGAAGCTACACCGCACACCAAGACCAGCGATAATAGTGCAATTATCAGCCGTCTCATTGTCTATTGTGTTTGTCGGTTTGTCGAGGTAAACTTAGTCTTCAGACTCGTCGTCCTTTAGCTCAATATCATCGTTTAAAGCTTTGCTGATGGCTTCTGAGAGCTTCAAATTGTCCTTCACTTTTTCAGCTACGCGTTGGAGTGTGCGGCGTGTGTCGTCCTCATCAATCAGACAATAACCTTTTACCCAAAAAGTGCCATCATTGTTTTCCTTATAAACGTAGAATGACAATTTTACGTCACCTTTGAGCTCCTTTTTAAACACAGTCTCCGAAGCTTCATTCATAAATTCAACGCCTTCTTCATCCGACTGATTGTCGTTGGTCGTTGTTTTCCCTTTTATAATAGCTTCAACTTCTTTTGCATACTCAGCTTGGGCATTCGTGAGGAGTCTCTTTTCGGCCAGTGACAAAGTCTTGGCATTAGTGACATTGATTTCTTTGATGACGCATTTGCCGCCAAAGTCTTTGGTCTTGACCAATGTCTGCTTCAGCAGAGTTTCTAATGACATAGCCCCGGCCTGCTGAAACTTCTGTTTCTTTAATTCTTTTGCACGGCGCTTGGCTTCTTTTTCTGCGTCTTTAGCAAATTCCTTGCGCTCTTTTTCCGAGTAGTTGTCTCTTGCATAACCTGTTGCGCCGATGATGAATGTGAGCAGCAACGCAATTACAACGATGCGTTTCATGATTTGTGTGATTGGATTTTTTAGCCCCTCATCCTCCATTGGGATTGTCAGTAAATAACAAAAGGTGTGAGGATTGTATCTTGTCTTATCCTATTGATAGGCTTCTCGCATTGCCCTTTCCACGGATAAAACAATAGCCCCACACCGATACTGCTATATTGCAACCGCTTGTGGCGGCTGTATATTAGCAAACGATGCAGGTGCTATTGCCTATCAACTTCGTGGAAACAAATTTTGCGAGAATTTATCAATAGAAGTTGATTTCAATAACACCTTGTATTGAGTATTTATGCCTTGCGCGCCGTCGTTGAGCCTCTGCCCTTGGCCACGCACTGCAAGGCAAAGATACTACAAAAAATGTTATTTGTGGGGCTTAAGATGCAAAATTATATTGTTTTAACTAAATTTTTGCAATCAATAGTTTCAAACTTTTCACCGATTTTTGCTGTGGGGGTATCAGGGGCGGGTGATGGCGAAGGTGTCGCCGGCGAGGGTGAAGGTGAGGGCGCCGATGGCGGCGAGGCGCGCGAGGATGTCGTCGGTGGCTTTCTGTGACAGGTGCAGCGCCAGGGCTATGCTGCGGGGCTGCAGGGGTGTCTCGGCGGCGGCCACGAGCTGCATGATGGCGGTCTCGCGCTCGCCCATGGTGATGTAGCAGGCGCCGGCATCGTCGTCGCTCAGCTGCCAGGCGCGGCACATCAGGCGTGTGGCTTTGATATTCTGGTCGGCGACGCGCATGTATGCTTTCCAGGTGCCGTCGGTGTCTTGGGCCAGCACGGGCTTATGGTCGGCGGGGCTGACGGTGGCTTTTATCACGGTGATGCCGGTGTCGATGGCGTAGGCTGAGAATTCTACGTGTTGTGGCGGGCGGCAATAGCGCTCGGCGGCTTGCTCTACGACGAAGATGTCTTCCTCGTTGCGCACGCCGGCGATGGTGCCGTTGTCTTTGACGCCGATGAGGAGGTGGCCTCCGGCGGCGTTGGCAAAGGCAGAGATGGTGCGTGCTATCTTGCGCGCATCCGAGATGGCATATTTGAAGTCTTGCTGTAGGTGTTCGCCGTGGCTTATGAGCTCGGCTATGAGCTTGCGGCGGCCGCGTATCACATGCAAGTCTTTCATGGCTATGTGTCGGCGGGATATCAGATGATGGCGCTGATGACGTGCTGCAGGGTGCTGAACGTGTGCTGCGGCGCGTCGTCCCAGAAGTTTTGGTATTGGGCTATGTTGTCGGCGGCGCCGGGGGTGTCGCTGATGACTCGTATGCACACAAAGGGCACTCCTTTGATGTGGCACACCTGCGCTATGGCGGCTGACTCCATATCTACGGCTATCGCGTCGGGGTATAGCTCGAGGATGTGGCGCACGGTCTCTACCTCGCTGACGAAGATGTCGCCTGAGGCGATGAGGCCGCGCCGTGTGCCGGGGATGTCGAGCTTGGCGGGGTCGATGGGGCATTCAAAGAAGGCGGGGCAGCCGGCGGCCTGGCCGGGAGTGGTGCCGGGGCCGCACCACACGTCGTGGTAGGCTATGCGGTCGGCGATGACCACGTCGAGGATGGCTGCGCCGCCCGTGCCTCCGGACACGCCCGTGTTGATGATGGCGCCGGGGTGGAAGTTTTCTATCAGGGTGAGGGTGCCTACGGCGGCATTGACCTTGCCGATGCCGCATTGCATCACTACCACGTCGGCGCGGCCGAGTGTGCCCAGGTGAAATTCAAAGCCGTTGACACTAACTGTGGATGACCGGTTGATGAGCGGTATGAGCAGGTCGAGCTCCTTGCGCATCGCTACGATTATTGCTATCTTCATTGGTGGGTGTCAGATGTGTTTTTAGGGGTTGTGACGTAGTTGATGGTAATGGCCACATCAAAGGGGGTGGCCCGGCGGGCTCGTGTGGGGCGGGGCGAGTGTATGTAGTATGTGACGCCTTGGGTGTCCCACGAGGCGAAGTTGATGGCGCGTGTCTGGCCCGGCGGTATGTCGATGGTGGCTGTGTGGTCGGCGCGGTGCAGCATGCGCCCTTGCGTGTCGAGGTAGGTGATTGTAAGGGCTATGTCGGTGATGTGCACCGCCAGGTTGTTGGTGAATAGCATCGACTCGCGCCGCGACGATAGTGTCTTCTCAAAGCCTGAGGCCACGACGGCATCGGTGGCCGGCGCGCGCAGTGTGTCGTATGGCGCCACGCGTGGCGGCAGGGCGGCAGGGTTCACCTCTGAGGCTTTGACGCGGCGCGTGGTGCGCTGGGCGGCGGCCTCAATGCTGAGCAGCGCGATGGCGGCGATGATGAGTATGCGAGCTATGGCGGTCATAGTATGCGTGGTGTGATGCCCGGCGCCGGCGGATACACGCGTATGGCGCCATCGAGGCCATGGGGGCGGTTGTTGTCTTCGATGACGGTGACTCTGAAGAGGTAGGGGATCCAGCGCCATAGGCTGATGCGCTTGGTGTTGCGATATTCCTCAAACGACAGGTAGCCGTCGTCGCGCACTCGCAGCGCAAAGGTGTGTGACTTGTTGGAGCGGTCGGCGCGCAGGCGGCCATACACCTTGGCGTCGTACACGCCCTTTGAGCCGCCGGCCACGGCGTAGCCGAATTTGGTGCCCGGCTCCACCGAGAAGTCGGGGCTCTCGATGATGACCAGGTCATAGCGATGTGTGTGGCCCGGCGTGGGCACTATGGCAAACAGAGCGCCGTCGCCGCCCATGCGGTAGATGCCCTCGATGGTGCGTGGCGTGGCGTCAATGATGGTCTCTATCGAGTCGCGCAGATTGCTATTGCTGCGTGCCTGCGCCCTCACCGCGGCGGTCAGCGTCAGCAGCATCAGCAGCGCCGCCGGCGCCACGGCCGCGGCGCTGCGTATTACCCGATGTATGAGAGCCGCCGCGTGCATCGTCAGATTGATTTGAAGGTGTATGAGAAGCCTATTGAGAATATTTCCTTGACTTGCAGATTGCGCCAATTGCTGTCGGCCACATCGGGTGTCATGGTGTCATAGCGCAGGTGTGCGTAGATCTGGGTTGACAGGAATTTGTTGATGGCAAACGCCAGCGTGTTCTCCCAATCGACCTGCGCCGAGTGATAGTCAGTGAAGGCAAACAGTCTCGACGTCAGCGTGATGTTGTAGGTCAGCTTCCACAGCAGCTTCAGCTCTGACGACGAACCTATCTTGTGGGCGCACTTACGGCCCGGCTCTATGTCGTAATTGCCGGCATTGACGCGGCTGTTGGTGCAGATGCGCAGGTTGTAGGACAGCGGCGATATTGATGCATCAAAGGTGGCCCGCCCGTCTTTGCGAGCATAGTTATATGTCATACCGAGGCCCACCGTGAGGTCGCCGGGCGAGAGAAAGGCCGATTGCAGCTCGGGGTTGTTGGTCTTGTAGGAGTTGAGCAGCTGAGTCTTAAACTGCCCCGAGATGGAGTAATACCATCGTTTGGCGGCCTTGACGCCGAAGGTGCTGTTGATCTGCAGCAGGTCCTCGGTCACGGTGTATGCGTGCAGCGTGTCCTCGGGCGTATGGTTGGTGCCGAGCTTATACTGCATGGTGGTCTCAAACAGGAGGTTGGGGTGATACTCCTGGTTGAGTTTCACGTTGTAGTATATGCTACCGAGGGCTATGAGGCTCTTGTTGCCGCCCTGATACCAGTTGGGCGAGATGTAGGCCTGCGAGAATTGCAGCCCCACGTTGAAGTCTTTTATCCAATGGCGCTTCTTGACGGCCTCTGCGCGCAGCGTGGTCTCGCTGGCCGGTGCGGTCACTGACTCGCGTATGTCCAGCTTGTAGTCCCTGGGGTTGATGACCGCGTAGTATTGCTCCGGCGCCTTCAGCAGCGTGGCCGTGTTATATCTCACCAGCTCCGGGTGGGCATAGAGCAGCGTGCGCCGCAGCGCCGTCATGCGCCTCCCCAGCGACACCTGCTCTTCTATCCATCGTGATGACTCGTTGCCACTTATCTCGGCGGCGTTATAGCGCGTGGTGTCCGGAAAAGTGTAGTGGTCATAGATGGCCGGGATAAAGAAATACTCCGGGAGCATCAGCGTGCCCATCACCGTGTCTTGTGGCGCTGTCACAGTGTCGGCCGCAGCCACCGGGGCTACAGGCTCCACTTCGGCCGCGGCGACATCGGTCACGCGCGCCGAGCTGAAATAGCCCGCCTGGGCCCTCGCTGTAGGTGTCGCGACACCGATGGCAGCTGTCGCTATGATGGCGATGTGCAGTAATCGTAAGCTGTGATAATACATAGTCGCTGTTTTGATTAATGATTAAGGGAGGCGCCGAGCCGTGTAGATGGTGCAGGTGCCGAAGGTGAGGCTGATGTATCGGGCATCGCTAAAGCCGGCCTCCTCCATCAGCTGCAACATCTGCCGTCGCTGCGGAGCCGCGGCGATAGACTCGGGCAGATATGAGTATGCGCGCACGTCGTGCGACACCAGGCGCCCTACGGCCGGTATTATATGCCGGGTGTAGAAGTTATAGAGCGGGCGGGTCAGCCACCCTTGCGGCGTTGACAGCTCCACCACGCAGATCATGCCACCGGGCTTGAGCATACGGTGCATGGCACGGTATCCGGCGGCGATGTCGGCAAAGTTGCGTATCCCGTAAGCCACGGTCACGGCGTCGGCCTCGCCCTCCGGCATGACGCTCGGGTCGCAGCAGTCGCCCACGGCCATGCTTATCCTGGCCTCCAGCCCCGCGGCCTCCACCTTGCGGCGCCCTATCGCCACCATGCCCTCTGAGAGGTCGAGGCCGCGGATATGCGCTGTGGCGATGCGGCGCGCCATAGCGATAGCCAGGTCGCCCGTGCCCGTGGCGATGTCGATGATATTGCGCGGCGCTGTCTTCGCCACTATCTTCACGGCCCGGCGGCGCCACAGCTTATCCACCCCCATCGTCATGGCTCGATTCATAAAATCGTATGCCGGGGCGATGGCGTCAAACATCTCTTTGACCTGCTCGGCCTTGCCGCGGTCGTTGTCGTAAGGCGTTACCACGGGCATTATATCAGGGTTATTTAGTCAGTGCGGCTTTGACATTAGCCTCGATGCGCGCGGCAAGGTCGCCATCCGGGGCTTTGACAAATGTGCGGCCCGTGACATGCTCATACAGCTCGATATATCGCTCTGAGATGCTGCGGCATATCTCGTCGGTCATCTCCGGCACTTTTTGGCCGGCCTTGCCCATAAAGCCGTTGTCCATAAGCCATTGGCGCACAAACTCTTTTGAGAGCTGGCGCTGGGGCTCGCCTTTGGCAAAGCGCTCGGCGTAGCCCTCGGCATAGAAGTATCGCGAGGAGTCGGGGGTGTGTATCTCGTCGATGAGTATCACTTGGCCGTCGGGGGTCTTGCCAAACTCATACTTGGTATCCACGAGTATCAGGCCCTTGTCGGCTGCCATCTTGGTGCCGATGGCAAAGAGGCGACGGGTGTAATCCTCCATTATGGCATAGTCTTCAGCCGACACAATGCCTTGCGCTATGATTTGCTCCTTTGAGATATTCTCGTCATGGCCCGCATCAGCCTTGGTGGTCGGCGTGATGATGGGTGTCTCGAAGCACTGGTTCTCGCGCATGCTCTCGGGCAAGGCCACGCCGCAGAGCGTGCGCGCCCCGGCGGCATATTCGCGCCAGGCGCTGCCCGTGAGGTAGCCGCGTATTATCATCTCTACTCTGAAGCCCTCACACTTGCGCCCCATAGTCACCATCGGGTCCGGGGTCGCGGTCTTCCAGTTGGGCACCTCGCCTGATGTGGCATCAAGAAAGTATGCCGCAATCTGGTTCAGCACCTGGCCCTTGTAGGGGATGCCTTTGGGCAGCACCACATCAAAGGCCGAGATACGGTCAGTGGCGACCATTACGAGGGTGCTCCCGTCGATGTCATACACATCGCGCACCTTGCCGTGATACACGCTGCGTTGGCCGGGAAAATGAAAGTCTGTGGAGGTGAGTGTCGTAGCCATTTTGTCTATGTTTGTATTGTGTAAATGGGTTTGTTGATTGCTCGCTGTTGCCGTGACGCCGATTTCGTTACGGCACTGCAAATTTACGCATTTTTTGCGTATTCTTCAACATTTGCAGCCTGAAGTTGCCCTCACGCCCGCCGTCGCTCTCGCCGCCGATACGCCGCCGGCCACCCTCGCGCCCCTATCGCGAGCATTATCAGCAGCTGTTTTATGGCAAGTGTCAATAGTTTTAGTATCTTTGCATCATCAATGCTAATATCGTCGATCTATGCGCAAACCCTCGGCCAAGAGTATGATTATCGCAGCGCTCACTCTGCTGGGCCTGCTTGTGGCTGCCACCATCGGCGGCGCCTTTTATATGTTGGACTACGCCATAGGCTACGACCATAAGCCCGGCGACATGCGCGGCGATGCCGATAGCTCTTACGCCGAGCTCTATCGCCGCCTCCCTGACATGAAGCCCTGGTGCGATAGTGTCAGGGCGCTCGGCCTGCTACGCGACACCATGGTGACAATGCCCACCGGCGAGCGCCATCATGCCATCTTTATGCGAGCCGACTCAGCCCGCGGCCGCACCGCCATAGTGGTCCACGGCTACACCGACAATTGCATCAAGTTTCTCTATCTGGGGCGCATGTATCACCGCGACCTGCACTTCAATATCCTGCTGCCTGACCTCCATGCCCATGGCCTCAGCGAGGGCGAGGAGGTGCAGATGGGCTGGAAGGATAGGCTCGACCTCAAGCACTGGTGCGCCATCGCCGACTCGCTGTTCGCTCCGGCGTCGGCTGCCGAGCCCTCGCGCATCGTGGTCCACGGCGTGTCAATGGGCGCCGCCACCACCATGTGTCTCAGCGGCGACTCTATCCCCGACTATATCGCCGCCTTTGTCGAGGATTGCGGATACACCAGCGTCTGGGATGAGTTCAGCGGCGAGCTCCGCTCGCAGTTCTCGCTGCCACCCTTCCCGCTGCTGTATGCCGCCTCAGCCCTCTGCAAGCTGCGCTATGGATGGTCTTTTGGCGAGGCGTCGCCCTTGCGCCGGGTGGCCCGATGCCACCGCCCTATGCTGATGATCCATGGCGATGCCGACACCTATGTGCCATTTGCCATGCTACAGCAGCTCTACCGGGCCAAGCCGATGCCTAAGGAGCAATGGGTGGCCCGCGGCTCGGCTCACGCTGAAGCCTACCTCGACCACCCCGCCGAATACACCGCCGTGGTCGCCGACTTCCTGCGAAAATATGGCTTATGACAGCGCTATGCAGATGCCGTGACCCTACGAGCCCCGCGTGTGGCTGAAATTTTTTTGCGCCCGGTCAGCCCACATATCTGAGAATTAATGTATCTTTGCATTACCACCTCAAATCTCCATAAAGCTATGAAACTCCCTCCTCGCAGCAATGGCAGCCAGCTGTCTATTGACACCAAGCAGCAGCGGCAAATTGTAATCATCGGCGCCAACGGAGCCGGCAAGACCCGCTTTGCCGACTACCTCGCAGCCGACTCAGCCCCGGCTTTCCATATCTCGGCCCTCAAAGCCCTCTACGAGCGCGACCGCGAATCCGCCGACCCCGCATCCATCGATATGCTCTACCACGAAGCCACCGCCCACTCGCCTCTGATACGCACTGACATCCGTGGCGAATTTGACCGCATGATAGCCCTGCTAATCAACGAAGCGGTGACCGACGTAGTGGCGCGTAAATACGGCGTATGCGCCAATGACGACAGCCCCATGCGCCTCGATCGCCTCATCGATATGTGGCAGAAGATTTACCCCGACAACAAAATCCTCATCGAGCAGGGCAAGATGCTCATCGGACACACCGCCGACAAGGACATCAACTACTCGGCCCTGCGCCTTTCTGATGGCGAGCGCGCCACAATGTACTATCTCGGCGCTGCCATGTATGCCCCGCATGGCAGCACCATTTTTGTCGATGCGCCCGGGCTATTCCTCCATCAGTCGGTAATACGCTCGCTATGGGACTGCATCGAGGCCATGCGCCCCGATTGCACCTTCGTGTACACGACTCACGACCTCGCATTCGCCTCAACGCGTGCCACAAGCACAGTGATATGGGTGCGCTCATGCGACCCCGAGGCCGGCACCTGGGCTTACGACATCCAGCCTCACAACGAGTCCTTGCCCGACGACGTATATATGGCTATCCTGGGGGCGCGCAAGCCCGTGCTGTTCATCGAGGGCGATGGCGTAAACTCTATCGACGCCAAGCTATACCCGCTGATCTTCCCTGACTTCACCATGAAATCGCTCGGCTCATGCGACAGGGTCATCGAGGCAACACGCTCATTCAATGCCACCCGGTCATTCCACAACCTCGACGCCTATGGCATCGTGGACCGTGACCGCCGCGAAGAGCCCGAGGTGCGCTACCTCCGCGGGCGACAAATCCTGGTGCCCAACGTCGCCGAGATTGAAAATATCTTCCTCCTCGAAGACGTGGTCAAGGCCGTAGCGCGGCGGCATGGCCGAGATCCGCAGAGAGCATTCGCTCAGGTGAGGCGCGCAATAATGCACCTATTCGAGCCACAACTGAGGCGACAAGCCCTGCAGCACACGCGACATCACCTCAAGAAGGAGGCTACTCACCGCATCGACGGCCGCTTCAGCGACATCGGCGAGCTTGAGCGTCACGTCCGCGGACTCGCCCGCGAGCTCGACCCGCGAGCCACCTACGACCGCTATTGCTCACTATTCCGCCGATACATCGCCGATGGCGACTATGCCTCGGTCCTGAGGGTATTCAACCACAAACCTATGCTCTCCGACAGCCATGCCGCCGGTGCCTGCGGCCTGCGCCGCGACGACAAAGACGTGTATATCAGCGAGATACTCAACATCTTGCGCCAAGACGACCCCCAAGCCGACGCCATCCGCACAGCCATCCGCGCCTGCTTCGGCATCAACCGATACCCCTTCACCGCCGCCACGCCCAACCCCTCATCACAGGCATAGCCCCCGCCGCTTGCCGGGCCGCTGCCTTGCCCTTACGAGCTGATGCGGCGCGGCAGGGCTTGGCGAGGCGGATTTTGTCGGGTGAGGATAAATGCGTAACTTTGCATCGTAATCGGCGCGCTACGGCGCAGCTGTCACGCTTATGGCTATGCAAGAAAATTTATCGGAATTGGAGTGCCGCCCCGTGGGGCGGCTGTTGTGGCATTATTCGCTGCCGGCGGTGGTGGGTATGCTGGTGATGGCGCTGTACAATGTCGTTGACCGCATGTTTATCGGTCAGGGCGTAGGGCCGGAGGCGATAGCAGGATTGGCTATCACCTTCCCGGTGATGAACCTGACCACCGCGGTGGGCACGCTCATCGGCGTAGGTGCCTCGGCATGGGTGTCAATCTTGCTGGGGCGGCGCGAGTATGAGCGCGCGCGTAGCATTTTGGGCAACTCGCTGGTGCTGACGCTGATCAATGCGGCGCTGTATATCGTGGTGTTTGCCGTATTTTTGGACCCCATCTTGCGCGTGTTTGGGGCCAGCGATGTCACGCTGCCATATGCCCGCGGCTATCTGCTGTGGCTGCTGCCGGGCCTGCTGCTCACCAACCTGACCTTCAGCTTAAATAATATCATACGTGCCTCGGGCTATCCTCGCGTGGCTATGGGCACTATGCTCATCGGTGCGATAGGCAATGTGGTGCTTGACCCTATATTCATCTTCTATTTTGATATGGGCATGACGGGCGCTGCGATAGCCACCGACATAGCCATGGTGGTGTCGGCGGTGTTTGTCCTGCGGCATTTCTGCCGCCGTGATGTCACCGTGGGCTTTGCTCGCGGCATCTATAAGCTGAGGCTATCTATCATATTGCAGATAGTGTCGATAGGCGCGGCGCCGGCGCTGGTCAATGCGTGCTCGTGTCTGATCAATATCTTCATCAACAATACTCTGCTTGAGCATGGCGGCGACACGGCGATAGGCGCTGCCGGCATCTTTGTGACGTTTACATCGATGCTGACCATGGTGGTGCTGGGCATCTGCCAGGGCATGCAGCCTATCGTGGGATATAACTATGGTGCCGGCAATCTGCCGCGACTGCGACGTGCCTTTGCGCTGGCGCTGTGGGTCTCTACGGCGATATGCGCTGCCGGCTGCGCTGTGGGCTTGCTGCTGCCCGAGTGGGTGGCCCGAGTTTTCACAGCTGACGACTATCTGATAGAGGTGACGGCCAACTGTCTGCGTCACGCCATGCTTGCCTTTGCCATTGTGGGGATACCAATCGTGAGCACCGCTTTGTTTCAGAGCTTGGGCAAGTCCGGAAAGTCAATCTTTATGAGCCTCACGCGTCAGGTGCTGTTTTTACTGCCGCTGATGTGGTGGCTGGTAGGTGAGATGGGCGTCGATGGTGTGTGGCTGTCGTTCCCGGCATCAGATGTCTTGGCCACTATCGTCACGGCGGTGATGGTGTGGCATCAGATGCGCGCCCTCAGGCGTGAGGGCCTCGGCGCCGCCGCATGATATGCCGCCACGCCGGCAATCTTTGGCGTTGCTCCTTGCGAGGCCGCTTTTGACCGTTAGCATAGTGCGAAGTGCGATACTTGCTTTTGATTGATGCCACACGCTCTGCTAAGCGCCGCCATTGTGGTCTATGACTCAGCGGCACGAAGTAGTGCTGCCGTGTCAAGCACATATTCAAGTTCATAGTCTCCATCGACAAGATAATGGGGCATAGCATCGCCATCGGCGACACATCCCTCAATATGCAATTTAAGGGACTCGGCAAAGCCTTCTTTAAGTTTATCAAGAGTCTTTGCCGTGGCAACAACCGAACCTGCTTTCTCATCACTCCAGCCACAGCAGAAATTATTGCCGCTCCAGCTAACATCAATTTTTAATTTGTGGTCTGCCATTTGGTTTAATTTTTATTTTCCCATTCGTAGGAAGGGGGTGTATTATTCTAAAGAGTCATCTAACACATGTAGGGGCGATTATAAGAAGTAGCTTTTAATGGCATACAGAGGCACGTTGACCATCCAGTCCTCCTGTCGATAGTTGGCCATGGAGGTTCGCAGGCATCTGACCTCGGGGTTTTCGCTGTGGAATGCCTTAAGTGATTTCGACTGAAGGTTTTCCTCTGAGTTCACTTCCACGGCAAAAATGTCGGTGTCGTGCCGAACTACGAAATCCACCTCCAGCGTACTGTTTTTCTTGCTGTAGTAGAATACCGAGATATCTCGACAATTATGAAGTTGTGTACATACGAAGTTTTCGGTGAAACTGCCCTTGCTCTCCGCCATCTTGTTTGGCAGCAACATCAGCGATGGCGGCATATCGTTCATTGCGCCGAGGAGTCCGCAGTCGAGCATATACAGTTTGAATGAGGAATAATCCGCATAGCAGACTAATGGCATACCCGGTTTGCTGACCCTGTCTATTTTGTAAACCAAACCGGCATCGAGAAGCCATTGTATGGCAATCTCAAAGTCCTTTGCCCTTGCACCTTTTCTTACAGCACCATATATGAATTTACGGTTCTCTTTTGCGAGTTGCGCAGGTATCGATTTCCACACTTGGTTTATTCTTACAGCCTCATTTGTAGGTGCGTGCTTGGATATGTCCTTGTCGTAGGCAAGAAGAATCTCCTTCTGGATTTCCCTCACCTGTACGGCGTCATTTGTTTCAAGATACTTCTTCACCGCCTCAGGCATGCCTCCTGTGAAATAATATTCCCTGAGCGATTGAATATACAGGTTTCGCGTGCTCGCAATGACATCCCATTGTCTGTTCTCCAACATTTCATACATTTGTTTCTTTCCCTTAGCCATAAGAAACTCCTCGTAAGTCATCGGCCGGATATTCAAGGTATTTACCTTCCCTACAGGGAATGACTCGCCTTGATGAAGAGTGATACCGAGCAATGAACCTGCTACTGCTACATGGTATTCCGGGGCATTCTCGCAGAAATACTTCAAGGCATTAAGTCCCCTTTTCAGTTCTTGTATCTCGTCAAGAATGATGAGGGTCTTGCCCGGCCGGATGCTGACACCTGTTATGGAACCGATGGCGAGCAGGATGCGTCGGATGTCATAGTCGGGTAGAAACAAGTCCTTGACCATTTCGTTGTCATCACAGTTGATGTATGCCGTATGTTCATAATACCTCCTCCCGAATTCCTTGAGTATATATGTCTTGCCCACTTGGCGTGCGCCAAGCAGGATAAGTGGTTTGCGGTCGTTTCTATCCCTCCATTTCATGAGGTCTTTCATTATTTCTCTTTCCATTCTTTTTCAGTTTTAGATGATTGCTGCAAAAGCGCACAATAATCACCATATTACCAAGAATTACTACACTTTTATGAGGGAGTTTTGTGCATAGTACCACACTTTTATGAGGGAGTTTTGTGCACAACACCACACTTTTATGAGGGAGTTGTTATAATCAGAATGGGAAGATCATCGGCAGCACGATGGCAATTTTACTCCCTTGTGCCCGGTTGGCGACATCCCGTTAATACTACGGAAAACCGAAAGAAAGATCCAAAATCAAGGCAAAAGCGTCAATTATCCAAATCCCCCCAAAAAATCTGCATCAGAAACTGTGCATCACCGCCCCGGTTGCGGTAAGTCACTCAACATTTTCGTGTAAGGTGAATTATTGAATTACGATGTTGTCAACGAATGGTTGAAGGTAATAGAAGGTGCGATTATATCTAATCCAATGATTATAGACGGTGCATCCAAGCGTGTGTTTGCCCTTGAGCAATTTTTCTTTCAGCGAGCAATCACCATTTATAGCCTTTGCTATGGCTGATGTAATGGCATCTTTTGCCGATGAAGACACTTTCGTATTGTATTTAGTATGCTTATACAGTGTTTCATAGGAGTAGATGCTTTCTTTTATTCCAAACGAGCTTGTGTAATCTAATATCTCGATCTCCCAAACATTCTTTTTCTTGTTATACTTTACTTTGCATTTAATATCATCTAACAGCTCTCCATTTTCAGTAATATCAAGAGCATAATTGCAAGAGATAGGATATGCCTTGTTTATTGTTTTGAAATGGTATTTTGGCGGTTCAATCACCGAAATATCGTTAGCGACGAACATTCCTGCAAGGTTTCCCGATGTTACAATATTCTTTATGGTCTTGTCCTGCAGGATTTCCAAAACGACACGTGAGTCGCTAATTCGGGATAGTGACGGAGCATAACAGCTCATATCATATCTATCGATGACATTGTCAAAATTTATGTCCAACAGCGGTAGTACTCCATTATCGCTTGGAAATTCCGTAAAATAGTCCGAGCCGTGTTGTTCCCACTCTCTTAGCTTTGCCGTTTCGGCCGCTACATCTTGCTGATGCTTTTGTTGCTGTAAAATTTCTTCTTGCTTTCTTTGCGCTTCCTCCTCTGCCTCTCGTTGTCTGAAATGATATTTTTCATCGTAGATACCTAATGCTATATTATATTCTTCGTCAGTAAAGCCGTAGTTACTCGTGATATAGATATATCCCATTTCGCCGGTTCCCCAACGATTGAATAACCGGTATATGATGGGCTTTGCCAAATTGGGGTTTTTCATTATGTCGTCCATTTTTTCATAAGATTCCTCCCAGCTGCTACACCCATACCATTCATTAAAAGTGCGGCGAAAGACTTCATCAGCATCGTAGATATACTTGATCTTTCTGACCATAGAGACGGTCACATTTGTGGAATTATTATTAGAGGCTACTGATTCCGACATACTTGCGGAAACAATCAGTAACATAATGATTGATACAAATCTTGCTATTCTAATTTCCATATCACTAAGTCTTTATAATTCGGGAGCAAATATACAAAATATCCTTCTTTTGACACGGGCTTGGGGTTCGAAATGAGCGTCACAAATCGAACAGCGTCTTTACCCGAAAGTTCGGGCGTTTCTTTAATGGGTCGTGCCATAGCTTTTCTTCTTTCGTTGTATTAGTGTGCAAATGTACATCAAATTTCTGATATCTAACGTTTTTCGAGAAAGAATAATTTCCGGATACTCGGAGTTCTCAGATTATCGTGTTCAAAAACGAGTGCTCTGCATTGGTTTAGCGTGAGATGGTGAAGGGGCTCTTAACCTCGTATTTATTATACGATCCCTAACACAGTATTTTTTATCGGACAGCAATAATTTTTATAACATAGTTCAGATTAAAAGTATTAGCGATTATAGGAGCGCCGACTATGTCATATCATTCGCTGCTGATTGTGGCCGGGGGTGAGGCTGTTGTGGCATCAGATGCGCGCACTCAAGCGCGAGGGCCTCGGCGCCGCCGCATGATATGCCGCCACGCCAATGGCACCAGCCACGGCAGCGTCAGCAGCAGCGTGAGCCATGCGCCGCACAGCTGCTTGGCCGCAATGCTCACCGCGGTCACGCCGATGCCCAGCAGGAGCAGGGAGGCGATAGTGCGCGACAGGCGCATGCCGTAGCGACCCCGATACACGGCGTAGGTGATGACGGTGTATAGCGCAAAATCAGCAACGTATGCCACGCCTAATCCGGCAAATCCCCACAGCATATATCCGCCGATGTTGAGCGCAAGGGTGAGGCCCGCCGAAACCACCTCGGTGAACACATAGATGCGACCGTCGCCCCGGGCGAGAATGACGAATGCCAGGCACCACGACACGGCCCTGAAGAGCACGCCGCCGATGGCTATCGTGACGTAGGGCAGCAAGGGCATGAAGCTCTCGGCATAGAGGAGACCCACCGCCACATCGTCAAAGGCCACAAACAACGCTATCACCGGCATCAGAAGCCACAGCAGCGTCACTATCTCATGGCGCACGAGCACGGCCGCCCTACGCGGCGACGCTATCGTGGCTGACAGCCGCGGGTAATACTCCATCGCTATTGACGTGAAGATGACGCCCACATAGGTGTTGACCAGTGTGTATCCGGCCTGGTAGATGCCCAGAGTGTCAGTGGAGGCGTGCCGGTTGAGAAATACCACAAAGGCATACGAGCCTATCAGCGCAGCCCCTGACGACACCGTGAGATATGCGCCGAGCTTGAGCATCGGAGCCCCAAGGCTGATGGCGCGCCGCCGCGTCAGCGCCGGCACGGCGCCGCGATAGCGCATCACCATCGCCGCGCCAAAGGAGCACGCCGTGAAGGTGATGATCACGGGTATGATGGCATCGAGGCGCAGGTAATAGAATAGCGGCAAGGCGATGACGGTGGCGGCGACGGCGCCCCATAGCGAGGCCTTGGCCAGAGCGCTGAGCCTGTCAAGGGCCTGCAGCTCGGCGAGGCGCCCGGCGGTGACGGCGGCGAGAAGCATCGTCACTGCCAAGGCCACAAATGCCATGGTGTGGTCGCCATCGCCAAAGGTGAGGCGGCTCAGCAGCGGCGAGCATATAGCCACGAGAGCCATGCCTATGAGGCCGAGCCACAGCGCCCATCGGCGCGTGGCGGCGATCAGCGACGGCTGCTGTGCGGGAGCTGCCGCCGCGATGTCGCGCACGGCGCTCTGCCGCAGGTTGAGCTGGCTATTGGTCTGGAGCATCTCCATAGTGCTGTTGTATAGGGCGAGCAAGCCCACGCCGGCGGGCCCTATGAGCACAGCTACCACCTTGGTGCGCACTATCGAGCAGATGATGGTGAATACCTGCAGGCCACCGAAGATGCTCACAGCTTTGAGCACGCGCTTTGACATCGCCGAGCCTCGGCGCCGTGGCGTGGTGTGGCCTATCGTATCCATTCCAGGGGATTGAGTTTTTGTTTCTCGCGCCGTATCTCAAAGTGCAGCACCGTGCGCCCATCGTCATCGGGGTCGCTGTAGATTGAGCCAAGGGTCTGGTTAGCCTTGACTTTGTCGCCCTTCTTGACGCTGAGGACGTCAATGCCGGCATACACCGTGAGGTATTCGCCGTGGCGCACTATCACTATGTTGTGATAGCCTTCGAGCACGAAGACTGACGACACATAGCCGTCATACACGGCTCGCGCGCGGCTGCCCTTGGGCACTTGGATGTCGATGCCGGAGTTGTTGATTTTCACGGCCGACAGCTCGGGGTGATTGTTGGTGCCGAATGTTGACACTATCGAATAGTTGCCGGCCACCGGAAATAGCAGCCTGCCCTTGTTTTGCTCAAAGCTGCCGGTTAGCGCTCGCGACGCCTCGGCGTGGTAGGCATAGGTGGGCGTCTTGGTATTCTTAGCCTCTGATGCCGGCTTGGGTGTGGCAGCCGGCGTGGTGGCAGCGGCGGCTTTATCTTTGGCCTTGTCGCCGGTCTTGTCCTTCTTCGTGGCGGCCTTATCCTTGCTCTTGGCGCTGTTTTGGGCTAATGCTTTTTGCTCTTGCTCTTTTTTGAGGCGTTCTTGCTCTTGAGCTATGCGCTTGGCCTCCTCAGCTTTGCGGCGAGCCTCAGCTTCGGCTTCGGCCTTTCGGCGAGCCTCCTCGGCTTTGCGAGCCTCCTCGGCGATGATGCGGTCGAGCTCTCGGTCGAGGCGCTCAGCCTGCTTCTTTTTCTCGGTGAGCACCTTGTTGATGGCGGTCTTCTCGCGCTTGAGGTTATCGACGAGGGCGGCCGTCTCGGTCTGCTTGGCGCGCAGCGCCGTCTGCGCTATGGTCATCTTGGAGAGGGCATCGGAGTGCTGCGCCTGAAGCTCGGCCAGGCGGCTGCGCTTGGCGTCGAGCACATCGAGCGTGGAGCGCAGGTGGCGCCGCTTGTCGGCGTTCCAGCTGTTGAGCTCGCGCAGGTAGCGTATGCGCCGATATGCCTCGGTGAACGACCGCGAGGAGAATATGAAGGCAAAGTTGCTGGTAGATTGGCGGCGTGCGCGCATCATGCGCAGCGCTTCGGCATATCCCTTGCGCAGCGTTGCCACCTTGTCGCTGATGTCGTTGATAGTGTCGTTGAGCCGCTTGATGGTGCCGTTGAGCGAGTCGAGGCTTGCCGACAGGCGCGTGATGTTGCCGGCCTGGGTGCTTATCTCGGCGTCGAGTGTGGATAGCTTGTTGAGCTGTCGCCGCGTGTTTTTGGTGTTCTCGGCGAGTTGCTGCCGGGCTTGCTCTATCTCCTTGGCCGTCTTTTTCTTTTCCTGCTGCACCTGCTTGGCGCTGCGCGGCGCCGCAGCCGTGGTGGTGGTGGCTTTGCGCGATTGTTTCTTTTTGGCGTAGGCGTCAGGTGTCGCCGCGGCAATGATGGCGGTGGCGAGTATCAGCAGTAATGATTTACGCAGGAGGTGGAGCAAGGCGGTGTCAGAATTTTAGGATTTGCAATATGTCAGATCGCTGTAGCCGGCGGTAGCCCTTGGTGTTGGTGGGCTTGATTTGGCGGTAGCCGTCCCACTGCGCTTTGCGGGTGTCCCAGCGCAAGGCGGCGGTGACGTCTTTGCCGCCGAGGGGCGCGGCGACGGTGACTTCGGGGCTAATCGTGCCGCCGGTGCCGCATGCCACTGCCGGTGCGAGAGTCACGCTCGCCGGGCAGCTCTGCGGCACTTCTTTCCGGCCTAAGAGTATGTCCTGAAGGTCGGACATAGTGAGGCCGTCGCGTGCGGTGATGGCGCTCAGCGGCTCGCTATACACGTAGCTGTGATATTTGTCGGCCACGATTACCGAGTCGGTGTTGGCATAGATGGTGGCTACCTCCATGCCAAACACGCGCATCGACACGAAGATGGCGCTGTCGCGCACCATGGTCACGCGCCCGGAGACGCTCATTGCCACGGGCTTGCGCAGCTCCACGGTGACGGGGATATATAGGTCGTGCCACGTAGCCGCATCCCCCGCGCCGGGTGTTGTCGCCGACGGGGTCGAGGCCGAGGTGATGCCGTCGGAGGTCACCTGCTCTTTGGAGCTGCGACACGAGGTGGCGGCCGCTACGACCGCTATAGCGGCTATGGCGGCGAGGCTGAGACGATGTAGGGAGAGCGCTTTCATTTGGGGATATACTTTTTATACTTGACTTTGCGACGCAGCAACTCATTGTCGGCATCGAGCTTGGAGGCTTGAGTCCAGAATTTGACGGCTTGCTCGTGGTCGCCGGTCATATAATAGATGTCGCCGGCGTGCTCAAGCACCTCGGCCGACAGATACTCCATAGCTTCATCAATCATTACGGAGCCGGCAGTGTCGCCATCGATAGTGTCGCCATCTTTATCGATAAGCCGGTCGGTGATGATATCGTTGTCATCAAAGACGGCGGTGTCGCAGACGGCATAATCATCAAAGACAGCGGTGTCGCAGACGGCATAATCATCAAAGACGGCGGTGTCGCAGACGGCATAATCATCAAAGACGGCGGTGTCGCATAGCGATTGCAGAGCCGTATTGTTGATTGTCATGTCAATATAGCGGCGGGCAGCAGCGTAATCGCCTCTCTTAAATTTCACCCACGCATAGGTGTCGAGGTATGTGGGATTGTAGGGCTCCTCGGCTACGACGGCGCTGATATATCGCTCGGCCACATCGAGCTTGGTGGAGTCAACGGCGTAGTGATATGCCATATTGTTGCGCGTCATCAGGTTGCTCGGGTCGTAGAGCAGCGCTTTTTCGTAGTAGATATATGAGCTGTCGCGCTGACCTGATTGGTACAAAAGGTCGCCGCGCAGGTTGTAAATTCGTGCTATGTTCTCCTCTGTCATATCCGCCGTGATTTTCACTTTGTCGAGGAGGGCGAGCGCCCTGTCTGTGCTGTCACACATAAAGTAAATCGATGCGCCCAAATAGCCGAATGTGGCGGCATCGCAGCTGTCGCTGATGGCTTTTTGGCACCACCGTGCCGCCACGTCGGCATTGGCAGGATGCGATATGGCGTAGAGGCGTATCTTGTTGTAGCGCGCCGCTTGGTTGCCGGGGTCCAGGTCTGAGGCGTAGCCGTATTGCTCTATCGCGCCCGCGGTATCGGCGCGAGCCTCAAGGTAGTAGCCATACATCATATGGAGGTCCGGCTCCCCGGCGTGCTGGTCCTGCAGCACTTCAAACATATTGCTGATGCTGCCGGTGTACTCCGGGCTATTGTAGAGATGGGTGATGTATTTCCTGAGCAAATTGAGCTTGATGTCAAAATCGATGGTGGGCAGCTTCAGCGCGCGGAGGGCATCGCTGACAAATGCTGCGGTGTCGCCGTTCTGGTAATAATAAGCGCTCCGGCACACTATGGTCTGAGCATCGAGCGAGTCGATGGCAAAGGCTTTGTCAAAGTAAACTCGCGCCGAGTCCGGCATCCCGAAGTCATCGTAGGTATTGGCGATGAAGCATATTGACTGCACATCGCCGGGCATTGCCTTCTGCACCCGTTGCAGCTCGCCGATGATGGCGGCGGTGTCGAGCGAGGCGCTGTAGGCGCGTATCTTGTGCGATATCAATCCCAGGTCAAAGCCCACGCCTTGCTCCAGCCTGTTGTATATGTCAAAGGCGCGGTGATAGAGAGCCGTGTCGTTCTCGTAGATGTATATCTTCAGGTAGGTGTCGGCCAGGTTGAGCGCCGGGTCGGTCCGGTCGGGATACAGCGAGTCGAGCGTCTGCCACACCCTGGCAGCGCAGGCAAAGTCGTATCGCATTGTCGCCAAGTTGGCCAGTAGCTGGCCCTTTTGGTAGTCAGACGGCGTCGAAAAGTAGTCATCGCACACGGCCTGATATGCGTGCTCCACCTCAGCGGAATCGCGGCTCTGCGACAGTGTCATCAGCGCGAATGCTGAGGCTATCTCCTTGTCGGCGGGGTTGAGTCGGTAAGCGCGCCGGTGTAGCAAATATGACTCATCAATGCGGTCTTCATTAAGGGCATTGACGCCTTCGAGGTAGATGTAGTTGGCCTTGCGGGCATCTTCGTCAGAGACTTTGGCCGTGGCGGCGCATACTGCCACGGCGGCTAAAGCTATTATGAAAAGCAGATTTTTCATTTGTGAGCTATGACGAGAGAATATTGTGTGTAATATATTTATATACGGCGAGTGAGCTGTGGATGGGTGGGTTGCGGCAGGGTGGGGGAAGGAGGAGGGAGAGGGTGTGTGAGTTTTATTTGGTGCCGGTGTGGCCAAAGCCGCCGGCGCCACGCTCGCTCTCTGAGAGGCTGTCGGCTACTTGCCAGGCCACACGGGTGTAGCGCGTCACCACCATCTGGGCTATGCGGTCGCCGTTGTTCACGACAAACGGCTCGGCCGAGTGGTTGATGAGTATGACGCCTATGTCGCCGCGATAGTCGGCATCGATGGTGCCGGGGCTGTTGAGCAGCGTGATGCCGCGCTTGAGGGCGAGGCCGCTGCGCGGGCGCATCTGCATCTCGTAGCCCTCGGGAAGCTCCACTCGCAGCCCCGTGGGGATGAGGGCGCGCTCGCCGGGTGCTATCGTGATCGGTTGTGGCAGTGAGGCTCTGACATCCATGCCCGCCGAGAGTGCCGTCTCGTAGGCCGGCAGCGGGTTGGTTGAGCTATTGATAATCTTTATGTTGAGAACTTCATTCATAGTGGCTGTGTGTGTAATGATTGTGGCAATGTCAGATGGTGACGCGGCGGGTCACGGAGCCGGCTTTTAAGATGTAGATGCCGTGTGTCGAGAGCTTCAGTCTCGATATCCCGGCCGGGACTTTGGCCTGGCTCACGAGCTGCCCCAAGATGGTATATACCTTGATGGTCACCGGCTTGGCCGTGTTGATGTATATGTAACCGTCGGCTGTGCTCACGTCGAGGTGGTCATTGTCAGCCGGGTCGGCGACTGACGATGGTGCGCTGACATGCTCCCAGTCGGCAGTAGTGCCGCCCGGCATGGCCGCGGTGGTGCCGCCGCCAAGTGCCAGGCATATACCGATGAGTGTCAACAATCGTCGCATTGATTATTATATATTGTGTGGGGTTATTTGATTGTCATTTCTCCGGCGAGTGGTCGTGCAAAGGCCTCCTTGACCTCTTGGGGCGTCAGACCCAGGCCGAAGAGAAACATTAGCTTGGTGATAGCCGCTTCAAACGTGATATCGTGACCCGATACTACGCCCGTGGCTGAGAGTATGTCGCCGGCCATATAGCGGTTGGAGTGTACGGAGCCGTTGACACATTGGGTCACATTCACCAGCACTATGCCGGCGTCAACGGCCTCGCGCAGTGCCCTCACAAACCAGTCGGCGGTGGGGCCGTTGCCGGCTCCATAGGTGCGTATGACAGCCCCTTTGATGCCCGGAGTGGCAAGCATGTGGCGCAATGTGGTCTCGTTGAGACCCGGGAAGAGGTCTATGGCCATAACGGCTGTGTCGAGGTTGCTGCGCAGCCTCAGCGGTGTGTCGGTGTCGGGCCGAGCAAGCACCTCGCGCTCAAAGTGTATGCCCAGTCCTATCTTTGCCAGGGCCGGATAGTTGTTGCTCTTGAAGGCGTTGAAGTTATCGGCGCTGCGCTTGGTCGAGCGGTCACCTCGCCACAGATAGTTCTCAAAGAGTATAGCCACCTCGCACACCATCGGCTTGCCGTCGCTGTCGGTGGCGGCGGCGATTTGCAGGGCCGTGATGAGGTTTTCCTCGCCGTCGGTACGCACCTCGCCGATGGGCAGCTGCGAGCCGGTGATAATCACGGGCTTGGCGAGGCCTCCAAGCATAAACGATAGCGCCGACGCCGTGTAAGCCATTGTGTCGGTGCCGTGAAGCACCACAAACCCATCATATCGCTTGTAGTTGTCGGCAATATGGCGGGCTATGTCCTGCCAGTGAGCCGGATTCATATCGCTCGAGTCGATAGGCGGCGCAAACTGTATGTTGTCAATCTTATAGTCGAGCATTTTCACCTTTGGCACATTGTCCATCAGGTGAGAGAAGTCAAACGGGCGCAGCGACCTTGTCACAGGATCTTCTATCATACCTATGGTGCCGCCGGTATAGACTATCAAGATGCGAGGTTGCATGGGCGTGGGGGGGTGATTGTTATTGGTTTATGTTATCGGGTGTTATATCATTTCACTTGTGCTCCCGGTGCTACGGGCCTTGACGGGCCCGTCACCACGAGGCTGCCGTCAGCGTCTTCAGCCGACAGTATCATACCCTGCGACTCTATGCCGCGCAGCTTGCGCGGTGGCAGGTTGGCTATGAAGCACACCTGTGTCCCTACGAGGACTGACGGGTCGGGGTAGTGGGCGGCGATGCCTGAGACGATGGTGCGACGCCCGAGGCCGTCGTCGATGACAAAGCGCAGCAGCTTGTCGGCCTTGGGCACTTTCTCGCACTCGAGCACCGTGCCCACGCGCAAGTCGGCCTTCATAAAGGTGTCAAAATCCACATCCGGAGCTTGGGGCGCCGCCTTAAAGGATTTCACGCGATTTTCCTCTTTGATGCGGGCGAGGCGATCCATCTGGGCTTGGATTGCTGAGTCGTCGATTTTTTCAAACATCAGCTGCGGCTCGGCTATCACGGTGCCGGCGGCGATGATATCTTCGCGCCCTATCATATCCCAGCGCAACGCCGGCAGCGACAGTATCCGGGCCAAGCGGGCCGACATAAACGGCGTGAACGGCTCAAACGCCACAGCCAGCGACGCGCATATCTGCGTAGCCACATTCATGACGGTGGCGGTGCGCGAGGCATCGCTCTTCACCACCTTCCACGGCTCGGTGTCCTGGAGATAGCGGTTGCCGATGCGAGCTATGTTCATTGCCTCCTTGAGAGCCTCGCGGAAGTGGAAGCTCTCCAACGCCCCGGTCTGGGCTTGTGCCGCCGCGCGTATCTCCGCAAAGGCGGTGCGGTCAGTGTCAGTGAGCTCTCCGGCCGCAGGCACCGTGCCTCCGTAATACTTATGGGTGAGCACCATCACGCGGTTGATAAAATTGCCCAAGATGGCCACAAGCTCATTGTTGTTGCGAGCCTGGAAATCACGCCATGTGAAGTCATTATCCTTGGTCTCCGGTGCGTTGGCTGTCAGCACATATCTCAGCACATCTTGCTTGCCCGGGAAGTCGCGCAGATACTCGTGGAGCCACACTGCCCAGTTGCGCGACGTGGATATCTTGTCTCCCTCGAGATTGAGAAACTCGTTGGCCGGCACATTGTCAGGAAGCTGATAATTGTCGCCATAGGCCATCAGCATCGCCGGGAACACGATGCAGTGAAACACAATATTGTCCTTGCCGATAAAGTTGATGATGCGTGTCTCGGGGTCCTTCCACCACGTCTCCCAGCTGTCGGGATACAGCTCCTTTGTGTTGGAGATATAACCAATGGGCGCGTCAAACCACACATACAGCACCTTACCCTCGGCTCCGGCCACCGGCACCGGCACGCCCCAGCTTAAGTCGCGCGACACCGCGCGCGGCTGCAACCCGAGGTCAAGCCACGACTTACACTGCCCATAGACATTAGTCTTCCACTCCTTATGCCCATCAAGTATCCAGTGGCGCAGCGCCTCCTCATACCTATCCAGGGGCAGATACCAATGCTTGGTCTTGCGCAGCACAGGCACATTGCCCGTAATCGCGCTCCGCGGATTGATAAGGTCGGTGGCGTTGAGCGATGTGCCGCACTTCTCGCATTGATCTCCGTAGGCGCCCTGTGCGTGACAATGCGGACATTCTCCCGTCACATAGCGGTCGGCAAGAAACTGTCCGGCCTCCTCATCATAGAGCTGCTCGGTCTCACGCTCTACAAAAACACCATTGTCATATAATCGACGGAAAAACTCCGACGCCATATCATGATGTATGGCCGACGTTGTGCGCGAATATACATCAAACGAAATTCCAAGCTCTCTGAACGAATCCTTGATAATAGTGTGATAGCGGTCAACGATATCCTGTGGCGTCACACCCTCGGCCTTGGCCTTAATCGTGATGGGCACGCCATGCTCATCGCTACCTCCTACCATCGTCACATGACGACCCTGCAGGCGCAAGTAGCGTGCATATATATCTGCCGGCACATAAACCCCTGCCAAATGACCTATGTGCACCGGGCCATTGGCATAAGGCAGTGCCGTCGTTATCAACGTCCTTTTATAGTTCTTCTCCATAAATTGAGCTATTCTTTAATACTACTATTATTCAAACTGCAAAATTAAAAAATTTTGCGCAAAACCCCTATATCCCACCCCAACTTTTTTCCTTTTCTCCCCATTCACATCCACCCTCCGCGCCCGACAAATGCTTGTAGGGGCGCAATATTTTGCGCCCACATCAACAACGCCACATTGCCCACACCGCCCCTTGCCACTCGCGGGGAGTCGCCTTCAAGGCTTAAGGCGTTCACTACGGCAGCTATTATTGGACAATACGGTGGGTGTGATGCCGGTCGGCGTAGTGGGGGGCTGTGCGTCAGAGCAGCATGGGGGCGATGCGCTCAAGGGCGCCCACGAGGGCATCGACGTCGGCGCGGGTGTTGTATAGGCCGAATGAGGCGCGCACGGTGCCTTCGATGCCCAGCGCCTCCATCAGCGGCTGGGCGCAGTGGTGGCCTGTGCGCACTTCGATGCCGAGCTTATCGAGCATAAGCCCTACGTCGTAGTGGTGGGCACTGCCCAGCAGAAAGGATATCACGGCGCTCTTGTGTGGCGCACTGCCGAAGATGCGCACCTGCGGCAGCCGGCATCTGAGCTGCCCGGTGGCGTAGCTGAGGAGGTCGAGCTCGTGGTCGGCGATGGCCTCGAGGCCGATACCGTTGATGTAGTCGATAGCAGCGCCAAAGGCGGCGATGCCCACAAAGTCGGGCGTGCCGGCCTCAAATTTGTAAGGCAGCTCGGCCCAGGTGGAGCCGTCAAAGCTGACGTGGCCTATCATCTCTCCTCCGCCTTGATAGGGCGGCATGGCCTCGAGCAGGGCGCGCCGGCCGTAGAGCACACCCACGCCGGTGGGGCCATACATCTTGTGGGCCGAGAAGGCATAAAAATCCACGTCGAGCGCGCTCACATCTACCGGGGTATGGGCCACGGCTTGCGCGCCATCGACACACACCACAGCGCGGCGGCCGCAACGGCGGCGCACTATCGCCGCTATCTCGGCAATGGGATTGATGGTGCCGAGCACATTGGAGGCGTGGGCTATGCTCACGAGGCGTGTGCGCTCTGTCAGCAGCTGCTCGAGGATGTCGAGACGCAGGCTGCCACTATTGTCAAAGGGCACCACGCGCAGCTTCACGCCGCGCCGCTGTTGCAGCAGCTGCCACGGCACTATGTTGGAGTGATGCTCCATGGCCGAGACCACCACTTCGTCGCCCTCGTGCAGCAGGCTGCCGTAGCAGGCTGCAACCAGGTTGATGGCCTCGGTGGTGCCCCGGGTGAAGACGATCTCGGCGCTGTCGGCAGCGTGAATGTATGCTGCCACCTTGCGGCGCGTGGCCTCCATAGCCTCGGTGGCCTCTTGCGAGAGGGTGTGCACCCCGCGGTGCACATTGGCTTTGCGGCAGCGATAGCCGGCGGCAAGAGCGTTGACCACACATTCGGGTGTCAGCGATGTGGCGGCATGGTCAAGATACACCATGCGGCGGTTGTAGAGCTGCCGCTGCAGAATGGGGAAGTCGCTGCGAATGTTGTCAAGATTGATACTCATAGTGCCGGATGATATGGTGATAGTCGGTGGTGGGGTGTTGATATAAAATGGGCGCTGTCAGGCGGGGTGCGAGCCGCAGTCGGCGCAGATGGCGGCGCGGCCGGAGAGGCGCAGCTCCACGAGGTGGCGCAGGCGGTCGCGCAGCGGCTCATAGTGCACGGTGTCGATGACGTCGGCCATGAACGCCTGCACCAGCATCATGCGGGCGTCGGCGGCATCGATGCCGCGCTGCCGCATGTAGAAGAGCGCTTCGTCGTCGAGCTGCCCGGTGGCGGCGCCGTGGCTGCATTTCACCTCGTCGCAGTATATTTCGAGCTGCGGCATGGTGTGCATGCGAGCGTCGGGCGATGCCAGCAGGTTGCGGTTGGTCTGATGCGCGTCGGTGAAGTCGGCGCCTTCATCTACGATGACGGTGCCCTCGAAGGCGCCTTGTGCCTTGTCAAAGAGCACATACTTGAAGAGCTGCGATGAGGCGCAGCGGGCCACGGAGTGGCGCACCCGGGTGGCATTGTCGATGAGCTGGGAGCCGCTGCCGATGGCGAGGCCGCTGAGCTCGGTGGTGCAGTGCTCGCCTTGCGGGCGTATGCAGTAGCTGTTGCGCGTGGCGCCGCCGATGAGGGCGAGGCTGCTGACACACAGGCTGCTGCCCGCCTCTTGCCGCGCATAGAGCTCGCTGACGCGGTGGGTGTGGCTGCTGCTCTCCTCCATGTCGTATAGCTCGAAGGAGGCATCGCGCCCCAGGCTTATCTCAACGACTTGGCTGCTGAGGTAATCGACGTCGGCGAGCTGCGTGTGGTCGCAGACGATGAGGCGTGCCGACGCGCCGTCGGCGATATCCACCAAAATGCGTCGCACGGCCATCGAGGGCGCGGTGGTGTTGAAGATGTTGATGAGCTGCAAGGGCTTGTCGAGCTTGACGCCCGGCTCCAGGCGCACATACACGCCGTCTTGCACCAGCAGGGTGTTGAGGGCGGTGGTGGCGCTGTCGGTGCCGGCGATGGTGCCTAAGAGCGTGGCCACGCGGTCGTGGTGGAGGCGTGCCGCCTCGGCCAGCGACATCATTGTCACGCCCTCGGGGAGGTTGGCGGCGAGGGTCGTTGACGGGTGGTATATGTCGCCCACCACCACTGCCATGAGGGTGCTCAGGTTGGGCACGCCACAGCGCAGCGATGCCGCCATATCCACGCCGAAGGGCACGCGTGTGATGTTGAGCCCATAGTCCGGCGCAAAGAGGGCTTCGATGTCGGTCTTCTCGTAGCCCTCGTCGCCGCGGCGTGGCAGGCGCTGCCCTTGCAGTGCCTGCCACGCCGCGGCGCGCCGCTCATTGAGCAGCGCCGGGGCGTGAGCGGCGATGGTGGCGGCGTGGTGGCTGTATAGGCTGAGATATTGGTCGAGTGCGCTCATTGGCCGGGTGTTTGGTTATCTACCTGCTCCTTGATCCAGTCATAGCCTTTCTCTTCCAGCTCGAGGGCGAGCTCGGGGCCGCCGGAGTGCACGATGCGCCCTTTGTAGAGGATGTGCACATAGTCGGGCTTGATATAGTCGAGGAGGCGTTGGTAGTGAGTTATCACGATGGTGGCGTTGTCGGCGGTGCGCAGGCGGTTGACGCCGGCGGCCACGATGCGCAGGGCGTCGATGTCGAGGCCGCTGTCGGTCTCGTCGAGGATAGACAGGCGCGGCTCCAGCATCGCCATCTGGAATATCTCGTTGCGTTTCTTCTCGCCGCCCGAGAAGCCTTCGTTGACCGAGCGCGACGCGAGCTTATTGTCGAGCTCCACGATGGCGCGTTTGGCGCGCATGAGCTTGAGGAAGTCGCCGGCGCTCAGGGGCTCTTGGCCGTGGTATTTGCGCTTGGCGTTGAGGGCTGCGCGCATAAAGTTGACCATTGACACGCCGGGTATCTCCACCGGATATTGAAACGAGAGAAACAGGCCCTCGTGGGCGCGTGCCTCGGGCGACAGGGCGAGCAGATCCACGCCGTGGAGCGTGGCCGTGCCGGCGGTGACGGTGAATTTGGGGTCGCCGGTGAGCACGCCTGAGAGGGTGCTCTTGCCCGATCCGTTGGGGCCCATGATGGCGTGAACCTCGCCGGCGCCGATGGTGAGGTCGATGCCGCGCAGTATCTCTTTGCCGTCAATGCCGGCGCGCAGGCCGCTGACGTGGAGTAATGGGGTAGTGGTTGATGTCATTATATGCTGTTGGTGTATATCACTGATGCTTAGGGTGATTGTTAATGGTGGCGAGGCTCAGCCCACTGAGCCTTCGAGGGTGATGGATAGCAGCTTTTGGGCCTCGACGGCAAACTCCATGGGCAGCTTGTTCATCACCTCTTTGGCGTAGCCGTTGACTATCAGCGCCACAGCCTCTTCGGTGGGGATGCCGCGCTGGTTGCAGTAGAAGAGCTGGTCTTCGGATATCTTGGAGGTGGTGGCTTCGTGCTCCACGATGGCGCTGTCGTTCATCACGTCGATGTAAGGGAAGGTGTGAGCCCCGCAGGTCGAGCTCAGCAGCAGCGAGTCGCATTGGGTGTAGTTGCGCACGCCGGAGGCCGCCGGCGCCACCTTCACCAAGCCGCGGTAGGCGTTTTGGCTGTGGCCGGCCGATATGCCTTTTGACACTATTGTAGAGCGGGTGTTGCGCCCCAGGTGTATCATCTTGGTGCCGGTGTCGGCCTGCTGATAGTTGTTGGTGACGGCCACCGAGTAGAACTCGCCCGTGGAGCCTTCGCCGGCGAGCACACACGACGGATATTTCCACGTTATGGCCGAGCCGGTCTCCACCTGTGTCCACGATAGCTTGGAGTAGTCGCCGCGGCATAGGCCGCGCTTGGTCACGAAGTTATACACGCCGCCGCGGCCCATGGCGTCGCCGGCATACCAGTTTTGCACGGTGGAGTATTTGACCTCGGCGCGGTCTTCGACTACGATTTCCACGATGGCGGCGTGTAGCTGGTTTTCGTCGCGCATGGGAGCGGTGCAGCCTTCGAGGTAGCTGACGTAGGCGTCGTCGTCGGCCACGATGAGTGTGCGCTCAAACTGGCCGGTGCCCGAGGCGTTGATGCGGAAGTAGGTTGACAGCTCCATGGGGCAGCGCACACCCTTGGGGATATATACAAACGAGCCGTCGCTGAACACGGCCGAGTTGAGCGCCGCATAGAAGTTGTCGCGGTAGCTGACCACCGAGCCTAAGTATTTCTGCACCAGGTCGGGGTAGTCGCGCACGGCCTCGCTGATGCTGCAAAAGATGATGCCCAGGCGCGCGAGTTTCTCCTTGTGGGTGGTCTTCACCGACACTGAGTCCATGACGGCATCTACGGCCATGCCGGCCAGCGCCTTTTGCTCTTGCAGGGGGATACCGAGCTTGTCGAAGGTCTCGAGGAGCTGCGGATCCACCTCGTCGAGGCTCTTGGGCGCATTGGTCTTGGGAGCGGCATAGTAGCTGATGGCCTGAAAGTCGATGTCGGGGATGTCGAGGTGTGCCCATCGCGGCGGCGTCAGTGTGAGCCAGTGGCGGTAGGCTTTGAGGCGGAAGTCGAGCAGCCATTGCGGCTCGCCCTTGAGCTGCGAGATGGTGCGCACCACCTCCTCGCTGAGTCCGCGTGGTATGATGTGAGTGTCAATGTCAGTGACAAAGCCGTATTTGTATTCGCCGGAGGTGGCGTCGCGCAGCAGCGCGTCGTCGCCGGCAGCGGCGCGGTCAGTGACGGGGCGTGTATTATTATTGTTATCGCTCATCGGTTGGTCGTTGTAGCTTGAATAGTATCAACACCGCAGGTGGTGTCATTGTTTGCCATATCGTGGAGATACCCCAGGGCGGCGGGCGCCAGGTCGGCCACCGGCTCGCGCCACGGCTTGTCGGCGTCGGCGATGACGCTGCGGTCATCGGTGATGCCGGCATACACGTTGATGGCGAGGCTCAGCCCCAACAGCCACTCTACGGCGCGAAACAGCGCCCCGCCGATATTGTCGATAAAGCCGAGGCTCACGGCGCCGATCAGGCGCTTCAGCGCCCGCGAGGCCAGCCATACCGCCACATAGCACACCACAAAGACTATGGCGTAGGCGGCAGCCTCGGTGCTCGGCTCCGGGGTGCCGCCCTCGCCGCTGATGGCGCGCGCCACCACGCCGCCAAGCAGACGGCTGAGCACCACGCCGCCCACCACGCCGCATATCTGCGCCGCCTGCGAGATAAGCCCTTTGAGGTAGCCCATGACCAGAGCCGTCACGGTGACTATCAGTATGAGTATGTCGAGTGCGTCCATTGTGCTATTGGGGTTACAAGGTGCAAAATTACAAAAAAAAGCCGATAGCGTGTATATCATTGTCCTGCATAATGCAAAAATGGCGTGAGGAGGGCCTGACGGCCGCGGCAAATAAAACGCCGACAGCTCTCCCGAGCTATCGGCGCCTTACTTTATAACTGTTTTACCAATTGGTCTTAGCGGATATATACCTTGTCAAAGGTGCGACCGTTGTAGCGGATGTAGAGCCCGCTCTGCGGGTTGGTGATGCGCACACCTTGCAGGTTGAAGTAGATTTCCTCACCGTCGGCAGCCTCGGCTTCGAAGTCGGCGATGCCGGTGGTGATGTCGGTGGTGCTGAACTTGGTGGTGACGCTGCGGTCTGCAGTCGTGGTGTAAACTGACAGGCGATAGTTAGCCACATCGGTTGATGGGCTGAGGGTCGTCACCGGAGTTTCGGCGGTGCGAGCTATCTTGGCGACAACGCCGGAGCCGATGAGGTAGCCACCGCAGGGATCCTTGGCGCCCACAAGGTCGATGATAGGATAGTGGCCGAAGAGCTCATATTTGATCTGCGGCATCTTGGCAGCATCGCTGAGGTCGGCAAACTCCAGTGTGGTGGGCACAGCCACGGGCAGCGTGTTGCTGTTGAGGGCTGCAGATGACCAGTTGGTGTTGGCCGTGCCATCGTAGGTGCTGAGGTATGATACCTCTTTGAGAGCGGCCATATCCTCCCAATCCGTGCCGATGGGCTTGCCGTTGTTGCCTATGATGGTGGCGTCATCGGTGAGGTCCTGAGCCACGGTCACGGCAAAGCCGGGATATACATTATATACGGAGCTGAATTCGACAGGCGCTTCCACTAAGGCGCTGACCACCCGGGTCTCGCCGTTGTGGTAGAATTGGCGTTTCATATCAGTGGCATCGAAAGTCACGGGAGCTTCGAAATCGCCCACGAGGTTGATTGTCACGATGTCAGAGGTTACCGTCTGAAGAGCTTCGTTGGCGCTATCATCATTGCCGATGTAATATTCGAGCAATACCTGATAGGTGGCGTGAGTGCCGCCGTAGGGCAGCAGTTTGACAACGTTGACGCCCTCGGCAAAGGTGCCGGCAATGGTGTAAGTGTCAGTGCCGTTGACCGTTACTTTTACGTTAGATATCGTCAGTGACAGGCCGGTGGGTATCTGCTCTGCGAGGATGTTGATAGTGCCCCCGAGATAGTTCACGTTGTTGTAGTAAACCGGTGTCTCGTCAGTGGCGCCCTTAGGCATCTTGTCGGTAGTGGTCAGAGCCTGTGCATGCTCATTGCTCAGCTCGTCGCTGTAGGTATTCAGACTTATGTTAGAGATAACCACGCGTATCGAGGGTCGCACGATGGTCACCGTTTGGGCAATCTCGTCAAGGATGATGCTGTAATATCCGGCGCCGTCGCTGATTACCCAGTTGCCTGTGCCTTTATCTTTATCGCCATAGGCGGTATAGGTGTAAGGCTTGTCAATAGTGGCGTTGAAGGCATTGTTGCCATTGTTAGCGGTGTTGTCGGCGGGCGAGAGGAGCGCTGCGTTGACAGGATCCCAATCATTAATGCTTGCGCCCTTAGCTGTCGCAATCTTGAAGCCTTCGCCGGTGTAGTTGATGGTGTAGTAGTAGCGGCCTTCGATAGCATCGCCATTTTCATCTTTATATTGGGTGAAGTTGTCGGGTTGCGATGCGTTCCAACCATTAGAGGTGTCTTTACCCACGATGTAGAGGCTCTCGGCAGAGAGGGCTTTCACGATACGTATCTGATAGCCAGACTCATCTTCGGGGTTGATGCGCACCTGCAGCATATACGTGGTGTTGGCCTCGAAGTTGTTCGAGTAGTAGTTGCCATTGTTATCTACGGTCTGTATCTTCAGCTCGTCAGATACCCATTCGTTGATGGGGAAGTTGTAGATGTCCTTGAACCAGATATAGTTGTACTTGTTGCGCAGACAGAATTCAAAGCCCGTGCCGGTGGCGCCGAGTTCGCTTGAGAATGACTGTTTCTCGCCCGTGGTGAATGATACGCTCCATATCTTCGAGTCGGGATAATACTTGAGGTGGTTGGCTTCGTCAGTGTTGTTGTTGTCAGGCCAATAGCCGCTGAAGTTACCGTGCACATAGAGCTCATCGATTTCGCCCCAGGGGTATGACGATTCGGCAGCGAAAATACCGATTTTGGGGTTGGCTTTGCTGACACCGTCGCCGTGGGTGGTGTCGATCACAATGCGATATTTGACACCGGGGGTGAGACCTTCAAAGGTGTTGTTGACGGCGGTGAGGTCTTTGCAGAAGTCTTGGAGCCATACGCTTACCGCCGTTGATGCGCCCTTGCGCACGATATATCCGGTGGAGGTGCGTATGCGCCAGTCAAGGTTATTGACGGCTACCTCAAAGGGCTCTGAGGCGTAAGCTTCGAGGCCGTAAGGATTGGTGTCGCTATCGTATTTGTCGAATGTCAGGGGAATTGACGTCCAGGCGGCTGAGGGGTTGTCGTCGTTGCGATATTCAAATGTCAGAGTGGCGTCGCCCCAGATATAGTTTTCACCGGGGTCGGGGAACTGCTTGACCTCTTCCTCGCTGACGATGGTCAGTGAGTAGTTGGTGACGTCAAAGGTGACGGTGGCATTCTTGATGCCTGACACTAACTTGATGTTGTCGGTGTCGGTGTCGCCGGCGGTGATGTCGGCGCCGGTGACAGTCAGGTTTGACTTGCCCAGCCATACCTCATCGCCGGCCTCTTTGAGTTTAAACTGAGTGCCGGCATCGAGGGTGACTCCGGTGCAGGTGTAGGTCTTGCCGTCGGTGGTGCTGAAGGTGTAGGCGTCGGTGCTGAAATTGTCGGCAGCGCTGGTGCGTATCACGAAGTTGATGTAGTCGAGCTTCACGGTCTTTGCCGTGGCGTCAACGGTGAAGATATACTTCAGCGCGTCGCTCACGGTGAGAGCTGTCTTGTAGTTGTTGTACATCTGCTTGGCGGTGCCTATGGTCACGGACTCGTCGGCCTCGTCGGTCTGCGGTCCATATTGAGAGTCGTCGATTTTCACGCGGAAGTGCTGGCTGCCTTCTTTCATCTTTACGGTGCCGGTGTAGGTGGTGGTGCCCTCTTTCTGCGTCAAGGTGATGCCTGACCCGCTCCAGTTACCACCCTCTACGTCGCCAAACACTATTACCGTGTAGGTCGGCACGGTCATCGTTGCGCCGGAGATGGTGAGCTTCTGATCGGCAGGGGTGTATGTGAAGGTGTAGTTGCCGGAGAACTCACCCGTGCCGGTGGTGACGCCGCCCGAGGTGCCGGTCATGGTGTAGGTGGCATCGCCGCCGGTGTAAGTGGCTGTCTCAGAGGCATAGAGCGTCTCAGTGCCGTTTTTGAGGAGCGTGATAGCTTGTGAAGCGCTGAGGGTGGTGGTGCCGGTGTATGTGGCGCCATCGTCAGAGGTCGAGAGGTTGGCCTCCGTGGAGCCCACCTTGAGCGTGTAGGTGTCGGTGGCCTTGGAGACGCGGATTTTGCCGATTTCTGTGGCATTGCTTGAATTGACACCGGGAGTGTATGTGAATGTAATGTCAACATAGCCATTGTCTGATGACATACCACAATTACTGCCGCCGCTATAGATTGCATAGTCGGTATCTAATGCCATTGATGTATTTCCGGCTCCGGCATTGAATGAAGCTGAACTCCAATCGGAAGAACCATCTTTAATCTTGAACCAATCATTGTTGAGTCTTACATTCTTGAGAGTGTAAACGTTGTTTTCGCGAGTAAACTTGTAATTTGCATCAGCGTGTGCCCCGCCATTGACATCACCAATAAGGTAAAGGTCGTCCGGGTCCACATACATACGAGCTTGAATCTTGTTGTTGTTATCTGTCAAGCGTATTTCAAAGCGGTATTTTACGCCGAGCTTTACATTTGTGAAGCTGCTTTCATTTGCATCCCATGTGCCGGAGGTCCAGACACCATCAGCATTGCGCGATTCTCCGCCGACGAGATTGGAGTTATTGTAATGAATTTTGTAGTAGAGTGTCGTAGTAGTCTGAGGAGTCAGAGTGGTGTACCATACATCTCCATCTTTGGTAAGTGTGATATCTGTCCAATCGCCAACTTCCTTTACCGAATATCCCTGGAAGGCATACGTGGCATTTGGATCCCACGCGTATGAGGGTATCACAGATGATATTATGCTGCATAGGAATAGGCAACATAATAGTTTTCTAATACGTTTGTCCATTTTCTTGGTATTGATTTATAAAGTAGTTAATAAAGTAAGTATGCTGATATAAAGTAGTTTTCATGGCAAGCGACGACGCATACGCCGCTTAGGTGTGGCAAATGTACATAGTTTTTTTAGAGCCATCTAATTATTTAACCAAGTTTAACTTTTGGGTGCGCATCGCGCGGCATTGCGTGGGTGGTGGGCGGCGCGGTGGGTGGCGCGGTTGATGCGGGCGCAAAATATTGCGCCCCTACAAGGCATTTGGCGGGCGGTGTGGTTGATGCGTGGCACGTATATCAGACGGAGGCTGATTTTGCCTGAAGGGCAAAACCACGGAGGCCCCGTTAGGGGCTGCTGTGCAATAGCCGGGGGCAAGGTCGCCGGGGGCGACCGCAGCCCTCGGTTGGCGTCATCATTATTATAAAGCCTGAAAGGCGAAACCTTGCCCCTCGCAAACAATTGTTAATCAATATCATAATCGCAGCTAAAGTAGCCAAGGTGGCGTCTTTGCAGACTTTATGCGTAGGGGCTGCTTTCCGAGGGCTTCGCCCCCGGCTATTGCACGGCGAGCCCTTCAGGCTCGTCGTGGTGACGGCTTTCAGCCTGATATTAGCGGCGGCTATTGGGGGGGGTGTGTGGTGATTAGTGGCGCGAGAAGCGGATGGTGGCTTTGTAGAGGGGGAATGACAGCGTCAGCAGCGCCCCTGAGGCATCGAAGGTGGCGCTTTGGTCGCGCGTCATGGCGATGCCTTGTTCGTCGAGCCACAGCAGGTCGTAGTGGTGGCTGAAGATGGTGGGGGTGAGTATGCCTTTGACGTCGCCGGGGCGCCATTGGCTGCCTTGCGGAGCGCCGCCCAGGTATATGATGAGATATCCGGGCGTGGCGTCGCAGCGCGGCACCGTGGCGAGCTCGTAAGAGCCGCCGAGCGCTGCCAATGCGGGGTCGGTGTCGCGGTCAAAGTAAGTCCAGAAGCCTTGGTGAGGGTCAGAGGTGTCGATGCGAGCGCTGATAGATGCGGGGTCGATGTGTAGTCGGCGGCTGATGGTGTCGCAGTGCATATCGCAGTGCATGATGGTCAGCGGGGCTGAAGATGTGAAGCCCAGCGCAGCGGGGGCGTCGGCGGGCCGCTCAACCATCTCCTCAAAGAGAGGCATCGCCGCGCCACCGCACACGATGGCGCCGGAGGGTCGCACCTGCAGCTTGAGCGAGAAGCCGTCGTGTCGCGGGTCGATGTCGCGAGCGGGGTAGTCGGCGGTGCTGATGACGCGTCGCGTGCCGTCGGCGACGGCATATTGGGTCACGGTGATGCTTTGGTCATAGACCTCGTCGGCGGCGCCCTGCGGGGCGAAGGTGACGGAGATGCCGCGGTAGTCGCCGGGCGAGGTGAGGCCCCAGACGATGCCCCACGAAGCCTCGGCGCGGCTGTCGATGGCGGCTCGCACGGTGTAGTCGAGCGATGTGTAGGCGGCGGCGATGCTGTCGGTGAGGTGTAGGCCGGCGGCTGCGGGCGTTGCCTGCCAGGCGGAGGCGTGGAGCGCGGCTGCCGCCATCAGCGTGGCCACAAGGGGTCTCAATATGTAAAGCAGCCTAAGTGTCATGAGATGAGAGCTTTGACGCGGTCAACAAACTCGGTGCAGTCGCAATCCCACGGCAGCCAGTGGATGGTGAAGCCACGGCGCTCCATGCCTCTGAACCATGTCATCTGCCGCTTGGCAAATTGGTGAATGGCAATCTCGAGGGCAGCGACCATCTCATCGTAGGTCAAGCGGCCTATGACGTAGGAGGTGATGTATTTGTATTCGAGGCCGTAGTATATAAGGTCGTCAGGGGCGACGCCCTCGGCGATGAGTCGTCGCACCTCCTCTACCATGCCGCTGTCGAGGCGTGCTCGCAGCCGGTCGGAGATGCGCCGGCGGCGCTCCTCGCGCGGTATTGACACGCCCACGATGACGGCATCGGCCACGGGGTGTGGCACGGCGTGAGTGGCGGCGTCGGGGTGTTCGCGATAGTATGTCTCTATCTCTATGGCGCGAATGGCGCGCTTGGGGGTGTCGATGTCGGTGGTGTTGTGGAGCTGCTTCATCGAGGCGAGGATGTCGGAAAGCTCGGCGAGCGACAGAGGTGCCAGACGGCGCCGCAGGGCTTCGTTGGCGGGCACTTCAGGCAGCTGCAGGCCGTTGAGCACAGACTCCACATATAGGCCGGTGCCTCCGCAGAGGATGGGTCGCCTCCCACGTGCGCAGATGTCGTCGTATGCTTGGCGATAGTCGCGCAGATACTCGTAGAGGTTGTATTTATATCCCGCCGGTGCGATGTCGATGAGGTGGTATGGCACGTTGCCGTATTCGTGGAGGTCCTTGCCGGTGCCGAGGTCCATGCCGCGGTAGATTTGTCGCGAGTCGGCGCTGATGATTTCGCCGCCGATGACCCGGGCGAGATCTACGGCTCGTGCCGTCTTGCCCGAAGCTGTCGGGCCTGTGATAACGATTAGAGAAGTGTGCATAGCGAGGCGATGACGGGCTATTGATGCGTTGACGATGGTGCTCTGCGGCATAGGCGCTGCCAAAGGCGACGTATGCGATAAAAACGACAGTCCTCATTGTTGGCGGCGACTTGATACCACGAAAGGTCGTCGTAATCCACGGCCCAGTCCTTAAGGTCGGCGATATGAAATGTGGGCACGTAGCGCTTGATGCGGTAAAGGCGGCGGCCCGTCTTGTCGTAGGTCTTCCACGCCATGGTGATGGTGTGGATGCGCGAAATCTCGGCCATAAGGTCGATGGCGAGCTCACCCTGCCGCATGAGCCTCATGATGCGCTCGATGGCCACACGTTGGCATCCGTCGGGGGTGTCGGCGGAGTCATCGACAAAAGCGGCGTAGTGTACATATCCGGTGCCGGGCATGAAGCCGTTGCCGCGGTAAAGATAACGTGTGGCGCCGATGCAATCTTGGGGCACATAACGCTGCACCAGGGCGCGCACGGCGGTCTCGGAGGCGTCGGCGCCGGAGGTGATAGGCATCGTGGCGGGGGTGTCGTATCGGCCGTTGGGGCGGCGCTCGAGCAAGATGCTGTCGTTGCTGATGATGAGGACCCTCAGCGCCGAGCCGGCGGCGGCACGAGGCGCCTCGCCGTCGGCGTCAGCGCCGTAGATGGCGTAGAGGTTGCAGTATCGCATGTACATATATCCGAGCGACACGGCATACACAATCAGCGGCATATATGTGAAGAAGAAATGGTCGGGGCCGTTGAGGTTGACGTTGATGTAGAAGCTGAAATAGTACCACCAGAGCACCGCCGAGAGCACCGATGATAAGATGGCTACGCTCATGAGCTGGTAGCGTGTCTCGCGGGCGTAGAGGGCGGCGAGGAAGTTGTCGCCGGGGAAGAAGCCGTTGAGGTTGCGGCAGCTGCAGCACCAGCGGTTGTGTCCGGCGCGCCCGCGCATGACGGCGCTGACTATCGCCGACACGGGGAAGAGTATCAGCCCGGTGATGTATGGAATGTCGCGGTTGTCGGGCGTCATGTCGATAATGATGCCACCGGGCTTGGTGACGGCGAGGAGTGAGATTACGGCCATCACCACCGCCACTATGGCTATGATGCGGGCCACGGCGAGGAGCAGCAGCGAGCAGGCAAACTTGCGCGGCATCAGTCGCCCGCGGGCCGCCAAGAGCAGGCCGAACGACTCGGCTATGGCCACCGCCGGCAGCCATATCTTGGGTATCATCAGCTCCAGCACCAACAGCGAGGCCATGGCACCGAGCGACAATGACCACGCCCGCCACATCGAGTGCAGCGCCTTGATGATAACTTGCTGTCGGGGCGTGGTGGTCATAACTATATATCAAACACTTTATGCGGCGCTATGGTTTGCAGCTTACTTGAGGTTTTTGTCAAAGAAGTCGAGCATCTTGGCATAGACCACGGCGCGCGCGTTGCAGCCCTTGATGGAGTGGTTCATGTTGGGGAACAACAGCATGTCGCACAGTATGCCGGCGCTCTGCAGCGTGGAGACGTACTGCATGGTGTTGGCGATATGCACATTGTCGTCGGCGGTGCCGTGCATCAGCAGCAGGGGTTTGCGCAGGCGCAGGGCACGTCGCAGGGCCGACGAGGCGTCGTATCCGCTGTCGTTTTGCGCGGGGGTGAGCATATATCGCTCGGCATAGACGGTGTCGTAAAAGCGCCAGTCGGTGACGGGAGCTACAGCCACGGCGGCGGCGTAAGGGGCATCGTCGGCGGTGATGGCCATGAGCGCTTCGTAGCCGCCGTAGCTCCAGCCGAAGATGCCGATGCGCGAGCTATCGACAAATGGCAGCCCGGCGGCATAGCGGGCCGCGTTGACCTGGTCGATGGTCTCGTAGTGGCCTAAGTCGCGATACACGATGCCGGCGAAGTCGCGGCCGCGATTGGCGGTGCCACGGCCATCGACACATATCACCACATAGCCCTTGATGGCGGCGTAGTATTCCCAATCCATCTCCCAACGGTTGAGCACGCTCTGCGAGTCGGGGCCGCTATACTGCGTCATGATGGCGGGGTATCGGCGCGCGGCGTCAAAGCCGGCGGGCTTGATGATGTAGCCGTTGAGTGAGACACCGTCAGAGCTGAAGGAGAAAAACTCCTTGGCAGGTATTTTGCCGGCATATCGGGCGGCGTAGGCGGCATTGTCCTCGAGGGTGCGCACACTCTTGCCGGCGGCGGTGCACAGGGTATATACGGGTGGCGTGGAGGGGTTGCTATACTTGATGGTGACGTAGTCCATGGAGGGGTTGAAAGTGGCGGCGGCGGTGCCGTCGTTGCGCGAGATGTCAGCGACCACTCCCTTGCGGTCGATGCGTCGCAGCGTTCGCTCCAGCGGCGAGGGGGCAGCCACCTGATAGTAGTGGCATCCGGCGGCATCGCTGCCGTAGTAAGCTGTGACCTCGTCGGTGCCTGATGTGATGGTGCGCATCAGGGCGCCGGCATAGCTGTATTGGTAGAGGTTGGCATAGCCTGACTTCGAAGAAATCACCACAAAGGAGTCTTTGCCTAAGTGTATGTCGGCGTATGTGGCCGGCGTAATCCACGTCTTGGAGTCCTCGGTGTAGATTGACTTTGCGACGGTGGATTTGGGGTTTACGCTGTAGATTTCGAGATGGTTTTGGTCGCGGTTGAGCGTGGCCACGATTAGACTTTGAGGGTCGGCGGCGTAGGCTATCATGGGGATGTACTCTATGCGCGTGTCGGCAAATGCGATGTCCTTGATTTTGCGTGTCTCGATGTCGTAGCTGTGGAGCGTCACGCACGAGTTTTGGGCTCCGGCCACCGGGTATTTGTAGGAGTAGCTGCCGGTGTAGTAAGCGTTGTCGGCGAGGCGCTCGCAGGTGCCCTCGTATAGCGGGAATTGGTACATGGGCACACGGCTCTCGTCATATCTGAGATAGCAAAGGGTGAGGTTGTCAGGGGCCCAGGCCATGGAGCATGTGGTCTGAAACTCCTCCTCGTAGGTCCAGTCGGGCACGCCGTTGATGATGCTGTTGCGCAGGCCATCGGTTGTCACGGCCACCTCGGTGTTGTAGTCGAGCTTCTTGACGTAGATATTGTTGTCGGCGACGAAAGCCACCATGCGGCCATTTGGCGAGAAAAGCGGGGCTTGCTGACGCGGGTGCTCCGGCGACAGGGGCTTGAGCAGGCGCGAGCGCACATCATAGATGTAGTATTCGGCGGTGGTGGAGCGACGGTATATGGGCTTGCTGTCGCGCCACACCATTATCTTTGAGGCGTCGTCGCTGATAGAGAAGCCTTCGATTGACGCCAAAGAAGTCTCGCGGGTGTTGGCCACGTCAAAGACGTCGTCGAGGCGCTTGCCGGTCTTGGTGTCGAAGGCCTCGATGCGGCGGTTGTCGTCAGAGAGGCGCAGGTATGTGGCTCCGTCGGGCATGTAGGTGAAGCCATCGGGCTCGGCGGGGCGGTTGGCGGGGAATACGTAGGGAGCGATGTCGCTCACGGGCGAAGCGGCATAGGCGTCGGCGCTGCCGGCCATGGCGATAGCGGCGGTGAGCAGTATGATGTGAGCAGTCTTGTTCATTCGTGATGAATAGTGGTAGTGAGAATGTGTATTAGTAATAATATTAGCGTTATGTGGCGCGGGGGTGGGGCGTGGAGCTCAGAATAGCGACATCTGGCCGTTGTTTTCGCGGGGCGAGGGGTGTTTTCGCGGCGAGTGATATCCGAAGTCGTCATCGCCGGCGGGTCGCTGCTGCTGCGCTGTCAGCGCGGATAGGCTGGCCGCCGGGGGCTCGTTGCTCATCCAGTCGTCATTTTCGAATGTCTCCTCCATGGCCGAGAGGTCGTCGTCGGAAATCACCGGTGGGTTGTCATCAGCGGCGGCAGCGGCCTTATCGGTATCAGCAGCCGTGGCGGTGTAGTCGGCCGGGGTGTCGGCGGCGATGGAGGAGTCGGCTTGTCGGCTCTTGAGCTCGTCAAGCTGCTGCTGCAGGGCGGCGTTTTCGGCTTTTAGCTCATCGATTTTGGCTTTGCGCTTCTGCATAGTGTCGGCCATCTTCTGCATGTTGGAGTGTATCTCTTCTAATTCGCCGAGCATATTCACGGCCTTGTCGAGCTCTTCAGACTTAGTCGCAAACTTGGCTCTGAGGTCGGAGTAAAGACCGTCGGCCACGCGCATCTGCTCGGTGAGGTTGTCGCATCGCTCTGTCAGCTCGGCGCATTTGGCTGAAAGGTCGCTGTTTTGCTTGGATAGCGCCATATTTTCGTCGGACAGCGATGCTATCTTGTCGTTAAGCTCGGCGGTGGCGGCGTTGGGGTCATTGCGCAGGGTGGATATTTCGGCGTTGAGGCTGTCAATCTGCGCTTTGAGGGTGTCGGCCTCCTCAGAGTGGAAGTTGGCGACTTTGAGCTTGTTGACGAGGCTTTTGTTCTCGAGGTCAAACTGTTCGCGTTCGGCTTCGAGATGGGCCACCTGCGCTTCGAGGTCGTGGACACGGTCGGCGAGGGCCCGCTTCTGGCGGTCGGCACTGAGCTGCCGCTGCTGTATCTCGGAGCGTTGAGCCTCGATCTCGCGTGTCTTGGAGCGCAGGGCGTCCATCTCAGCCACGAGCTTGTTGTGCTCGCCGAGCCATTGCTGCTCGCAGCACTGCTGAGCCTTCAGGGTGAGCATATCGAGGTAGTCCTTGATTGATTGGTCGAGCGACTGCATGATGAAATGCTTCTGGGCCTCGGGGTCGAGAGCCTCACGGATAAAGGCAGGCTGGGCATCGTTGAAGACCTTTATCACATGGTCAAAGATGGCGCCTCGCACATCATCAGACATCGCCGGAGGCTCGGCGGCTGACACAGCCGGCGCCGCCACGGGGCTTCCCGCCGGCAAAGTGGTGGAGGGGGCAGTGATGTCGGGCTTTTGAGTGGTATCATCGGCATCGGCATAGAGGGGGTCGTTGTCGTCAATGCCAAAACCTAATCCGCGTTTCAGTTTGTTGATGAAGCTCATGGCTGTGAAAGTGTATGATAGGGGTGAAGATTATATATTCATTATTCATGAAGTGAGAGACGTGGTGCCGGGGTCGGCGTCGTTGCGCGCCACGATGCCCACGCCTTTGCAGCCGTTGATGGCAATGAGCAGCGGTTCGGAGAAGCGCACCACGCGCAGGTATTCATCGTCGTATTCGGGGGGCATGGCGTCGAGCATGTCGGCGCGATACACGCCGTCATCGCCAAAGGGGTTGATGGTGAAGTATCCCACGCCAAAGGATGTGAGATTGTGGAAGAAGTGTGTGCCTTGGCTGGGCTCGATGCGGTAGTTGTCAAGCGCCGACTCCACTATGAGTCGGGCGGCGGAGATGTCGCTCCAACGCACGGGAATGCCGAGCGCCGGGTCGCTGGAGCCCCATCTGCCGGGGCCAATGAGCACATAGTTCTCGTCGGCGGCGAGAAATCGGCGGTTGATGGCGTCGAGGCGCTCGACAATGCGGGCATTGTTGGCAGAGTCAAAGCCTTGAGTTTTGACATAGACGATGCAGTGTATTCCCTCGATGCTGCCGTGCCCGATGGCGGTGTCGCTGCGCAAGATGATGCTGTCGGGGTCGGCGTCGAGCAAGGCATCGCTGACGAGCTCTTTGCGGTCAATGATGGGCCTTATCTGGAGCCAATAGATGTGACCTTTGGCATCGGCTTTTGCCGCGGCGTCAGGCTCGATGTTGCCGGCAAACTCTATCTCCACGGGGCGCTGCATGGCGCTCTGCCCCTGCTTGAGCATGAAGTCGATGGCCGGAGCGAGGGGGAATACGCGGTCGCGCAGCACATTGTTGAACGAGACCACCCGACGGCCGCGCCCGCAGTCGTGGTCGTTGAGTATTCCGTCGGCGGCATTGTAGGTTGACACCGTGTAGCGCAGCGCACCGGTGCCGGCAAAGTCCTGCACGGGGCGCTTTATGATGTTGAAGCCATCATCGACGGTGAAGTCGGCCGCCGCCGGGGTGGCGTCGTCGGTTGCCGGGAGGGCGTAAAGCGTGGTCTGGGTGTTGCGCAGCGCCTGCTCCAACGTCGATGTCTGCAGCACATGGTCGGGGTGCAGCGGCGAGAAGCGGAGGCTCAAGCCGCCATCTACGATGTATTTGCCGAGGCCTACCGCGACCTCGGCCACTCCGTCTTCGGCGCTCTCGTCGCCGAGCGGGTAGTAGTTGAGCGAGCGTGCCACGCCCGAAAACGAGGGGAAGTAGATGTCGCCGCGAGTCTCGCCTACCACCTCTTGTATTATGACGGCCATTTTCTCTTGGTCGATGACATTGCTGGTGGCCGACATATAGGCCTTGCTGGCTTTGTAGAATACGGAAGCATACACGCCCTTGATGGCGTTGCTGAGGAGGCGCAGCCGCTCGTATCTGTCGCTGACGTAGGGCACCATATATGTGGCGTAGATGCCGGCAAAAGGCTGGTAGTGGGAGTCCTCGAGGAGGCTCGAGCTGCGCACGGCAAAGGGCCTATCCACCACCTCAAAGAGGGCAAAGAAGTCGTCGATGAGGCGCTGAGGCAGGCGCGCCGCCAGGAAGTGCTCGAGTATGACCTCGTCGGCGGCATCGCTCAGCGAGATAGGGTATAGGCGGTTGGCCGCCATAAACTCGTCAAAGATGTCGGTGCAGAGGACCACGGTGCGCGGTATCGAGATGGTGACACCCCGGAAGTCGTCGCACACGGGGTTCTTCTTGATGATGGAATCTACAAAAGCAAGGCCGCGGCCCTTGCCGCCGAGGCTGCCCTCGCCGATGCGTGCGAAGTTGGAGTAGTGGTCAAAGCGGTCTTTCTGAAAGACGGCCACCACGCCGCGGTTTTTCATCTTGCGGTATTTCACTATCACGTCGAAGAAAAACCGGCGCACGGCAGGCGCCTCGTCGATTGAGGCAAAACGGTGCTGCTTGATGACCTCGGCAATGGGGAACATGGCTCTGGAGTAAAGCCAGCGCGAGATATCGTTGTGAGAGGCGTGGGTGAAGAGGGCGTTGGCGGGGATGTCAAAGATGCGCTTCTGCATATCCTTGAGGTTGGTGAGGCGCATTATCTCGGCGCCGCTGTCGGGGTCGCGCACCACAAAGTCGCCAAAGCCGAAATTGTTCATGATGGCTTCGCCCAGATCTACCGATAGCTTTTTGGAGTTTTTGTCGAGGAATATACCGCCGAAGGACTTTACCTTGCGGGCATTGTCAATCTCAGAAGACTCGATGATGATAGGCAGGTATGGGTCGTGCTCGCGCAGATAAGCCGCCAGCCGCAGCCCCGCCTCCGAGTCCTTGACGCCTTGTCGAGCAAACGATACGTCGCTGATGACGCCGAGCATGTTTTTGCCATACTGCTCATAGAGGGCTATAGCCTCCTCGTAATCGCGCGCGAGCATAATCTTGGGTCGGCCGCGCATACGCAGCATGCGCTCGTGGTCGTTGAGCGCCTCGGTGGAGAATACGCGCGACTGCTTGAGGAGAAACTTATACAGGTGAGGCAATACCGACGAGTAAAAGCGCACCGAGTCTTCGACGAGCATTATCATCTGCACGCCCACCTGCGTGATGTCGTCGGCATTGAGCTTGTCTTCGAGCAGCTTGATGATGGCGAGCAGCAAATCCACATTGCCCAGCCAAGAGAATACATAGTCAATATTTGACAAGTCCTCGCTGGCGAGGCGTCGCGACACCTCCTTTGAGAAAGGAGTGAGCACCACGATCGGAGTGTCAGGGTATTCGGCTTTGATGCACGCGGCGCCGCTGAAGGTCTCAGACAGCTCCACGCCGGGCATAGCGATGACCAGGTCAAAAGGTTTCTGCCGCATAGCCTCGAGCGCTTCGCTGATGTGCGACACCTGAGTGACACGCGGCGGCGACGACAGGTTGAGAGCGACATATTCAAAATAGAGCTGCTCCTCCACGCGCCCGTCCTCCTCCATCATAAAGGCATCGTAGCGTGAGGCTATCAGCAGCACGTTGAATACGCGCCGTTGCATCAAATCCTGAAACGCCGTATCCTTGAGATACAACCGGCTTAATGACTGCTCATTCATCGCTCACGAGAGTTTTTGCTGTTTTAATCTACAAAGATAGCGAATGTTTGAAACATTACATAGCTTGCAGCCAAAAAAATCAAAAATCATCATTTCGTATAACAATGAATTGTGTTGAGAAGCATAGCTGAGCGGCAGATTGGAGAGAGAGCAGCGAGGGCGCCCTGAGCAGAGTCGGGGCGCCCTCGGCGGTATGAGTCAGAGCCGGAGGTTACTTCACCTCCCAGGTCTCGCCGGCGAGGATTAGCGAGCGCAGGCTGTCGTGGCCCTTCTTGGCGCGCACCTCGGCTACTTGCGCCTCTACGGCGGCGTCGTAGGTTGGAGCCTCTACGTCGCGAATGACGCCGACGGCCAGCGGCAGTGTGTCGCCGTCCATCATGGCGAGCTGCTGGTGGAGGAAGTTTGAGGGCGTGTGGGCGTCATGCACGAGCACATCGTCGATGGTGTATCCGTCTTGGCCTATTGTCACAGCTTTGATGAGGAAGCCGTCTTGCACGAGTCCTTTGTCGCCGTTTTTGCCGAAAACCATCTTCTCGCCGTGGCGCAGGTGTATAGTGCGGTCGGCGCGCACCTCTTTGTCGGTGATGGGGTTGTGGATGCCGTTGTTGAAGATGACGCAGTTTTGCAGCACTTCCACTACGGAGGCGCCTTTGTGACGCGCGGCGGCGACAAATACCTCTTGTGATGTGGCGAGCTCCACGTCAATAGAGCGGGCGAAGAAGTTGCCGCGAGCGCCGAAGACGAGCTCAGCGGGGATGAATGGGTCTTCGGTGGTGCCGTAAGGCGATGATTTAGAGACAAATCCGCGGGCCGATGTCGGGGAGTATTGCCCTTTGGTGAGGCCGTAGATTTTGTTGTTGAAGAGCACCATATTGATGTCGATGTTGCGACGCACGGCGTGGATAAAGTGGTTGCCTCCGATGGCGAGGCCATCGCCGTCGCCTGATATTTGCCACACGGTCATCTGCGGGTTGGCTACTTTGAAGCCGGTGGCGATAGCAGCGGCGCGGCCGTGGATGGTGTGGAAGCCGTAGGTGTTCATGTAGTAAGGGAGGCGAGACGAGCATCCGATGCCGGAAATCACGGCAGTCATCTCCGGGGCGATGCCGAGGGTGGCCATGGCCTTATGCAGGGTGTTGAGGATGGCATGGTCGCCGCATCCGGGGCACCAACGCACAGCTTGGTCGCTCTTGAAGTCGGCGGGAGTGTATGAAGATTGGGTGTTGATAGTCGGTTGCATGGCGAGGTGTTATTTCATGAGTGATTTTACTTGCTCCACTATTTCGCTAACTGCGAATGGCTGGCCTTGCACTTTGTTGATGCGCAGGATGTTGACACCGGGGAGCTTGCTTTGAAGGAAGTCGGCAAACATGCCGGTGTTGAGCTCGGCCACGATTACGCGCTTGTATCGGCGAATGACGTCGAGGGCGTTGGCGGGCAGCGGGTTGATGTAACGGAAGTGGGCGAGGGCCACGTCGTTGCCGCTGTCGTTGAGCTCGCCGGTGGCGGTGATGAGGTGTCCGTAAGTGCCGCCCCATCCGATGATGAGAGTGTCAGCGTCGGGGTTGCCCTGCACGGTGAGCTCGGGGATATCGTCGGCAATGCGAGCCACTTTCTCGCGGCGTATGTTGACCATGCGCTGGTGGTTGGTCGGGTCGGTGGAAATAGCGCCTGTGACGGCGTCTTTCTCGAGGCCACCGAGGCGGTGCTGCGCGCCGGGCGTGCCGGGGATAGCCCAGTATCTCACCTGCGTGTCGGCATCGCGCTCCACGGGGCGCCATGTGCCGTCGCAGCGGTCGGCGGGCAGCAGCGGCGGGTGTATCTCGGGATATTCATCGGCGTCGGGCACGCGCCACGCGCTTGAGCCATTGCCGATGAATGCATCGGTGAGGAGTATCACGGGAGTCATGTGCTCCAAAGCTATGCGGCAAGCCTCAAAAGCCATGGTGAAGCAGTCAGTGGGCGAAGCGGCGGCTACCACACACAGTGGCGACTCGCCGTTGCGGCCATATAGAGCCTGGAAGAGGTCGGTCTGCTCGGTCTTGGTTGGCAGGCCGGTAGATGGGCCACCGCGCTGCACGTCGATAACCACCAGCGGCAGCTCAGCCATGACGGCGAGGCCTATGCCTTCGCTCTTGAGTGCGAGTCCGGGGCCGGAGGTGGAAGTGACGGCGAGGTTGCCGGCAAAAGCGGCGCCTATAGCCGAGCAAACGCCGGCTATCTCGTCCTCCATCTGCACGGCCTTGACGCCGAGGTCCTTGCGCTTGGCGAGCTCGTGGAGGATGTCAGTGGCCGGGGTAATGGGGTAGGAGCCTAAGTATAGCGGTCGGCCACTCTTCTCAGAGGCCATGATGAGGCCGTAGGCGGTGGCGGTGTTGCCGTTGATGTCGGTGTATATGCCGGGACGCGGGTCTTCGGTCTCGATGCGATAAGTGGATACCGAAGCGTGAATGTTGTGGCCGTAGTCATAACCGGCTTGCAGCACTTTGGCGTTGGCCTCGAAGACGGCGGGCTTTTTGGCAAATTTCTTTTTGAGGTGGTGGATGGCGCTCTCCAGGGGTCTGTCAAAGAGCCAGCACACTAATCCTAAGGCAAAGATGTTGCGGCATTTGAGCACACTCTTGATATCGAGGCCGCTGTCGGCGAGTGCGGCTTTCGTCATGGAGGTGACGGGCACTTCTACCACCTGTGCCTTGCACCCAACCTCGGTGTAAGGGTCATCGGTGGTGTAGAGAGCTTTGCGCAGGTCGGCCTCTCTGAAGGAGTCGATATCCACGATAACCACTCCGGTGGGCTTGACATACTTGACATTCTGCTTGAAGGCTGCCGCGTTCATGGCGAGGAGCACATCGCAGAGGTCGCCGGGGGTGTGCACATTCATACCCACGCTCACCTGGAAGCCGGAGACGCCGCCGAGCGAGCCTTGCGGGGCGCGTATCTCGGCCGGATAGTCGGGGAAGGTGGAAACTTGATTGCCTACGCCGGCAGAGACGTTGGTAAAGATGTTGCCGGCGAGCTGCATACCATCGCCGGAGTCGCCCGAAAATCGCACGACTACCTTGTCGAGAACTTTGACGTTAGTCTTCTCTAACATAGCACGTTTTGTTTGATAATTGTTGTTCTACAAAGCCCGAAGCGGGCTGTACGGTTGATTTTAGGTTAACGTCTTGACGCCGCCACGCCTCATGCGCCGTGTCAGGCACACTCTGCGCGCTACGTCACGGCAAAGGTAGCTAATTTATTTATATAAAACTACTATTTGGTTGTAAATTTTATTTTGCGAGTCTAAGGTGCGTGCTGCGTGGCCTGTCTCCGGGGCGCCATCAGTCAATGCATAGATGCTGCGCCACCACGCTTACGAAAGCATCGGCGCCACGGAGCGCTATCCGGCGGCTATACACCACGTCGTAGGGGCGATCGCCTATGTATGCCACGGCCGGGGTGCTGCGGGCGTCGCTTATATGTATGTCGGCTCGGAAGTCGAGGCCCGGCGTGAGAGCTGCCTTATATAACGCCTCCTTGAGGGTCCATGCCTGCAGCAGGCCATCGCTGACGGGCGCATATATGGCCATCTCGGCGGCAGAGAGCACCCTTGGCGCCACGCGCTCTAACTGAGGCCTCGGCTCTTCGGTGTCAATGCCTATCAGTGCCGGCCCCTCGGCGATGGCCACGGCGCAAAGGCTGCGGCAATGCGAGATAGATATCAGCAGGCCCGGGTGTTGCGGCAGGCTCGGGGCGCCATCGGCGGTGTGGGCGATGGTGGTGTCGCCGCCGAAGATGTGGCGCAACACAGCGGCCACGGCCATTCGCTCGCGCTCGCGGCGGGCTGTGGCGGCGCCCTGAGGTATGGGAGCAATCCACACTCGCAGCTCGCGGTGGCGCGTGTCGGCGCCTAAATCCAACTCGGTGGGCACGGCAGTCATCATCGCAGCGATTTGAGCATTACTATCACATCGCGCCTGACGGTGGCCAGCATCGGCGCTATCGAGTCGGCATCGGTGGCCGGGGTGACATCGGCAAAGAAGGCGGCCCCGCTGACGATGGTGTGTCCGTTGTGCGCGACAAACTGCAGCGGTGTGGCTATAGGCTCGGCGCAGTCCACCATCTCGCAGCGCCAGGCGCTGTCGGCGCCGGCATAATGGGTCAGAGCGGCCTCGGCATCGCCTATGTTGAGGCGCATGCGCTCAAGGCGGTTGGCTATCATGGCGGTGTAGTCGTCGGGCGAGGAGGCTGTGGCCACGGTGATGTGTATGGTGGCGCGGTAGGCGGGGTAGGCAATGTCGAGCCAGCCGCGGCGCGGACAGGAGACATCGGCGGCGCTGTTGGCCAAAATGGTGACGCCGGCGCTGTCAATGGCGGTGTAGGCGCTGTCATAGACGGCAGCTCGCGGATAGGCTTGCTGCCGCGGCGTGATGTCGCCGCCACGCGAGCAGCCGGTGCCGGCCGTGCCGGCGAGCGCGATAGCCCAGACGAGTGTTGTAGTGAGCTTCATAAGGCGGCGATAGGGGCGGCGTGTCACGACAGCTGTATTTCGGGCATCACCTTGACGCGCACGCTGACGATGCGGTGATCTACCACTTCGAGCACGAGAAAACGGCAGTGGCCATATACCAGAGGCTCTTTCTCTTTTGGGAAGTCGCCTTTGATGGCGAGCAGCATGCCGGCCACGGTCTCCACATCTTGGGTCACCGGCTCGTAGTCAGCCTCATCGAGGCCGGTGATGCGGAAGAAGTCGTTGAGCAAGGTGCGGCCCTCGAAGATATATGTGTCATCGCGCAGGCGCTTGAAGGTCTGGTCTTCGGGGTCGTATTCGTCGTTGATGTCGCCAACAATCTCCTCGAGCACGTCTTCCATGGTCACGAGGCCTTGAGTGCCGCCGTATTCATCGACGACGATGGCGAGGTGCTGCTTGCGTCGGCGAAAATCCTCGAGGATATCGTCAATCATACGCGATTCGGGCACATAGTAAGGCTCTCGCAGCAGCGTCTGCCACCTGAAGCCGGCGCTCTCGCGGCCGATGTATGGGAGCAAGTCGCGCGCATAGAGAATGCCTTTGATATTGTCTTGGCTGCCGTCGCACACGGGCATACGCGAGTATCCGCTCTCGATGACCACCTTGACCACCTTGTCAAAGGAGTCAGAGATGTCGAGGTCGGTGATGTCGATGCGCGGCGTCATGATTTCGGCCGCCGTGGTGTCGCCGAATTTCAAGATGCCTTCGAGCATATCCTTGTCGGGCTTGGTGGTGCCGGATGTTATTTCGAGGGCTTGGCTGAGGTCATCGGTGGTGATGCTGTCGGGGCGCTTAGGCACCACCTTCTTGACAATCGCCGACGAACTCTCGAGCATGCCTGCCAGGGGCGAGAACACGTGCATCATAATCGTCATGATATCCACGGCGCCTTTAGCCCATCCCATAGGGCTGTGATTGGCATATAGCTTGGGTATAATCTCGCCGAAGAGCAGTATCAGGAATGTGAGGATGATGGTCTGCAACACAAAACTCAGCACGGCATTGAGGCTGTCAAACACCGGTCCGAGGGCAAAGTTGCAGAGCACTACGATGGTGACATTGACCAAGTTGTTGGCTATTAGGATTGTGGCGAGCAGGCGCTCGGGCTTTTCGATGAGCGCCTTGATGGCCTTGCCGCGGCGAGTGTCCTCCGCGTCGGCTATTTGCTGAGGAGTGAGCGAGAAAAAGGCAATCTCGCTGCCCGACACAAAGCCGGAGATAATCAAGCAACACAAAGCTATTGCGAGAGCCACGATAGCGGCGGGCGAGAGCGCGATGCCGCTAATCGCCGCATTGATAAAGCATAAGGCCGGCTCTATCGCCGGCAAAGGATCTATATCCAAAACGTTGAAAATTAGTTAGACTTCATTTTGTAGCGCAAAATTAGCAAATCTGTTTGACATAGCCAAACTTTTCGTGACAGGTGACATATTATAAGGGAGAAGCGCCCGGTGATTTTGTGGTCAAAATAGACAATATATGTCTGAAATGTAATATTTTTCGGCGGTCATCTTGCCTGATTGGAGTGGAAATTGTACTTTTGCACGAAATCTGTGAGAATATGAATAGCACCGAATACAGCACCTCAATACAGCTTGACGAAGTCTCGCGGCTACGCGAGATATCCGACTTATTTAGCCGCTATGAAGATGCATACGTATGCGCGCATCTGCGTTCGGCAGACCACAACGTCTTCTCCACCGATGAGCAAGTGATAAAGATTGACGGCATAGCAATGGCTCTGACCCTCAAAGGTCACGCCAAGCTGCAGGTCAACACCCATGAGGTGGAAGTGCGCCCCGGCTCGCTGCTGGTGGTGTCGCACAATATGTCGGTGGCATCGATGGGCACAGATGCGAGCGAGGAAAATGAGGCTTATGTGCTGTTCTTTGATAAGAAGTTTCTCCAAGGTGTCAACATCAACCTCACCAGCATATCGCTGCCGATGACCTACACGCGGCCTCAGCCGATAATCTACCTCAACAACGAGGAGATAGAAGTGCTCAAGCACTACTGCGAGATGCTCTATCTCAACACGCGCAATGTAGAGAACCCACAGCTTGGGCGCAGCATAGCGTCGAGCCTCATCGCCGCGATGTTTTATCAGGTGGTGGTGTATTATTATCGTCGCATCGGCGCCGACACCGGCGATGAGCGACAGCTGTCGCGCCGCCACGACTATGTGCGCGATTTCATCAAGCTGGTGCATATGAATTACACTCGCGAGCGGTCAGTGGCCTATTATGCGTCAAAGCTGTATATATCATCCAAGTATCTGTCGCTGCTGGTCAAGGAGGCCACAGGGCGCTCTGCCGCCGCCTGGATTGACGAGTTTGTGATTATGGAGGCCAAGAATATGCTGCGCTTCTCGGGCAAGAACATACAGCAGGTGGCCTACGCCCTCAACTTCTCCACGCAGTCGTCGTTTGGCAAATACTTTAAGCACCTGACGGGCATGTCGCCCACTGAGTATCAGAAGAGCTGACGCCGGACTCAGGCGCTAACGCCAATTAGCCAATTAGGCCCATTCGGCGCAAATCTTTGCAAAAAATGGGGTTAAGACGCCATAGTGAGCGGAATTTTTTGTAATTTTGCGCATTATGGAAAATTATATCGTATCGGCTCGAAAATACAGGCCGGCGACTTTTGCCTCCGTGGTCGGGCAACCGGCATTGACAGCGACGCTGAAAAATGCCATCGCCACCGACCGCCTCGCGCATGCCTACCTCTTCTGCGGCTCGCGAGGCGTGGGCAAGACGTCGTGCGCCCGTATTTTTGCCAAGACCATCAACTGTGCGTGCCGCACGGCCGATGGCGAGGCGTGCAACGAGTGCGACTCGTGCCGAGCTTTCAATGAGAACCGCTCGCTCAATATCCTTGAGCTTGATGCGGCGTCAAACAACGGCGTCGATAGCATGCATCAGCTGATAGAGCAAGTGCAGGTGCCGCCCACACAGGGCCGCTATCGCGTGTTTATCGTCGATGAGGTGCACATGCTGTCAACGGGCGCTTTCAATGCCTTCCTGAAGACGCTTGAGGAGCCACCGGCCCATGCCATCTTTATCCTCGCCACCACCGAGAAGCATAAGATAATACCCACTATATTGTCGCGGTGTCAAATCTATGACTTCAATCGCATCACTATCCCCGACATGGTCAGCCACTTGCAGTATGTGGCGAGCCAAGAGGGCATCACGGCCGAGCCGGCAGCGCTCAATGTCATAGCACGGCAGGCCGATGGAGCCATGCGCGATGCCCTCTCTATCTTTGACCAGGTGGCGGCATCATCGCGCGGCAACATCACCTATCAGAGCACAATAGAGAACCTCAATGTGCTCGACACCTCGTATTATGACCGCCTGCTCGATGCCTTCCTCGCTCAGGATGTGGAGTCGTCGCTGCTTATCTATAAGGAGATACGCGACAAAGGCTTTGACTCGCATTTCTTCATCACCGGCCTGGGCGACTATCTGCGCGACCTGATGGTGGCGTCAAACCCGGCCACGGCGGTGCTCCTCGAGGCCCCCGATGACGAGCGCCAAGCCATCACTGAGCGCGCCAAGCGCTGCACACCACAATTTCTGTATCAGGCGATGGCGCTCTGCAATGATGCCGACCTCAACTTCCGCACAGTCACTAACAAGCAATTCTTAGTGGAGCTGACGCTCATCAGACTGTGCCAACGACTCAGCCCCTCCCCCAATAAACGAGGCAAGGGAGAGGGGCTATTGCGCTCTATAGCCAAGCCTCGCAGCGCCGCCCCAAAGGCTCCGACGCCGATGGCGGGAGCGGCGCCGACACCCGCTGCTGCAGCGCAGCCCGCCGCCAAGGCTTCGCCCTATGCGCCGGCATTGCCCAAGGCCGCCGCGGCGTCGCTGCCCAGGATGGGTAGCGCTATGCCCAAGCTGGCACGCGGATTGCAGGGCGGTCGCTCCATGTCGATAGCGAGCCTCAGCGACACCGCCAAGGCAACGCCCGCCGATGTCAAGGCGCCCACCGGCATGCGCAGCAATGCTTTTGCTCTCGATGACATAAAGAAACTCTGGAGCAGATATATTGACGAGAACCCGCATAGCCACGTGCTCATCGCCGCCATGCGCGATGCCTCGCTCGACATGGTCGAGGGCAGCGCATGTGTGGTCACCGTGCACAGCGGCGCTCAGGCGGCGGCATTGAATGACAACCTCGACGCCCTGATGGCCTATTTGCGCCACGGATTGCACAACGATGCCCTATCAATGGACATCAAAATCACCGATGTGGGCACATCGCCCCTGACATGGAGCGAGAAGGAGCTGCTCGAGCATATCATAGAGCAAAACCCCGGCGCCAAGGACTTTATCGAAGCTATGCAGATGACATTTAATTGACCCCCGGCACCGCCGATATGATTAATCATTAAACAATAATTTACATCACATACCCCACACCTTACACGAGTAATGATACACAGCCAAAGATTTATGTTCAGACATTTATACCTCCCGGCAGCTGCGCTGCTGATAGCTGCGCTCGGCGCTGAGGCCGAGACCTTGAGAGTGGATTGCACGCCCGGCGAGCTCGCCGCCTCGGTTGAGTCTCCGGAGAGCGTCACCGACCTGGTGATTACCGGCACGGTCAATGCCGCCGACCTGTTCTTCATGGGGCAGCAACTGCCCAACTTGCAGACGCTGGCCATGGGCACCGCCGCCATCGCCGAATATCAGGGCCCGAAGCTCCACGGGCGCCAACAGTGGCCTGCCAACACTATCCCCGAGGGCGCTTTTGCCGGCTGCCCGGCAACGACTATCCACATGCCGACCGCCGAGGGCTTGGCGATACAGCAGTCGGCCTTTGCCGGCTCGGCGCTGCAGACCCTGAACCTGCTTACCACTATCAGCTCTGTGGGTGACGGCGCCTTTGCGGGCTGCCCGGCTCTCACAGAGGTGTATATGCCCGGCATCAGCAGCTATGGCAATTACATCTTTGCCGGCTGTAAGGCACTGACAAAGGCCAAGCTGGCCGTGCAGACCCTGCCCGAGGGCACTTTTGCCGACTGCTCGGCGCTGGCCACCCTTGAGGGCGCTGACCTGGTGCGCAATATCGGCAAGTATGCCTTTGCTAATTGCTCCTCGCTGCGCCACTATGCCGTGAGCCCCAACCTGTATGTCATCGACGAGGGCGCTTTTATGCGCTCGGGCCTCGAGGCTTTTGATGCATCGGCGGCAGCCTCGTTCACCGTGGTGGGCCCGTGGGCCTTTGCCTATTGCGCGTCACTGTCAGAGGTGCATCTGTCCAATGCCATCGTCAAGCTGGGTGAGGGCGCTTTCTTTGACTGCACGCAGCTCACCGCCGCCATTTTGCCGCCGGAGGTGCGACAGGTGTCAAATTACCTGTTTAAGGGCACCGCTGCCGTCACCACTGACAATGTCAACATCAGCGGCGCTACCGCCATTGGCGATTATGCTATGGCGCGTATGGAGGGCCTCGGCAGCATCACTATCCCCGGCACTATTACCTCTGTGGGCGAGGGCGCCTTCCTCGGCCTCAAAGCCTCGATGATCTATGCTCAGGCTCTGGAGGCGGTGCCGGCCACCGGCGCCGATGCTTTTGCCGAGGTTGACTGCCCTGCCGTCACGCTTTATGTGGCCGATGATATGTATGACGACTTCTCCACAGCCGACCAATGGCGCGAATTTAATATCGTCAAGTACAGCTCTGACGTGACCGATGCCCGCACCACCATCACGCTGGAGGGCACTCCGGCGCTGAAGGCCCGCTTTGTGGGTACCGACCTTGAGGTGAGCATCGATGGCCTCGAGATAGCGTGGATAGCTCTTTACAATGAGGCCGGACTCTTGCTCACCGCCGTAGAGCCTGATGCCGATATCGTCACCATCGCCACCGCGCAGATGCAAGCTCACGTCTTCATCGTGAGCGCTCGCTTGGCTGACGGCCGCGATGCCTCACTCAAGATAGCACGCCGATAGCGAAATGGGTAAAAACAAACTGCGCAAATTCAGCGAGATGGAGACCATTGACTTGGTGCTCCAATACCCCTTCGCGCGTCTTAAGGCCGAGGACTTCGGCTTGCGTGGCCGTTGGCACGAAGACTTCTTTCACAACACCAACCCCATAGTGCTGGAGCTGGGCTGCGGCAAGGGCGAATACACTGTGGGCCTGGCGCGTATGTTTCCCGATAAGAACTTTATCGGCATCGACATCAAGGGCGCGCGTATGTACACCGGCGCCTGTCAGGCGCGCGATGCCGCCATGGGCAATGTGGCCTTTCTGCGCACCTCGATAGAGCTGCTGGCATCGTTTTTTGCGGCGGGCGAGGTCAGCGAGATATGGATTACCTTCCCCGACCCGCAGATGCGCAAGACACGCAAGCGCCTCACCTCCACCCGCTTTATGGAGCTGTATCGGCAGGTGCTTGTCGATGGCGGCATGGTGCGTCTCAAGACCGACAGCCCCTTTCTCTACGCATACACACGCGCTATGGCCGACCTTAACGGCTTGTGCAAGGAGGTGGATACCGCCGACCTCTATGCCGCCGGCCTCGATGACCCTATCTTGGACATCAAGACCCACTATGAGCGGCAGTGGCTGGCGCGCGGCCTCACCATCAAATATATAGCTTTTGCCCTTGACCATCACACACAGCTCGCCGAGCCGGCTGATGAGTTTGAGCGCGACACTTATCGCTCGTATTCGCGTGGCGTCATTCAAAATGAGCACGCCCTTGACTGACAGCTGCGCGGCATCATCATCGCGCATACCGGTGCTTGACCTAATCAAGACCGTGGCAATGCTGGGCGTCATAGGCCTTCACACGTTTGATGCCGCGGCCTATTATTGCATGTCCTTTGCCATACCGGCGTTTTTTATGATGACGGGCTATCTGCAGATAACACGGCCACGCACGGTGCGCTACTGTGCATTTAAGATCTACAAGATAGCGAGGTATATGCTGCTGGTAGGCCTCTGCTATACCATTGCCATATATGTCATCAGAGGCGAGGGCACGCCCATTGACGTCGTCAAATATATCTACAGGGGCATATTGCAGCATAATTATTTAGGGTTGCTGTGGTTTCTCGCCGCGTTGGTGCCGGTCTATGTGGTGATGCCGCTGCTGAGCTACTTATATGAGCGTCATCGCCGCCTCTTCGTGGGCCTGACCGTGGGGCTGCTGGTGTGGCAGGCGGTATCGTTTGCGCAGGAGCTTGTGGCCGGCGCGCCTCTGGAGATGCGCACGCCTCAGTGCTTGCGCTTGTGGCATTGGCTTGGCTATGCGTGTCTGGGCGCCTTGCTGCGCGAGGCGCGGCTGCAGCGGCTGTTGCGCCATCTGTGGCTGTTGCTGCTTCCGGCGGTGGTAGCCACAGTGATGCTCGGGCAGAGCAATCGGTGGCCGGCAGAGTGCTTTTACGGTAGCTTGCCCGTGGTCATATATAGTACGGCGCTGTTTGTGCTGTTGCTGCGAGTGCCCGTAAAGGCCTCGCGCATTACAGCGGCTCTGCCACCGCTGTTTGTGCCGGTCTATACCATACACTGGATTATAGTCGGTGCTCTGAGGCCGTATCTGAGCGACTTCCTGCTGTTTGCGAGCGTCGCGATAGTCAGCATAGCTCTCTCGTGGCTCCTCGTGAGGCCTCCGCTGCTGCGCCGCCTCCTCACGATATGATTATTTAGCCACGCCTTTTTCCATTTTTCCATTTTTTCTGAAAGAGTTTGGCTATCCCAAATAAGAGCAGTATCTTTGCGCCACCAGAACCCGCCAAGCCTCTCAACGATGCTCAAATGTGCGGGTCGTTTTTTTATACAATGAGCAGCAGAATTTCATTTTCGAAGCCGTACAACAGTGCACATGACCTTGTCTGCCTCTTGCAGTCAGGGGGCCTGACAGTGACAGATACAGCAAAGGCAGAGAATTATCGCAATTTTTAGGGATAAATTTTGCTATTAGCTAAAATCATTATAAATTTCCTCTAAGAAAGTTAAGGCCGAG
>JBJEDF010000088.1:0-4373 GCA_051871765.1 Muribaculaceae bacterium
CGATGAGAGAAGGTACTTCTCAAACAATGAAGCAAAGTCGCTACGCTTGGCCATTGGTATAGCGCTGAAGATGTTCCGACGCTCAGCCGGTATCTCGGTATTCGTGCCACTAACTATCGCGATCATGACCATTGCAACATCAGCCTCTGCCATTCCGGCCAGGAGCGTAGCAAGGTGATTATCCTCTACGTTGTCATCGCCATCAATAAATATGATGAAATCACCCTTAGCATGTTCGATGCCGGTGTTTCGCGCTGTGCTTACGCCTTGGTTAGCTTGATATATGTACTTGAAGCGGTCATCGCCCGATATGCATTTTTTTACCACTAAGGCGGTGTCATCGGTAGAGCCGTCATCTACGATAATAGCCTCAAAGTCAGTTATAGTCTGAGCCTTCAGACTGTCAATGCATGATGGTAAAAAGGAGGCGTAATTGTACGCGGTAATAATGACAGATACTTTCACGATTTAATAGGATATATCGCCGATTGCCTTTTATAGAAATATGTTGCAGCGCTACCGATCTTGTTAAGATGGGGCGTGATTATCGGGTGATGGCGCTGAGGTAGTCGTAAGAGAGGCTGCGCCAATGGCGCATACGCTCGTTGACCGGCGCCCAGTCAATGGGGCGCAGCCAGCCGCCGGCGGGCTCTTGCGCCGAGGTGAGCAGTCGGTCTTCAAGGCCAAACATGTGTAGCAGCCCGGTGATTCGTGTATTGCCGCGTTTCTTGTTTGGGAGCACCCAGAATGGCCGATGGTATATTATAGAAAATACTGCGCCGTGATATGAGTCGCAGACCACAACGGCTGCATCATCAATTCCTTGCAGCCATTGCTCGGGCGACAAGGGCGGCGTCGAGCTACAGGATGTCTTAACGATTGATGAGCGCAGAGTGGTCAGCCCTGTCTTTGCTGCGATATCCGAGAGTATGGCATCAGCTGCCGGAGAGTCGTCTAAGATGTAAGCAAACAGGTGCTTGGGGTGCGGTGCTCCATCGTGGGCGCGAGGATATAGCTCACGATAGTGAGCTGCAGTAAGCAACATAGTGGGGTCAAGCACATGGGTGATGTCGTTGATGCCGAGATGCTCGCGCAACAGAGGGATGGCAGATGCTTCGCGCACGCTCACAGCCTTGATGCGCTGCGCCCATCGGCGAGCGTCGGCCGTCATCTGGGGCGTGAACTCCCAATTATCTACGCCGAGCGAGGCGGCGTATGAGGCAACAGGCACTGAGGCGTATGCGCCAAAGTCCATAGCCATATTTATCACATATCGCGGCCGCCATACTTGGTCGCTGCCCAGCAGCAGCATATCAATCTTGTGGCGGCGCTCGAGGCGGCGATAGCCTGACTCTGTTGCGAAGTCAAGGTCAAAGTTGATATGCCTTTGCTTGAATGTCTGTATCGCCGGCCAAATGCCTAAGAGTGTGCCGTAGCCGGATTTCCTTTCCGTCAAAAATTTGATGCGATAATATAGCCTGCCTTTGAGAGTGTCAGGCGTCCAAAAATGGTCAAAGGTAATCGGAGTGTGACCCATAGTGCGCAATGCGGTCTGTAGTGCGAAGTTTTGTAGCAATCCGCCGTAGTTGTTGCGCAATGGCTGAGTGATAATGCCGATTTTCATTTGTGCGGTATGGTATGTGTTTATTTGAGATGCAAGGCGTGCAGCAAGCGCCACGCCTGGTATTTCAACTTCTGATATGCCGATGGCTTGGGCTTGCTGAGTCTGACGGCTTTGGCAAAGTCGCTGCGGTAGTGCTTCCAAAATATTTTGCGAGAGCGAGGCCGCGCCACATTATGTTCAAGACATGGGTTGCCTTGCGCAACTCGAGCGTATTCGACACCTGATAGAGCGGCATTAGTGGCGCCAAGCGCCTCCTTGCCACGCTCGGTATATACCATCACGGCAGATAGGCCTCGGTTGTCATCGAGCTGTGATGGCGGGCTCCAGAAGTCGCCGATGGTGATGTCGCTGCCTGATGAGCCGCCACGGCTGCGGCAACCATAGCATGATGGCCGCAGATTGACGTTGCGCAGAAATGATTGCATGAATAAATCCTCTCGATGCGTCGCCGAGATGGTTCTGAGGCCATCTGCTGAGCTTGCAATAGCGCGGAGGCAGAACGAGTGCCAGCCGGAAGGGGCTTTGTCGCGAAATTGCACGTCAACGACCTCATCGTTGCCGGCACATCGGTCAAGGTATGTTGCCCATGCCGCCGGCGATGGCACGCCATGGCATATTATATCTACAAGGAGCAGCAGCGGCGAGGCGCACATCTTCGCTCCGAGGTACAGACGCAGCGCTTTGACCTGACATGGAGTGCCGGTGAAGAGCACCATGCGGCCGCCCACAAGGGCTGAGCGCACGCCGGCAAATGAGTCGGCAGTGGAGGCTTGAAAATATTTCGAGCCTCGGAGATGAGCCAGGTCAGCCTCACTCTCAACCGCTATGTGCCTGGCGCTGCGAAAGTCCTCGCTGAACGCTACGCCGAAGACGATGCCGCCACGCGCTATCACATTGCGAGCGAGCATAGAGAAGATGCCGCCTGACGATGATGCCATACGCTCAGTGTCGTCAGGGTTGGTGGCGGCATATGTGCTTAGTGGTGCCCGCTTCTCGTTGTGATTAATCATAGGGCACACCTGCTCGCAGCGGTGACAGTCGATGCACAGACTGCTGTCGATGACCGGATATGCAAAGCCTTCCTTATCATCGCGCTGCATAGTGATGCACTTTTTTGGGCATGCTATGGCGCAGGCCTCGCAGCCGCAACAATCGCCTTGATGCTTCAGTTGTATCATTATTGTCGATGTAAGACTTTGGCTAATATGAAGCGCCGCTCGTTGGTGGTGAGGCCTATAAATAGCGCGCAGACAGCTACGGATATCAGGCTGACGGCACCTACTACTATGAGTCTCTGCCATCCCTCATCCATTGCGCTATGCAGCCCGAATGGTATTATAGCCGAAACGGCAGCCGTGGCCAGCACGGGCATATAGATGTTGGTGATGTATCGCCTCAGCGGCAGGTTGATGAGATTGCGCAGCATATACATACGTAGAAACTGCGCCGTAGCCTCCATGAAGAAGTGCACGATAAACACGGCATAGGCCGGCGCTCCGAGCTTCAGTGCAATGTAAGAGATTGGTAGTATGGTCAGCAGCGTGCCGCCCACCACCATTTGGTATATCTTCACCTTGCCGGTGGCCTGGTTGGCGATGACGCATGGGTTGGCAATAGTGTAGATAAGCGACACGCATAATATCAGGCGTGTAAAGATTGTCGTCTCATCAGGCACCGTCTTCAGCCATATCAGTAATATGAAGTCTATTTCAAGCAAGATAGGCAAGGCAAGCATGAAAAGCAGCAAGAAAGAGAATCGAGCGCTGCGAAACATCAGCAGGTGCATATTGTCAAGGTCGCCGGCGGCGTAGGTCTTGGTTATCTGTGGGTTGAGAGCCATCTGAAAGTTGCCTACAAAGCTTACTACGGTGCCTTGCACCTGCAGGGCGATAGCTCGGGCGGCATTGACTACCGGGCCGAAAAATATATTCAGCATCATATTCAACCCTTGGCCATAAAGCATAGTTGCCATATTGCCCCAAAAACTCCATCCGGCAAAACTGAACATCTCTTTCAATAAGCCTTTGTCAACCTTAAGAGAGAAATTGGGCTCCTCAAAGTGCTTGTGGCAGTAGCGCACATATATGTATCTCATAAGCAGTTGCACGAGCAGCCCCAAGGTGGAGTAGAATATAAGCTTGTCGAAAGGCGCTATCACTAACGCATATACTATGGCGAGCTTGAGCACCACATCTAATATTGCCATATAGGCGAAAGCCGACATTCGCTCGTGTGCCACGATGTCGGCATTGTAAGGTACTGATATAATGCCTACGGCGCAGGAGATGATAGAAATTTGATATACCCATAGCGCTGCATGCATACGCTCGGGCGGTATCACCAACTGCTCCATGACAAACCATAGGCCCACCGTTTCGCCCAAGATTACTACGCACAATGCTATCAGACAATGTATCTGCATCGATGTGCGAAAGACGCGTTTCAGCCGCTCAATATTGCCGGTACCTAAATCAAAATTGAGGTATCTCTGCGTAGAGGATACCATGCCGCCATTGATAAAGGTGAAGAGGCTGATGACGCCGCCTACTACGCTATAGACGCCGTAATCGACTACGCCGAGCGTCTGGAGCACCACGCGCGAGGTAAATAGCCCCACCACCATTGTGACTAACATCCTCATGTAGAGCACGAGGGTGTTTTTGGCGATGCGCTTGTTGTCGGCTGATGGCATTGGGCTTGGGGGATTAGTCGCGGTGGAAGAGGTCGCGGGTGTAGATTTTGGAGGCGG
>JBJEDF010000089.1:0-4236 GCA_051871765.1 Muribaculaceae bacterium
ATCTAAAAGACGACAAGGAAGAGCAAGTAATAGACGAACCTCGTGATTGGAGTGTAACAGTCTATGAGGACATCTGGAAAGGTGAAGGCTGGGTGGACTTGACCAATAACACTGCCGAGTGCCTAAATTGGAAGAAGCAATATGAACAATACTGCTATTCTGAAAAGTCACCAACAGAGACAAATCACTGGACAAACACTTGGACAGGTTTGCCGTACAAATCAATGACATTTGCTCAAATAACAAAAGAAGTTGAGCAGATAGTTAGCTTCACTCGTACTCCGGAACCCAATAGCACAACGCTTTCAAGTATCGATTTATTTACAGCTCGTGTTACTGGTGAGAATCATTATGTTTCATACGACTATAACCCATACAGATATTTAGAAGATGACGGCAAAACAGGTTGGGCTATAACTGTTCAAAGCTCATCTGATATAAAAGACGGTTCAACAATCGTAATACCGGAAGAATATTCTGAGTGGTGTGATGAACACAAGCAACATCTCAAAGAGCATTCGAGCAATGACGGTGTAGATAAATACACTTGGGTAATCAATCAAAACACTTTTAATATCTCAGATATAGCAGACATTATTAGAATGGTAAATTGGTCTCAAGTTGAGAGCAAAAAACCTTACTCTTCTTTTGTAGTAAGTGTAGAAGTGCACCAATATGGAACAAACCTTATAAGAACTTGGATGCACTAAAAATTTCCGTTTTATTGTCGGGACGGAATTAAAACCCATTGAAACGACAAGTATTTCAGTAAGTTGCACTGATTTCTCGCAAATTTTCGTTAAATTTGCAAAGTTAACCGTAAAACCATACATTATGTCGAGCAGCATTAAGCCGGCGCACACGCTTAAGTCAAAAATCTTCGGTCACTTATGGGCCTTAATCACTGTGACGATGTGGGGCGTATCGTTTGTCTCCACGCGCGTCTTATTGGATAATGGCCTTGGCCCGATAGAGATTTACATATATCGTTTTGTGTTGGCGTATATGGTGGTAGCGGCCTTCAAGCACGGCCAATGGCTCGCCCGCAGTTGGCGCGACGAGCTGCAGTTGGCGCTCTGTGGTGTGCTCTCAGGCTCAATATATTTCATCGCCGAGAATACGGCCTTGCAATACACATTTGTGTCAAATGTGTCGTTGCTCACATCTACGTCGCCTCTTATCACCACATTGCTCGTGGCCTTGATGTACAAGAGTGAGCGCCCGGGCGTCGGTATGGTGATGGGCTCGCTGGTAGCCTTTATGGGTGTGGCCTGCGTGATATTCAATAGTAGCACCAATGTGGAGATTAGGCCGCTGGGCGACTTTCTGTCATTGGCGGCAGCATTCAGTTGGGCCTTGTATAGTATGATATTGAAGCGGTTGAATGCCGTGTATGATATATGGTTTATCACCCGCAAGACTTTTTTCTATGGAGTGCTTACGGCTCTGCCTTTCCTTATCGGTGAGCCGCCCAGCAGCGAGGCATTGTCAATAATCATGCGCCCGGTGGTGGCCGGCAATCTGCTCTTCCTCGGCCTTGGCGCCTCAATGATGGGCTATGTGCTTTGGGCTATGACCGTCAAGCGAGTAGGTGCTCTTAAGGCTAATAATTATATGTACTTACAGCCCATCATCACTATGGTGGTGTCGGCGATCCTCCTTGGCGAGCATGTGTCTTTAATCGGATACATAGGCTGCGCTTTGATACTGGGAGGCCTATGGCTCGGCGATTACCTTCAGCGCCGAGCTGCTCGCCGTTGATGCCCGGTGCTTAAGAGCTGACAATGCCGATGATGCGCACATCAATATTTTGTAAATAACGAATAATTTCACAATGACCCGACCTTATACTTTCGATAGAGTAGTGCGTATGGTGATCACCGCCGTGTGTGTAGTGGCTGCTATATGGCTCATTAGCGCTTTGAAGTCGGTGCTGCTGCCTTTCTTGGTGGCATGGCTGATGGCTTACATGATGGAGCCGCTGGTGCAGCTCAACCGCCGCTATTTGCGTCTGCGAGGCAGGGTCTTGGCTGTCGTCATCACTCTGGCGGAGGTATGTGCCGCTACGGTGCTGCTGGCGATGTTCATTCTGCCGCAGCTGTTTGCCGAGATGCACTATGTGGCGCGTATGGTCAGCGATTATGCCGGCAGCCGGCAAGATGTGCCGTTTATCCCGGAAGCGGTGCATGAGTTCTTGCGTAGCCATATAGATTTTGGCACAATAGCATCAAAGATGACATCGCAGGATATGCGCAAGGTGATAGAGTATCTGCTGTCGTTCTTGTCGAGTGGATATGATTTCGTCTTGGGCATATTCAATTGGTTTGCCGTGGTGTTGTATGTGATATTCATAATGATTGATTATGACAAGCTGCTGAGAGGCTTCCAACGTATGGTGCCTGCTAAGTATCGCCATGCCGTGTTTGGTATATGCTCAGATGTGAAAAACAGTATGAACCATTACTTCCGCGGCCAAGCATTGGTAGCATTTATTGTAGGCATTCTGTTCTGCATCGGTTTTGTAATCGTAGGATTGCCTTTGGCGGTGGTCATGGGGCTGTTTATCGGCTTGCTCAATATGGTGCCATATCTGCAGCTGATATCGCTGATACCCACCACATTGCTATGTCTGGTATGCGCCACCAACCCTGATGTGGATTTCTGGACTATATGGTGGGAGTGCATGGCGGTGTATGTCGTGGTGCAATGCATTCAAGACCTGTATCTTACCCCCAAAATTTTGGGCAAGGCGATGGGGCTCAATCCCGCTATTATATTGCTGTCGTTGTCAATATGGGGCTCATTGTTTGGCATGATAGGGCTTATCATAGCGCTGCCCATGACCACCCTGATACTATCATACTACGACAGATACATCAATCCCGGGGCGCGCTAACCCTCCGCCACCCGGCCGTCCTTACCTTTGGCAAAATAAGCACGATCAATTGTGCTTATTTTGCCAATACGATATAAAGTGATGATTATCAGGTGATTGCAAAAGGCAAAATAAGATGCGGTGCCTTATTTTTCAATCTGTGGCGGCAGGCGCAGCAGTTTGCCATTGGCAGTGCGTGGTAGGTGAGTTACGGCAATGTATTGCCGCGGCAGGGTGCGCCGGTCGCTAATGATGCTTTCGATGATGCTTTTGATGCCGTTGATGTCATCGGAAGTGCCCTCAAAGACGAGAGCCACGCTTTGGCCCCATTTGGCATCAGGCGCGCCTGTTATGTAAAATTGTAGCTCTGGCAAGGCCTGTGAGATAGCCTGCTCTAACAATTCCGGACTGATTTTGATGCCGCCGCTGTTGATGACATGGTCATAGCGGCCTTGCCACACAAACGACAAGTGGTCATCACTGAGGTCGGCCACGAGGTCGTTAGTTATTAATCGCTCAAACGAAAATCTCGGAGCGTTGATAATCAGGCAGCCGCGCGAGTCAATATCAAATGATATGCCGGGCATAGCTCGGTAGCGTAGCGCGCCGGCTGAGTCAATACGCGCTAATGCCACATGGCTGCAGGTCTCTGTCATGCCGTAGGAGGCATAAGCCTCCAGGCGGCTATCCGCGACAGCTTGCAATGCGCCGGCCGACAGCGGTGCCCCACCTATTATGACCGCCGATACTTTGTCGGCAATAGTGGCATCGCGCAGCAGTCCGGGCAATTGCGATGGCACTATGGCGAGCAGATCCACATGCTCGGACAAAGTGATAGAGTTAGAAACCGGCATTTCGATAAGTGTGCAACCGGCGGCAATGGCTCTCACCACCATCATCTTGCCGGCGATATATTCAGGCGATAGGGGCAGAGCCAGCACTGACGATGCGGTGATACCGAAGAAGGCATTAGTGGCTCTTGCCGAGGCGAGCATATCTGCCTTTGACAAGCGTATCAGCTTAGGCTTCCCCGTAGAGCCTGACGTGTGGGCCTCAATGTAGGGTAGGGCATTGAACCACTCGCGCTTAAACTCTGCTACCGATGCCATGACACGTTAGGTAATGACCACTGCCCGCGTGGGTTGTATGATAATCTGTCGCCGTCGAGCTGTAGGGGCGATGGTATGTTGTTGGTGAAGAGCTGCCCGGTGCCGAGGCCCTGAGGCCGGGCGATGCCGCGGCCAGCCACCCATTGTGCTATGGCGTTGAGGCCTATATTTGACTCTAAGGCAGATGTAGCCCACCATCCCGCGCCTTCGGCCTCGGCGGCGTCGGCCCACCGTGATGCTTCATTGAGACCA
>JBJEDF010000090.1:0-4167 GCA_051871765.1 Muribaculaceae bacterium
TCTGATATTTGCGAGTGCAAAGGTATGCAAAATTTTTGTAACTGCCAAATAATTCGGGCATAAAGGGCCGATAAAGGGCCGCGCATTACGCATTTCAGGCTCAAAAGGGATTGTCACTGAGGCTTGATGACAAATGCTCGAAGATGTGATATAGAGCTGCCGCCGGGTGTCAGAGCGGGCAGTGAAGGCCCGGGTCTTAGTCGAGGCTGTCGCGGTCCTTGATAGGATTGCGGAAATATAATTTGCCGTCGATATACTCTTGAGTGGCTATGAGTGTGGGTTTAGGCAGCTTCTCGTAGTATCGCGAGATTTCAATCTGCTCGCGGTTTTCGGATATTTCTTCGAGGTTGTCGTTGAGCGAAGCAAACTCTTGGAGTTTCTTCTCCAGGTCGTGCTTCATCTCCAGAGCGATCTGGTTAGAGCGTTTTGCAATAACGCACACGGTTTCATAGATGTTGCCGGTCTGCTGAGCGAGGTCCACGAGGTCTCGGGTGACGGTGTTGAGCGGAGCATTGCTTTTCTTGTAATCCATAATGCTATTGTTTCGTATCTTCTTGTAGTGATTTTTCTGTTATAGTAGCGATAGTCTAAGCTATCAGTCGCGAGCGTGTTTTTGTGCTATCTTGAAGATATTGTCGGCCTCGCCGCGGCTTGGGCTGTCGGGGTAGTTGTTGATAAACGAGTAGTACTCGTCGATCACCTCGCGGAAGCGGTCGGGCTTTCGCTCATCGACGCTCATGTTGGCTTCTTGATAACGCGCTTTGAGGATCAGCAGCTCAAGAGCTTCCTTATATTTAGAGTATGGGTATTTCTTGATTGCGTTTCGGGCTACGATGACAGCGCTCTCGTAGTTGTTGCCCATGTAGTTGCCGAGGTTGTAGTAGAGCTGGGCGTTTTGCAGCTCTTTGAGTGTGAGCTTGTCCTGCATCTCGAATATTGCACCTTGAGCAATTGACACTTTGTCGCTGCGGGGATAGTAGTCCAGGAAGGCTTGCAGCTCCTCGATGGCCTTAACGGTCTCCGATTGGTCGAGCTGTGGCTCCGGGGAGTCGAGATAATAACCATAGCCGCAGTAGAAGCGAGCCTCCTCGGCATACTTGCCCTTGGGGTATCTGCCGTAGTAGCTCTTGAAGATAGAGCCGGCGGTCTGGTAGTCCTTATTCTCATAGTTGCTCATGCCCCAGAGATACATTGACTCTTCGGCCTTGTCAGTGCCTTTGAAGACGGTGACGCAGTCTTGCAGCAGTGTCGAGGCCTGGACATAACGTTTTTGCTCGTAAGCCTTCTTGGCATAGCTGAACTTGTAGTTGTAGTCATCGCTTTTTTGCACACGTTGATACTCGCCACATGCGCAAAGCAGAGTGGAGAGTAAGACACTTATGATTAGAAGCCGGATAGCTGACATATTTTGCACTTTTTATCAGTTTGCAAAGTTATAACTTTTCTGTGAATTATCGGCTATCTTGATATAGATTATTAACAAACAATAAGCAAAAAAGGCGTTGAGAGCAGCTATGCATCGCCGAAGAGCAACTTTTTTTTGCAATGATGTGCTGTATGTCGCGCTTATTTTGTAACTTCGCACAAAATATATAAGCCACAACAATTACATTTTTTCATCATGATAATCATCGGCATCGCCGGCGGCACCGGGTCCGGCAAAACCACCGTAGTGCGCAAAATCATCGACAGCTTCCCGGCCGGAGAAGTAGCAGTCATGCCGCAAGACAACTATTACAAGGACTCGAGCCATGTGCCCGTGGAGGAGCGTTCGAAGATCAATTTTGACGAGCCGGCGGCCATAGAGTGGACCTTGCTGGTGGAGCACCTGCGCCGTCTGCGGGGAGGGCAAGCCATCGAGATGCCCACCTACTCCTATCTGACGTGTACACGGCAGGCCGAGACGGTCACAGTCAATCCGTGTGATGTGGTCATCGTGGAGGGCATCTTGGTGCTGACCGACCCCGTGCTTCGCGACATGCTCGACATCAAAGTGTTTGTCGATGCCGATGCCGACGACCGCCTCATCCGCGTCATCGCGCGCGACTGCATAGAGCGCGGCCGCACACCGCAGATGGTCATTGACCGCTATCAAGATGTGCTGAAGCCTATGCACTGCCAATATATAGAGCCGTCAAAGCGGTATGCCGACCTGATAGTGCCTCAAGGCGGCAGCAATTTCGTGGCCATCGCGCTGCTCACCGACTACATCGAAAGCCGTCTGCGGGTCAGCTCTCGCGGCAGCCGATAAAACACCGGTGCAGGCTCACCGCAATATGTATCACAGCAATTGCAAAACACGCCAATGGCAAAATTTTTCCGCCTCAATAGAGATGCCGGCAGCCAAGCCGAGCAATTACCAATGCCTGACTTCAGCGCAGCCGCCGAAGCCGAAGCCACTCCGACGCCAGCGACGTCTGCGGCTGCCGATGTGGCCGGGGAGTCAGAGCCCGCAGCCGAGCCGGAGCGCATGGTGCTGCGCACCGACAATCTGGTCAAGAAATACGGCAAGCGCACCGTAGTGAACCACGTGTCCATCGATGTGAAGCAAGGCGAGATCGTGGGACTCCTTGGCCCTAACGGAGCGGGCAAGACCACCACATTCTATATGACTGTGGGCCTGATACAGGCCAACGAGGGCCGCATCTTCATCAACGACCTCGACATCACCAAATATCCCGTGTATCGGCGCGCACAAAACGGCATCGGCTACCTGGCCCAGGAGGCCAGCGTCTTTCGCAATATGTCAGTCGAGGATAATATACTATCGGTGCTGCAGATGACCAAGATGACGCCTGAGGAGCAGCGCGAGAAGCTCGAGAGCCTGATATCGGAATTTTCGCTTGAGAATGTGCGCAAGAACCATGGCAATGCGTTGTCGGGCGGCGAGCGCCGCCGCACTGAGATAGCGCGCTGCCTGGCCATCAGCCCTAAGTTTATCATGCTCGATGAGCCATTTGCGGGCGTTGACCCCATCTCGGTTGAAGACATACAGACCGTCATCTACAAGCTCAAAGAAAAGAACATAGGCATCCTCATCACCGACCACAACGCCCCCGAGACGCTGTCAATCACCGACCGCGCGTATCTGCTCTTTGACGGCCGCATCTTGTTTAAGGGCACATCAGAGGAGCTGGCCGAAAATCCAATTGTCAAGGAGAAGTATCTCGGCCGCAACTTTGTGTATCGACGCAAGAAATTTTAACCGCGCATCACGCACAGCGCAATCACCCCAATAGCTATGTTTATCGCCTCAGAGAAACGCAAGACCAATATTGCCGAATATCTGCTATATATGTGGCAGGTAGAGGACATCATACGCGCCAACGACCTGGACGTCGCCAAAATCCGGGCTACCATCATAGACCCATACCCCGGCCTTGATGCCGATCAGCGCAAGCAGCTTGAGGAGTGGTATGAGTCATTTATAGATATGATGCGCCGCGAGGAAGTGGTGAGCGGCGGCCACCTTCAGATCAATAACAACACGCTGGAGATGCTGCGCGAGCTGCACTCGGCCCTCCTTGGCGATGAGCGATTTTCAGACTATTCGCGCGCCTATTTTGAGGCCCTGCCAATCATAGTTGAGCTACGAGCGCGACAAGGCGACACCAAGCGCGACGAGCTTGAGACGTGCTTTGATGCGCTCTATGGCATCTTGCTGATGCGGCTACAGCACAAGCCCATCAGCGCCGCCACCACCGAGGCTATGACGAAGATAACGCGGCTGATAGCCCTGTTAGCGAGCTACTTTCATCGCAACGAGGCCGAAGATATCTTCCGTCGCGACCGGGAGGTCTGAGGTTGTCGGCATCTCGTGGGGGGCGATTTTTTTTTGATTTTAGCGCCGGTGTTGCCTGCCGGCATGTTTTGTTTTAATGGGTTAGTAATCGGGTTAATTGTAGGGGTTAAGGGGTTAATAATAGGGTTAGTACATACCGGCAGGCAGTTGGGTTTATGAAAGAGCGGCGCTAAGGCGGCGTGGTGGCGGATGGGCGGAGAGTGAGATTGGGCTAATTGGGGTTATGAGTGTATTCATTTGATTATCAGGGGATTGGGGTGATGCGCGTGTGGACAAGGTGACTTCCAGACTTTTTGCGTAGGGGATGCTATCCGAGGGTTGCGGTCGCCCCCGGCGACCTTGCCCCCGGCTATTGCACAGCGAGC
>JBJEDF010000091.1:0-21006 GCA_051871765.1 Muribaculaceae bacterium
CACTAACCGCCTGACCCACAACGAAAACTCATCCCATAAGGGTGAAAGTTGGGTTCAGCCAAAAAACTAAAAACTCAATTAGCCCAATTGCAGCCAACCGGGGCCCGAAAGCGGCGCGCCCTGCCGCGAGACTGTGTCTGCGGGCAGGGCGCGCTGTGTCGGGAGTGAGGGGCTGATGCGCCGATTAGTAGATGCGCACCTTGGCGCCGTTGACGATATATACGCCGGGGCGCAGGTTGACAGCCTCGCCGGAGGCGCCGCGCACGTTGCGCACCAGGCGGCCCATGGTGTCATATACGCGGGCGTCGCCGCTGATGTAGAGGTTGCCGCCGCGCAGCTCCACGGCGTTGCCGTCAGCGCTGATGTCGCTCACGCCGGTGGCGCGTTTGAGCTTGAAGTCGTAGGTCACTGCGGGCTGCTCGGCGCTGAAGGTGAAGGCGTAGGTCGATTCTTCATATTTGTCAGCGGTGGCAGTGGCGGTGAGCTCTGTGCCGTCATAGTCGAGGGCGCGCACCGTGAAGGTGTAGATGCCTTCGGCGTCGGGCAGCAGTGCCTCGTTGCCGATGGTGATGACGGCGTCGTCGATAGCCAGCTCGGTGTCTATATCAGCCACGGTGGCGGTGAAGGTGTAGAGCACGGGGTCGAGCGAGAGCTCCTCGCTGCTCTCTTCGCCTTCGATGGTGAAGTTGTAGCTGAGGGGCTGATATCCGGGGATTGACACGTGGAGCACATACTCCTCATCGGAGAGGTCATACTCGGCCTCGATGAGCGACCATTTGCCGGCGCCTACGTTGACCACGGTGGTGAAGTGGCCGTCAGGAGCGGTGACGGTGACCTCAGCATCGGTGCCGGGCACTGCCTCGCCGGTCTGAGCGTCGGTGATGGAGAAGGTGTAGGTGTAGTAGATAGGCGTGAGGTCGCAGATGCGATAGTATGAGCCTTCGCGCTCCACGTTCTCGATGGTCAGCTCGAAGTCGCGATAGTGCTCGCAGGTGACGGTGAGCTTGTAGGTCGATGCCACTTCGCCGTCGAGCGAGATGGTGAAGGCGCCCTCCTCGTCGGTGACGGTGGTGCCCACCAGGGTGTAAGGCACTTCAGCGCCCTCGTTGTAGGCATAGAGGCTTACGTTGGCCAGGGGCACGAGGATTTCGGCATCAGAGTCGCTGACCTCGCCGCTGAACACGGTGGCGTTGTATTTCACGAGGGCGATGGCCGCCGGCTCGTCGTCGAAGGTGAATGTGGTGGTCTGTGTCTTATAGCCTTCGCGGGCGATGGTGGCGCTGAAGCTGGTGATGCCGGCTATCCACTCGGCCTCGCCGGAGTAGGTGTAGGTGCCATTGTAGGTGTATGTGGCGGCGGTGGGGGCAGCGTCGTCAGCCGACACGGTCACGGTGGCATCGTTGATAGGCTCAGCGGTGGCGGCATCGGTGACGGTGAACACATATTTGAGTTTGATGGGGTCAAGGGTTATTGACACACCGCTCGTGGTCTGACCCTCGGTGAGCGTCACATTCTGATATTCATGGTAGAACTTATAGTAAGCGTGAGTGGGCACCAACTGATACTTGCCGTCGGCAGCGATGGCGCCGGTGATGCTGATGCTGAAGGAGCCGTCAGCGCCGCTGACAGTCGATGCCACTATGGCTTGCGATGTGGCTTCGCGCAGCACCACGGTGGCGTTGGGCAGCGGCGAGGTAGAGTTGTCAGAGTTGTATTTGGTGATGATGCCGCTGACGGTGGTCACCGCGGGCGACAGCGTCAGAGCCACGTCGGTGACATCGGCAGCCACGTTGATGGGGGTGCTTGCCGAGATGTATCCGGCGAGCGATGCCGTGGCGGTGTAATCGCCTTCGGGCACGTCGGCGAGGCTAAAGGCGCCGTCAGCATCGGTGGTGGCGCTATATGAGCCCGGGGTGAGGGTCACCGTGGCGCCGCTGAGAGCAGCACCGGTGGCGTCCTTCACCGTGCCGCTGACAGCGTGAGTGGTGGGGGCCACCTCGTAGGTATTGCTGATGTCATCGATATAAGCGCAGCAGAATTTCAGGCCTACGTAGCCGTCCTCGTCGAGCGTGGCGCTAAGCTCGGTGTATGCCGAGGATGAAAGGTCGCCATTGCTATATGTATATGATGCCAGCTCAGTGCCGTAAGAGAATGTGCCGGTGCCGGTCTGTGTCATCGTGTAGAATGAGACGCTGACATTTGCTGAAGATCCAAACGCCCTTGCCCATGCCGATACCGTGCCTGCCTTGGCAGGGAAGATAAGGGTGGCGGAGTAGCCGTTGTTTTGAGGATAAATACCTGTCTGAGCTACGCAGTACGAGCCGCTGCGTTGCTTGGAGGTATTTGCGTCAGGCGTAGCAAGATCATTGTCGTACATCAGATACCAACCGGCCGGCAGCGGACACTTGTCGGAGCCGGCTTTCTCGTAGCTGCCTGACCAGCCGAGGTCGTCAAAGGTCTGGGTGTCTGTTGCCGTGGCGGCCGTGGCGGTCGCGGCGGCGAAGAGCACCATCATTAATAGTAATACTTTCTTCATACTCATTGTATTTTAGTGAATTGATTGTTGTGAGCGTGATATGTGAAAAATCAAAACTCTCGCAAAGGTAAAAATTTTGCACCGAAATGGCAAGTTAAAATTGTAATCTGAAAGCCGACAGCGCTATTTTTTGACCAAAATCAAGCATTTGGGGCGTAATGCCTCACAATTTATAATCTGCCGCGGGCGCCCGATTTGTTAATTTGCAGCATAATGTGGCATTTGTGATATATTCGTTGCCGCCGCGGCAGTAACTTTGCAGCGGGTTAGTAATAGTAATCATTATCACAACAACACACAAATTTTTTACACACACTTAACAACGAAAATGCACACACTATGTTACCTTCACGACAAAATGACTATACCGGCGTGACGCGCTGCGAAGGGCTGCGCCTCAATGCCGAGGGCCGCTATGAGGTGGCGGCGATGCCGCCCGGCGCGATGGCTGACTATGGGCAGCCGCGCTGCGTGGTGGCGCACGCCGAGGGCGGACACTCCATCGTGGCCTCGCGCGGCGCGGTGCTTACCTTTGCCGGCGGCGCCGCCGCTCAGCATTTCACACTCGGCGCTGCCGGCGTGCCTATGGTGGTGGCCGCCGGCTATGACGTGATAGCCGGCGACACCATGGGCGAGCGTTATCTCTTCAGCCGCGATGCCGAGGGGGCGTGGCACATGCGGCTCTTTGATGCCGCCCTGCCCGTGGTGGAGATGCAGACCACCGACGCCGGGGCGCTGAGCTGCCATGTAGATGAGCGGCAGCTGTCGCAGACCTACAGCTCGGGGCTGCGCCTCGCTCATGGCGACCGCCTCGCCCTGAGTGGCGACCTCTGCGATGCCTATCGCGGCATCGACGCGGCGGCGCGCGCCGCCGGGGTGCTATGGCTGCCGGTGGTGGCCTACTATAGGCTCTACGACAGCGCCGGGCGGCTGCTGCTGTCGTCGGCGCCGCTGCTGCTGATGCACCCCGATGGCGTGGGCGCCGTGGCCACTGACGTGGTGCTCACGTCGGCTGACCGCCGCACTGTCGATGCCTACGACTACACCGCCCGGGCCTACAAGCTGGCGCTGCGATTGGCTGCCGACGACGAGGCGGCGCGGCGCGTGGCGCGTCTTGACCTGATGGTGTCGCCGGCGCTCCACGTCAGCGACCTCGGCGACGCCGGCACCTGCTCGCTGCTGTCAGGCCTCGACGACTCCTTTGCGCGGCTGTCGCTGCCCGCTGCCACTTTGGGGGTGTCGGCGCGGGCGCCTCAGTCGTCGCGCCGCTGCGCTGCCGCCGTCACCGAGCGTGCCGCGGCGCTGTGCCGATGTGTGTATTCGCTGTCAAAGCCGTTCAGCGCCGAGAGCGAGCGGCAGATAACCGTGGAGTTTGCCGCCGCGGGCGATGTGTCGGCCGACATCGCCGCCGTCAAGCGCGCCGTGGCCACTGCCGTGGCGCCCTGCTCGGCGCTCGCTGCTCTGGTGGCGCAGCCCAATATCGTCAGCGCGGCGACGAGCACCGCCGTGGGCGACACGCTGGTGATGGCGAGCCTGATGGTGCGCCGTTTTCGCGGCTATGGGCCGGCCGCCTATGCCGTGGGCTATGCCGACCGCTCGTGGTATGGCTACACCGAGGTGACCTTTGCCGATGGCAGCACCCGGGTGTATGAGGCTTCGGGGGCGTCGCGAGCCCCGATACGCTTCGCGCCGGTGCTGTGGCATCCGTCGCCCGAGGCGGTGGCGCTGACCATCACCGTGCGTGTCTCCGGCGAGCGCACGCGCAGCATCACAGCCCCGCTCCACCGCGACGCCACGGGCCGCGGCGCACTATGGGTGGCCGACGGAGCCGCGCCCTTCGAGCTGACGGAGAGCGGCGATGCCTACAGCGTGCCCATCGAGACCGACAGCGTGCTGACGATGCCCCAGATGGTGGCGGTGGCCTCAGTAAGCGACCCGTCAGCCGTGACGGCGACGGCTGAGGTGCCGGCGGGCTGTCTCCACGCCATCGTGGCGGCGGCACATCAGCAGTCGAGCTGGGACTTCGGCCGCATCAGGTGTTTTGTGGGTGGCGACAGCGGCATCTACTCAATGAGCGTGAGCATAGACCGCAGCAGGATAGGCATCAGCCGCATCGACGCTCGCGGCGTGGCCTCGCAGCAGGCCATGACTCCCACTGACGAGGGCGTGGCTGCCATCGCCGGCGGCGACATAGTGATGCTCTCGGCCTCGCGGTCGGCCACGGTGCGCTCAAACTGCCGCGGGGTGGCGCTGGCGTGGCGTGCCACTCATCGCGAGCTGTGGTGCATCGCCGCCGCCGGCGATGCCGACATCGCCTGCTATGACTACGGGCGGCGGCGCTACACCATCAGCGATGCCGCCATCGTGGCGGTGCTCTCTGACGGCTGCTACGCGCTGGCCGAGACGGCGGCCGGCATAGTCAATCTCAATGACGAGGGCGATGGCCACGACGGGGAGCAGAGTGTGGCGGTGGAGCTGCGCTGTGTGGAGCGTAGCGCCAAGCGGCAGCGGATACGGCGCGTGGCGCTCGATGCGCGCTGCACGGCCATCGATGGGGTGGTGACCGTGAGCCACGCCGCCGGCTCCCGCGGCCTCGATGACGGCGGCATCGTGGCGCAGCGACATATCGCCGGAGCGGTGCGCTCGCCCCTGGCCTTCGCGGTGCTGACGCGCGACCGCACCGATGTGGCGGTCGCGATCAGCGGTCGCGTGTCGCGTGATTTCGTAATGCTTAAACCGGAGCTGTGCTATGAGTGAACGTATCGACATAAGTGAATTTGAGCAGTGGTGTCGCGAGTGCGTCACCATCAAGGACAAGGTCAGCGGCAACGATGTGCCCTTTGTGCTCAACGCGCCGCAGCGCCGCCTCGCCGCCCTCTTTGAGCGGCAGCGGCAGGCGGGGTGCCCCATACGAGTGATCATGCTCAAGGCGCGCCAGTGGGGTGGGTCCACCCTGGTGCAGGTGTATATGGCGTGGATGCAGATGGAGGTGTGTCTCAACTGGCACTCGCTCATCTGCGCCCATGTGCGCGACTCCGCCGCCAATATCCGAGGCATATACACCAAGCTGCTGAGCAACTACCCCGAGAGCCGATACCACAAGTGCGGTGGCAAGGCGCCGGTGTTTGCCCCCTTTGAGCGGTCGCAGAATGTGCGCGTCATCGCCGGCCGCGGCTGCCGCGTGACCATCGCCACCGCCGAGAGCCAAGACGCCATGCGCGGCGCCGACATCGCTATGGCTCACCTGTCGGAGACGGCCTTCTGGCCCGCCACGCAGCAGCACTCGCCCGAGGATCTGGTGCGCGCCATCTGCGGCTCGGTGGCGCTGGCGCCCAACACCATGATAGTGATGGAGTCCACGGCCAACGGTGTGGGCAACTACTTTCACCGCGAGTGGCTGCGATCGGTGGCCGGAAAGTCTGACAAGGTGCCGTTCTTCGTGCCCTGGTATGAGATAGATATGTACCGGCTGGCGGTGCCCGCCGGCACAGACCTCGACGCCGAGCTCGACGACTACGAGCGGCGCCTGCTCAGCGACCGGGGGCTGACGGCCGAGCAGGTGTGGTGGTATCACTGCAAGCGGCGCGAGTATCCCACTCACGATAAGATGCAGGCCGAGTATCCGACCACGGCCGATGAGGCTTTTGCCAACAGCGGCAGCGGCGTCTTCGCTTTGGAGCATATCGCCGAGCTGCGCAAGAGCTGTGTGGAGCCGCGGCTGCGCGGCGAGGTCAGCGCCGAGGGCGTCGTGGTGGCCGACAGCCGTGGCGCCTTCGTGCAGTGGCGGCTGCCGCGCCCCGATGTGGAGTATGTGGCGGTGGTCGATATCGGAGGGCGCAGCGCCGCCTCTGACTACTCGGTGGTGGCGGTGATGACGGTGGCGGAGGTGCCCGAGGTGGTAGCGCAGTGGCGCGGACATATTGACCACGACCTGCTCGCCACCAAGGCCATGGCGATAGCCACGCTCTACAACGAGGCGCTGTTGGTGGTGGAGAGCAACACCCTCGAGAGCGATGGCAGCGACAACAGCTACGGCGGGCTGTTTGTGCTCAACCGCCTCGCCGAGAACTATCCGCGGCTGTATCGGCGACAGTCCTTCGACACGCTGACGCGGCGCTCCTCATGGCGAATAGGCTTTCACACCAACCGCGCCACCAAGGCGCTGGTGGTAGATGCCCTGGTCGAGGCGGTGCGCACCGCCTCTTACATCGAGCGCGACGGCGGCGCCTGCGACGAGATGGCATCATACGAGCAGCGCCCCAACGGCGCCTTTGCCGCCGCGCCGGGCTGCCACGACGACATACTCATGACACGCGGTATAGCACTTACCGTCATTGCCCAGACAATATGCCAGCCGGCGCCGCCTCCGCCGCCGAGCTACAAAAGTACGTTTTATTAGAATTTTGCCAAAAATATGACTATTATTCGTAAAAAAATATTAATTCATAGCGCTTTTTTGCTGCAATTGCGACATTTTGACTAAATTTGCACGTCAGAAAAATTGCAATAAAAATCACTCTTAGTAAAACACATATCATTATGGAAAAAATCGACAATCTTGACCGTAGAATACTCGACATCATCATGCACAACGCCCGCATTCCTTCTAAAGACGTGGCTGTGGTCTGTGGTGTGTCGCGCGCAGCAATCCACCAGCGCATTCAGCGCCTTATTGATATGAAGGTAATCACCGGATCCGGCTATCATGTAGATCCCAAAGTGCTCGGCTACAGCACCTGCACTTACATTGGCGTGAACCTCGAGCGCGGTGCTATGTATCGCGACGTGGTGCCCGAGCTGGAGAAGATACCCGAAATCGTGGAGTGCCACTTCACCACCGGCCCTTACACCATGCTCATCAAGCTCTATGCTCGCGACAACCAGCATCTGATGGACCTGCTCAACAATAAGATACAGATGATCCACGGCGTCACCGGCACCGAGACACTCATCTCGCTCGACCACAGCATCGCCCGTGAGATACCCACCAACTACGTCAAGTAAGCCGCTATCCTCCTCATACTTACCACTTTCCTCTTCACCCCCCCCAAATCACATTAAAAAACATAGCACACACTCACTTGCCATGAAGAAATTTTTCTCCGCTATAATCTGCGGCGCGGTGGCTCTGCTGAGCTGCCACGCTGCCCCCGCGGTGCACTCCACCGTGGAGCACCCCGCATGGAGCCGCAACGCCATCATCTATGAGGTGAACCTGCGCCAGTACACCGCTGAGGGCACCCTGCGTGCCTTTGCCGAGCAGCTGCCGCGTCTGCGCGACCTCGGCGTAGATATCTTGTGGTTTATGCCCATACACCCCATCTCCGTGGTTAACCGCAAGGGCGAGCTCGGCAGCTACTATGCCGTGCAAAACTACAAGGCCTTCAACCCCGAATTCGGCACCATCGACCAGTTTAAAGCCATCGTGCGCCAAGCCCACAGCCTCGGCATGAAGGTGATTATCGACTGGGTGCCAAACCACACCGGCTGCGACAACGTGTGGGTGGCACGCCACCCCGACTGGTATGCCAAAAACGATGAGGGCAAGATGTATGGCCCATTTGACTGGACCGACACCTACAAGCTCGACTATAGCAACCGCGCCATGCGCGCCGCTATGATTGACGCCATGCAATTCTGGCTCCGCGAAGCCGACATCGACGGCTTCCGCTGCGACGTGGCCGGACAGGTGCCCGTGGATTTCTGGAACGAGGCACGGCCACAGCTGCAAGCCGTCAAGCGCGACATATTCATGCTCGCCGAGGCCACCGAGCCCGAGCTTACAGAGCACTGCTTTGACATGGCCTACAACTGGCCCATGAAGGACCTCTTCAGCGCCATCGCCGCCACCTCGGGCCAATACACCTTTGTGGCGCCGGGCCAGAGCGAGCCGCGCACCTTTGACGAGGCTCACGCCGCCGATATCGCCACGCTCTTAGCTCAGCAGGCCGAGACATACCCCGCCGACAGCTATATGATGAACATGATCACCAACCACGACCTCAACTCGTGGGAAGGCACTGAGTTTGAGCGCCTCGGCGCGCTGCAAGCGGCCTTCGCCGTGCTCACATACACTATGCCGGGCATGCCGCTGATCTACACCGGCCAGGAGATCGGCCTCAACCGTGCGCTCGAGTTCTTTGTCAAAGATACTCCGCCGCAATGGCAGCCCGCCAACAATTTCTTCAAATTCTACAAGGAGCTTAACGCTATCAAGCACAGCCGCCCCGAGCTGGCAGCCGGCGAGCAGGGTGGCGCAGTCACCGTGTATCCCACCGCCTCGCCTGATGTGCTGGTGTTCAGCCGCACCAAGGGCAGCTCATCGACTCTCGTGGCCGTCAACTTAGGCAAGGAGCCTCAGGCTCTGACCTTCACCGGCGCTACACCCGCCGGCCCATGGCGCAGCGAGTATGTGGCCGGGTTAGGCGACTATGATGGCGCGGCGCTAACCCTCCCCGCCACTATCAACCCCGGCGGCTTCCTTATCTTCATGAACTGATCACCAATAAGACCCATAAGACCGACGAAGCCCGATTAGACCAGTGAGTCTAATCGGGCTATTGCTTTGGGTATGAGGGCGGTCAGCGGTAGTCGGCGAAGAGGCGTTGTAGCTTCTTGCGAGCAAAGAAGATGCGGCTTTTGACGGTGCCCAATGGCACACCCATCTTGTCGGCTATCTCCTCGTATTTGTAGCCGGCGATGTGCATCGAGAAAGGCTCGCGGTATTCGGGGGGGAGGGTGGCGATGGCATCGTTGATCTCGGTGATGGTGACGGCGCCTTCGGGGGCGTCAAAGCCGGAGTCTTGAGGCAGGTTGAGATTGAAGAGGTTGTCGCCGGCCTCGGTGGGCGCTGCTATGTGGGCTGAGCGGCGGCATCCGTTGATAAAGATGTTGCGCATGATGGTGAATACCCAGCCTTTGAAGTTGGTGTTGGTGTGGTATTTGTCTTCGTTGTCGAGGGCTTTGAGGGTGGTATCTTGTAGCAGGTCGTAGGCGTCGTCGCGGTTTGACGTGAGCATATAGGCAAAGTTGAGCAGGTTGCTTTGCAGTGCCATCAGGCTCGCTTGAAATTTGGTGTATGTTTTCATATCTGTTGTGGGTCGGGGGGTGGTGTGTGATAGGTAGTGAAGCAGAAAGTTGAATAATAGGTGAGGGAGATGTGCAGTAAACTGCGGCGGTGGTGGGGGTGAGTTGTCAGGCTAAGTCGATTAGTTCGGTAAGTAAATTTACACAATAACTGCGGAGTGGAATGAGAATACTAATGACTTTTTTGTCTAAAATATGTTAAACGCACCGAAATGGGTGGTAAAAGGCTGATATAAAGGCGTGTAGCGTGGGTTACGGATTGTTACAGGTATGTTACAACGGCGCCTGCCCCCTCAATGCCGAGAGGCTGAGAAGGGGCAGGCGTGGTATGAAGCAGAGCCGCGGCTCCGCGTGTCGGTTACGGATTAGAAGGGGAGGTCTTCGTCGGCAGCCTGGGGTGTGATGGGGGGCTGCGGCGTGCCTTGCGGCATGGTGGGTGCTGTCGATGCAGCGGGCGCGTTGTCGGCAATCTTCTCGGCTTTCCAACCGCGAATCGATGTGAACCAGCGGCCGTTGTATTCGCGGCTTTCGATGTCGAAGCTCAGGTCGATGGTGTCGCCCACCTGGAGGGGATACTGGTCGGCTTTGTCGCCGAAGAAGTCGAAGTGTATCTGTCGGGGATACTGCCCGTCGGTGTTTTCGAGGACGTATTCGCGTTTTTTCCAGGGGTTGCCGGCCTTAGAAGTGCCTGACATTTCGGGCAGCGCTACGATGATTTTACCTTTGATGTTCATTGATATTGAGTGGTATTAAAAATAATGACTGTTGTTAGTGGTAGAGTGCAAAGGTAGTGATTTTTTGTCATGTACCCAACAAAAGGGTTAGGCAAAATCACCAAATAATGACTCTATCGGCCTCGGGGCGCCACATGGCATCGCCCTCGTGGATGCCGAAGGCGTCAAAGAATGATTGGAGATTGCGCAGGGTGGCATTTACGCGCCATCGGCCGAGCGAGTGGGGGTCGGTCTTTGTGCGTGAGAGTATCTCCTCATCGCGTATGTTGCCGGCCCATACGTTGGCGTAAGCGAGGTAGAAGCGCCGGTCGGGGGTGAGGCCGTCGATGTCGGCCGGGGTCTTGCCTTTCTGCGAGTTGCAGAAGGCGGTGTATGCCACTCGGAGGCCGCCTTGGTCGGCAATGTTTTCGCCGAGGGTGAAGCGCCCGTTGGCGTGCGTGTCGCCGAGGACTATGACTTGGTCAAACTGGGCCACGAGCTTGTCAGCGAGGGCGTTGAAGGCTTCGGCATCGGCGGGAGTCCACCAGTCGGTGAGGTTGCCGTCTTTGTCAAACTGGCGGCCTTGGTCGTCAAAGCCATGGGTCATCTCGTGACCAATGACCACGCCAATGGCGCCGTAGTTGCAGGCGTCGTCAGCCTCGGGGTCGAAGAATGGGGGCTGGAGGATGCCGGCGGGGAATACTATCTCGTTGGCGAGGGGGTTGTAGTATGCGTTGACGGTCTGTGGCGACATCTCCCAGCGGCTGTGATCGACGGGTTTGCCGTAGTCTTTGAAGCGGTATTGCTCCTCAAACTGAGAGGCCACCTGCATGTTGTGCCAGTAAGATTGCTCGGGGTCGATGGTGAGAGCCGAGTAGTCGCGCCACTTGTCGGGATATCCGATTTTGACGGTGAAGGCGGCGAGCTTCTCTTGAGCGCGGAGCTTGGTGGTGTCGCTCATCCAGGTGAGGGCGTCGATGTGCTGTGAGAGGGCAGTCTGGAGGTTCTTGACGAGGTCGAGCATCTTCTCTTTAGATGAAGCGGGGAAGTATTTTGCGACGTATAGCTCGCCGAGTGCTTCGCCGAGGACGTTGTTGGGGACGCTGAGAGCGCGTTTCCAGCGAGGCTTCTGCTCTTTAGCGCCGGAGATTACTTTGGTGAGCTCGAATTGGGCGTTGATGAAGTCGTCGCTGAGGAATGGCGCAGCCGAGGCGACGTATTCGGCCACCACATAGTCGCGAATGGCTTGCTCGGGGGCGTTGACGATGATGTCGTTGACGGCGGCGAGCGAAGCGGGCTGGCCTATGATGATGGTGTCGGCGTTGGCGATGCCCTTAGTTTCGAAGAATGCTTTGAGGGCGAGGGCGGGGTATTGCTTGTCGAGGTCGGCGATGGTAGCGGGGTTGTAAGAAGCGGCGGGGTCGCGCAGCTCTTCGCGCGTCATGGCAGCTTTGGCGAGCTGTGTCTCGATGGCCATGGCGTTGTCAACGAGGCGTTGCTGCGCGGCAGCGTCATAGCCTATTAGGCGGGCGATGGTGGCGAGGAAGGTCTTGTAGGCTTGGCGCACGGCGAGAGTCTGGGGCTCGTCTTCGAGGTAGTAGTCTCGGTCGCCGAGGTTTAGGCCTCCTTGGCTCCAGTAGAGGGTGTTGACATTGGAGTTTTTCATGTCGGCATCGACGTAGTAGTAAAAGAAAGCCGACGAGCCGGGCGTAGATGCCACGATGTGGAGTATTTGGTCGCGCGAGGCGGCATTTATTTTTGCGATGTCGGCGAGTATGGGCTTGGCACCGTCGGCGTTGAGCTTGACGCTGTCCATGCCTTGGGCGTAGAGGGTGGCTACTTTTTGCTCGTTAGAGCCGGCGGGTGCGTTGGGGTTAAGGCCTTCGATGAGGTCTTTGAGCTGCTGCAGGTTGTCCTCGCCGAGGCGGTCAAATGTGCCGTAGCGCGAGTATTCGTCGGGCAGAGGATTGTTTTTCATCCACCCGCCGCAGGCGTATTGATAGAAGTCGGCTCCGGGCGCTACCGATTCGTCGAGGTTAGCTCGGTCGATGCCGTGGTGCTCTTGCGAGCCGCATGAGATCATTGCTAAAGCCATAGCGAAGTAAAGAGGGCGTTTCATGAGGTGTAGAAAGTGGGTATATTGTTGATAATATTTGTATTGAGAATGTCGCAGCAAAGATACGAAATAAATCTGTAAGGCGAGCGAGGCGATGTGCTAATAAATAGTGAGCGAAAAGCCAAAAAAACAAAAAAATATCTTTACAAATAATTTGTAATATCAATAAATCTTTGTACCTTTGCATCAACAGAATCCGCCACGCTTCCCACAAGAACAGCGAACCAGGGCGGGTCTTTTGCTATTTATGAGTGTCATACGATTATATACTAAAGAAGCTCTTACTATTTCAGAGCAAATAGAGCTACTGACGAGACGAGGCTTAATCATAGCTGACAATGCCAAAGCGGCGAAATTTCTCGGAGATGTGAGCTATTTTCGCCTGAGCTGTTTTTCCGCCGGCGTGGAAAACCCTTGAATTGGCCTCTTTTGGGACACTTTCAAAACTCTATTATAATTTTAGCGACAAAAAATTAAAGAAACGCGTAGCCCGTCACTTTAATTTACCACAGCATGAAGTGTTGGAAAGTTGGATGCGCAGCCTCACAGTTCTGCGAAATTGTTGCGCTCATCACTCACGACTTTGGAATCGCTACCTTTCAACCGCTCCGCAGATGAAAGCTTCATTGCGAGGGGCTTGGGTGAATATTGAGAAAATTGATTCAAACAAAGTGTATGCGATATTATGTTGTATAGCATATTGGTTAGATTCAATGGGATATGCTTCTGATTTTAAGAGCAATCTTAAGTCTTTATTCAACACTTATACACAAGTGGATCCTGCAGCAATGGGTTTCCCTGACAATTGGGATTCAGAGCCCTTATGGAGATAGATAGCTGCCGGGTGCTAATATAAGTATTGAGGGTGAAGCGACATCGGCGGCTATCCTTGGGGGACGCCGCCGATGTGTGGTGGTTGGGGTTGATTGATGACTATGAGTCAGATGATTCCTCTTTGTTGTTGTTGCTGTTGTTGTCAGCGGGGTTTTGGGCTTCGTTGGGGGCCTCGGTGGTTGTGTCAGTGGCTGCGGCGGGCTTTTTGCGTTTGCGGCGGCGCTTTTTCTTGGCCGGCGCGGCAGTAGCGGTGTCGTCGGCGGTAGCTTCAGCATCGGTGTCGGTGTCAGCAGCCGGCGCCTCGGGCGTTGGTGCCGCGGGTGCTGTCTCGGCTTTGGCGGCTTTGGCGGCTTTGGCCGGTTTGGCGGGCTTTGCGGGCTTTGCGGCCGGCGTTGCCGTGTCGGCGCTGTCGGCACCGCGGAGGGCTTTCTTGTTGATTTTGTCAGATGACGCCGCTCCGGAGTCTTTTTCTTCTTTGAGGTCAATCTCGGCGCCGTTGGCATCGATAACGCGATACTGGAGGTAGGCGAGCGACTCGTCGGCGAGGATTTTGAATTTGCGGCCGAGGCGACGGCGCCAGCGGCTGTAAAGTGAGCCTAAGATGCCGCGTTTGATGTATGCATCGACGAATGGGTGCACATACATCTTGAAGCCTTTGGCGTGGAGTCCGTTGACGAGGTAGTCGAGCTTGTCGAAGAGCTTGTCGGTGAAGAGGAGTGAAGGCTGCACCTCACCTTTTCCGCCGCACGAAGGGCATGACTCGGTGGTGGTGATGTCGAGGACCGGTCGCACTCTCTGGCGTGTGATCTGCATTAGGCCGAACTTGCTGAGCGGCAAGATGTTGTGCCGGGCCCGGTCGTTGGCCATTATTTCGCGCATGTGCTCGTAGAGTTGCTGACGGTGCTCGCCGAGGTTCATGTCGATGAAATCGACAACGATGATGCCACCCATGTCGCGGAGTCTGAGCTGCCGGGCAATCTCGTCGGCGGCCCGGAGGTTGACTTCGAGGGCGTTAGACTCTTGGTCGTTGGCGGCCTTGGATCTGTTGCCGGAGTTAACGTCGATGACGTGAAGGGCCTCGGTGTGCTCGATGATGATGTAGGCACCTGAGCGGAAGGATACCGTTTTGCCGAACGAAGATTTAATCTGCCTGGTGATGGCGAATGTGTCAAAGATTGGCTCGTCGCGAGTGTACAGCTTTACGATGTCTTTTCGCTCCGGGGCGATAAGCTTGACGTATTTGTCGATTTGGTCGTAAGTGTCGGCGTCGTTGACGTGAATGCTCTCAAACGAAGGGCTGAAAACGTCGCGTAGCATGCCTACGATGCGGCTCTCTTCTTCGAAAACGAGAGCCGGGGCCTCGGCGCGCTGTGCTTTCTGCACGGCGTTTTCCCAGCAGGCGAGGAGCGTTTTGAGCTCGTGGTTGAGCTCTGCCACGCGTTTGCCTTCGGCCGAAGTGCGCACTATGACGCCGAAGTTTTTCGGCTTTATGCTCTCGATGAGTTGTCGCAGTCGCACCTTCTCCTCGGTGGATTTGATTTTCTGCGATATAGATATTCGGTCGCAGAAAGGTATTAGCACGAGAAAACGGCCGGTGAAAGTGATTTCGGTGGTGAGTCGCGGGCCTTTTGTAGAGATAGGCTCTTTGACGATCTGCACGAGGAGTTGCTGTCCGGGCTGGAGCATATCGGCGACAGTGCCGTGCTTGTCGATGTCGGGCTTAAGCTTCATTTTCTCGAGCGAGGGAGTGCGGCGCTTATCGGCGAGCAGAGCATTGATGTATTCGGCGTAAGAGGCGTAGTGCGAGCCGAGGTCGAGGTAGTGGAGGAATGCATCTTTCTCATAGCCCACATTGACGAAGGCGGCATTAAGCCCGGGCATCAGCTTTTTGACTTTAGCCAGGTATATGTCGCCGACGGCGTACGAGATGTTGCGCGTTTCCTTTTGGAGTGAGACGAGCCTGGAGTCCTCAAGGAGTGCGATAGACACCTCGTTGGATTGAACGTCGATGATAAGTTCGCTTTTCATGTGGAGCTTGTTAGAGAGATGAAGTGAGCGTCAAAACGAATGTCTTGACGGAGGTAAAAACACACAAAGAACAAACATAGCGAGGTAAGTTATGCGTCGATAGCATATCCCCGAGCATTGTTTGTTCTTCGTATGGCATTGATGCGTGTAGGGAAATACGCGTCTGTCGAAGATGCACGGATGCTTACTTCTTCTTATGACGGTTCTTTCTCAGACGTTTTTTGCGCTTGTGGGTAGCCATCTTGTGGCCTTTTCTTTTCTTTCCGCTTGGCATTGTTACGCTAATTAAAGTGGTTATATATAATGTTGATAGATTTGTATAGTAGTGATATGCCGGTAGGAGGCGGCGATGACGATATGATTTTATTTCACCTCCTCGAGGAACACTTTTGCGGGCTTGAAAGCGGGGATTTTGTGTTCGGGGATGATGATAGTGGTTTCTTTGGAGATATTTCGAGCGGTTTTTTCTTTGCGCACTTTCACGATGAAGCTGCCGAAGCCGCGGAGATATACGTTTTCGCCATTGGCGAGCGAGTCTTTAACCACATCCATAAATTTCTCTACGGTCTCAATTACGGCAGTGCGCTCGATACCGGTGCTCTTTGCGATTTCGTTTACAAGGTCGGCTTTTGTCATTGTCGGTAATATTTTTATTATTGAATTGTTATATGAGTGAAACACAGCGATTTAGCTGCGCGTCGCCGCGCTGCGGTGTTTTGCAAGTGCAAATATCGCGTTTTTTTTTCAAATAAGCACTATTTTGGGGCTATTTTTAGCTAATTTTTTTTGATTTGGCAGTGATTTAGTGGTTGATAGCGATGGCAGGGTAGTGATGTGCTTGATGCCGGGCTGTCAGTCGTCGAGGTCGTGGATGGTGCGCAGGGCTGTAGAGCTTGTGCTCTCGGCGGGCGCTGGGGCGGTCGTGGGGGCGCATGTGCGCCGGGCGCTGCGCAGCATCGTGGCTATCACGGCGGCTGTGATAGCGAACAGCAGCAGGGCGCAGCCGGTGACGAGCATGATGGCGCGGTCGTCGGCCACGGGCTGCAGAGTGAAGAGGAGTATGGCTGCGCCGACGATGATGGTGGGTAAGATGTAGAGCCAACCGGGCAAGATGAATGGGCGAGTGCCCACGGCCAGTATGATGTAGAGGGCTGTAGCGCAGAGCAGGGCGAGGAGTGCGAAGAATGATGCCACACCGGCGGCAAAGGTTGATGTGAAGATGCACATGGCGATGCCCAGGAGGAATGCTCCGCTGCCGGCGATAATCACGGCGATGCGAGCGATGGCGCTGCGGCGCCGTGGGCGCTTGGCCGTGGGGGCCTCGGTGGCAGAGGTGTCGTCGGTGGGGGTGTCGTCGGTGGCCATGGAGCGCGAGGCTATGAGGGCAATGATGCCGCAGATGGCAAAGAGTATGGCAGCGGCGATGACGATGCCCCGGCTGGTGACGATATTGTTGGTGATGATGAGTGCGAGGCCTATGATGCCGGCAGCGAGAGCGAGTATGAAAGTTTTGCGTACAGACATGGTGGTGCTAACGTTTTGTGTGATGATTGATGATTGATAATGCAAAGTTAATGCATTTATCTGATATATCAACACATAAGCCGGGCATAAAGATTTCGCGGGGGCTACTCTACGGTGACGCTTTTAGCGAGGTTGCGGGGCTGATCTACATCGAGGCCCTTGGCTACGGCGATGTGGTAGGCGAGGAGCTGCAGAGGTATCACGGTGAGGAGTGGTGTCAGCGCGGAGATGGTGTCGGGGACCTCGATGGTCTTGTGGACCATGGCTTTGACGAGGTCGTCGCCCTCGGTGACGATGGCGATGATGCGACCGTGGCGCGAGATTATTTCTTGCATGTTGCTGATGGTTTTTTGATATAGGGCATCGTGGTTTGTTGCTACGAATACCACGGGCATCTCTCTATCGACGAGAGCAATAGGGCCGTGCTTCATCTCGGCGGCGGGGTATCCTTCGGCGTGGATGTATGATATCTCTTTGAGCTTGAGGGCGCCTTCGAGAGCTACGGGGTAGTTGCACCCTCGGCCGAGGTACAGGAAATTGTGGGCGTAGGTGAAGTTTTCGGCCAGGAGGCGTATCTTGTCGTTTTGGAGGAGCACTCTCTCGATTTTTGCGGGAATAGCCGAGAGCTCACGGAGGGTGTTTTCGTATTCGTCTTGCGCGACGGTGCCTTTAGCGAAGCCCAGAGCGAGAGCGAGCATTGTGAGCACTGTTACCTGCCCGGTGAACGCCTTTGTAGATGCTACGCCAATCTCGGGGCCGACGTGGATGTAAGTGCCGGTGTCGGCTTCTCGCGCTATGCTGCTGCCGACGCCGTTGACGATGCCATATACGAGAGCCCCGTGGTCTTTGGCGGTGCGTAGGGCGGCGAGTGTGTCGGCAGTTTCGCCGGATTGGCTTATAGCGATGACCACGTCGTCGTGCTCGATGACGGGGTCGCTGTAACGGAATTCAGAGGCGTAGGCCACCTCCACGGGTATTCGGCAGAATTGCTCGATGAGCTGCTTGCCGATGAGTCCGGCGTGCCATGAAGTGCCGCAGCTGACGATGATGATGCGCTTTGCGCGTAGCAGCTCGCGACGGTGCCGAGTGACGGCAGAGAGCACCACAGCGGGCTGATGGCCGTATGGCGACTCTACGATGCGACCGCGCATGCAGTCGGTGAGCACCTTGGGCTGGTCAAATATTTCTTTGAGCATGAAGTGCGGGAAGCCCTCGTGGTCGAGCATGGCGAGGTCGAGGCTGACGTGTTGGATTTCCTTTTCGGCTTCGTGTCCTTTGAGGTCATACACCTTGATTGGGGCGTCGCGGGTGATTACCGCAACCTCCTCGTCTTTGAGGTATATGATGCGGTCAGTGTATTCGGCGATGGGCGCGGCGTCAGAGCCGACAAAAAATTCGCTGTTGTCGTCAACGACTCCGATGGCGAGGGGGCTTGACTTGCGTGCGCACACCAGCTCGTGGGGTCGGCGGCTGTCGATGACGGCGATTGCATAAGCACCGATTACGAGTCGGAGGGCATTGCGCACGGCGTTGCCGAGACCGCAGTTGAGTTTTTGCTGAGTGTATTCGATGAGCTGCACGAGCACCTCGGTGTCGGTCTCTGACTTAAATGTGAAGCCTTTCTTGATGAGCTGAGCACGTAGTGTGGCATAGTTTTCGATGATGCCGTTGTGTACGAGGGTGATTTGTCCGCTGCGCCCGATGTGGGGGTGTGCATTGACTTCGGAAGGCTCACCGTGAGTTGCCCATCGTGTGTGTGCAATGCCCGGGGAGCCGGAGACGTCTTTTCCGTCGGCGGCGCGTTCGAGGTCAGATACTTTGCCTTTGGCTTTGTAGATGTTGAGGCGATTGTCGATGTCAGAGATGATAGCGCATCCGGCGCTGTCATAGCCGCGATACTCGAGCCTGTGAAGGCCTTTGATGAGAATAGGGTAAGCCTGGCGCGGCCCTATATATCCTACTATTCCGCACATAATGTGATAAGAGAAAACATTAAAATAAGTGATTCGATGGCAACAAAGGTAGTAAAAATTTGTGAGAAAAGCGGAATGAATGGCAGAATAATGTTAAATAAGGCTGAAAGAGGGCTGAAAGAGGGCAAATTTTGGGGTGCTTACAAAAAAGTCCATAACTTGCTGATTTTTCAGCGACGTTATGGACTCAGTATGTGGTATTGAAAGGTGTGTTATCTGATTATTCCCTGACCGTGACAGGTCCCGCAACGGCCCGATCCAGAGCAAACAGGACAATTGATTTTTTTCTTTGTGCTTGTGCCGGTATATGTGCCCACTTCTTCCCAATAAGATCCCTGACCTCCGCAGGTGTTACAAGTGGTGCGTCCATGGCAACTTGGGCACGTTCTACCCGAGCTTGATGATGAGCTATTTGAAGGAGTAGAATAATATCCACCGCTATTATAATTGGGTGTTGCATTTCCGGAGTAACCGGATGCACCTCCAAACTTTGCCTGCAAATATGATATTATATTAGATTTGTAAGAAGCCGGATAGTGTCCATTGGCGTTAATCCTACGCACAGCGGCTTTGCAATTGGCATCATTGAGTCTTGCGCCTTCTTCATAGTGTAAGTCAGCCCATTCCAAATCTCTATCAGTACCGAGCCCTACCTCATAACAAATGCCCAAACATTCCAGAGCCGGAGCATACTGGTAAACATTCCAAGCCTCCCAAAAACTATCATAACCTTCTTCGTATTGGCCTTGAGCTATCAATTGTTGGCCTTTCATGACCAGCCCCATAGCATAGCCTCTATCAAATGCTTGCTGATTGGCTTGTTGTTGTTGACGGGCCAGTTGTTGCCCATATTCAAAGGCCTGCTGATAAGGGTCGTAGAATTGGGCGTTACAGAGCAACGAAGTGCATAACAGGAGTAATAAAGCTAATCTTTTCATCTTGCGAATTTTTTACAAAGATAAAAATGTGCGCACATATATGCAAATTCTAAATTATGTTGTGCAACATACTTCTCCAAACCGATGATGGCCGGTTATCGCAATGCCAAAATCAGTTTAATTTCAGGCTAATGATTGGTCTCGGAGTGCTCGGGGTGGGGCGGGGGTGAAATGAAGCGAGGAGCTTGCGGCCCGGTGTGGGGCAAGCTCCTCGATGGTATTGTGGTGAGAGGCTCTGCGAGCCTCAGGGGGTGTCGGGTGTGGATTATTTGCCGGCGGCGATGCGAGCGCGCTCGTAGTATTTGCGGATGTCGGTCTGCGAAGACTGAACGAATTTGGGGTATTCGTTGATGATGGTGTTGTAAGCATCAAACTCCTCGGCAAATTTTTTCTGCACGCGGTAAATGTTGGCTTTCTTGATGAGAATCATGGGCACGAGAGCGGGGTTCTCGTTGGCGTTTTTGATTGCTTTGTCGTAAGCGTTGAGTGCTTCGTCAGTGCGGTCGAGGTTAACGAGGCAGTCTCCTTTGAGCGAGAGAATGCCGGCGGCCACGATTTCGTCATCGGCCGATGCGTCTTCGAGGTATTTGAGGGCGTCGGCGTATTTACCGTCGCGATAGAGACGGATAGCTACTTCGGCCTTAGCTCGGTTTCCGGAGGCGTAACCTGCTTGAGCGGCTTCTTTGTAGAGGTTAAGCGCGATAGAGTCGTTTTGCTCCATGTCGGCTTTAGCGATAAGCTCGTCGGCGTTGTTGCTGCCATTTTGGCGCACGAAAAACACGGCGAGCCCTGCAACGATTACCACGATAAGGGCTACGGCGATAGTTGAGATGGCCTTTCGGCTCAATTTGGGCTTTTCTTCTTGAGTAGTCTCGAGGGTGTTAGGCTTTGTTGATTCCATTTATGCTAATTTTTTTGTTTTCTTATAATAAAAAAGGTGTCGGCGCGGATATCGCGGGCGTCGAGGCGCTTTCAAGCTGCAAAAATAGCTGATATTTGGCAGATACGAAAATTTTTGGGCAACTATTTTTGAGGGCGGCAATAAAAAAGCCGTAAACGAGGTGTTACGGCGAGTTTTTTAGGAAGTGGGCGCTGAGGGATTCGAACCCCCGACCCTCTGCTTGTAAGGCAGACGCTCTGAACCAGCTGAGCTAAGCGCCCGTCAGAAAGACGGAGCTTTAAGGCGAGAATGGGTAAAAAGTGGTGGGCGCTGAGGGATTCGAACCCCCGACCCTCTGCTTGTAAGGCAGACGCTCTG
>JBJEDF010000092.1:0-4143 GCA_051871765.1 Muribaculaceae bacterium
TCTATTCCGGAGATTCTCCTACTTTTAAGGATGATGTTGCGAAATGGTTAAAATAACACTATTTCGCTACCGAGCGACGCATTAAATCCGGATTCAACGCATTTGAAATAGCGTTGCAGTATTGCTTGCCGAGGTTGTCGGCATAAAATTCCTGAATGTTCATCACCGATGCGAAGTATTTTCGTGAGAACCATCGACGGCTGTTGCGGCGGTTTGCAAAGCCGTCGCCCAAGTCGCCCGAATTGCCGCGAGGCGTGTTCGAGCCTGTGCCGTAGTCCACGAAAATATCGTAAGTGTTGAACGACTGGGCGAGCGTGATTTGCGTAAACTTGCCGTCGGCAGTCATACGCACCGCCACCGTGGAGCGGTAAAGCGCTCCCGTGTCAATCACGCCCAGCAAATTTATTTGCTCTCGCCAAATCCGCACCATTTGGGGCACTGAAAAAAGCGGCATCGGCGCCCTGCGGCTTAGAGCCGGCGAGGGGCGCCGATGGCGTGTAATGATGCATAAATTTGAGGCGATGGCTTAACTCGCCTGCGAGCGCGCGGGCGGCGGGGGGCGTCGGTTATGCCTCGGTGTCAACGCCGGCGAGGGCCGGGTCAATCATGATGCGGCCGCAGTACTCACAGACGATGACTTTCTTGTGCATGCGTATCTCCATTTGTTTTTGCGGGGGGATACGGTTGAAGCAGCCGCCGCAGGCGTTGCGCTGTACATATACAATGCCGAGGCCGTTGCGAGCATTCTTGCGAATGCGTTTGAAAGCAGCGAGGAGTCGCTGGTCATCGATGCCGGCCTCTACGTTTTTAGCTTTGTCGCGGAGGTTGTCTTCCTCCTGGCGTGTCTCGTTGACGATTTCGTCGAGCTCGGCCTTCTTTTCGTCGTGGAGATGCTTAAGGTCGTTGAGCTTAGCCTCGGTCTCCTCGATGTCGTGCTTTTTATTTTCTATAGAGCGCGTATATTCGTTGATATGCTTCTCGGCGAGCTCAATCTCGAGCGACTGAAACTCCACTTCTTTAGAGAGGAGGTCAAACTCGCGGTTGTTGCGCACATTGTCGAGCTGCTCGCGGTAACGGGCTATCAAGGCCTCGCAGTTGGCTATCTTCTGCTTTTCCTGCACCAGATTGTGATTTAAGTCGTCAATCTCGGCGTTGAAGTTGCCAATGCGGGTGGTGAGGCCGGCAATATTATCCTCGAGGTCTTTGACTTCGAGAGGCAGCTCGCCACGGATGGTCTTGATGCGATCTATCTCTGTCAGGATGGTCTGCAGCTCATAGAGCGATTTCAGACGCTGCTCGACGGAGAGCTGTTGCTCATTTTTCTTATCGGTAGCCATTAGTTATTTTATATATTTTATTGGATTATCTTCAGTATCTGAATAATAGACTGCAAAGTTAGGAATTTTTTCGCTAATCACACGATAAAAAATGTCTTTTGTGCAACTTTCGCTTTCATAATGACCGATATCGATTATCCAGATGCTGTCGCGGTAATCGACAAAGTCGTGATATCGCATGTCAGAGGTGATGTAGGCCTGAGCTCCGGCAGCAATTGCCTTGGCGATGAACTCGCCGCCGGCTCCGCCACACATGGCGATGCGGCGTATCTCCACGTCGGGAGCCACGGGCTGTGTGGAGCGCACGATGGGGCTGCCAAAGGCGGCCTTGACCCTGTCAATGAAGAGGCGACGCGTGACAGGCACATCAAAGTCGGCCACGACGCCCAGCCCGACGGCATCGCCGTCGTCAGCAGCGGCTATAGGCGAGAGCACGGCGGTGACGCGGGCGCCCAAGCGCTTGGCCATCTCGTGGCTGACGCCGCCGTGAGTGCTGTCGATTGCGGTGTGGCTCGAATAGATAGCCACGCCGGAGCGCAGCGCCGCAATGACGGCGCGCTCGACAGCGGTGGCGCCGGTGATGCTCTTGAGGCCCCTGAAGAGGAGGGGGTGATGCGACACCACCATGTTGCAGCCGCGGCGGCAGGCCTCGGCGATGACGCCCTCGGTGACATCGACACATAGCAGCACGCCGGTGCACTCGGCTGCGCTGTCGCCCACCTGCAGGCCCGTGTTGTCCCACGGCTCCTGCAGGCGCAGCGGCGCAAAGTCCTCTATTGCTTGTATTATGTCTGATACTCTAATCATTGTTTCTTGCTCTCGATGGCCTTGTCATCTACGATGAGATACAATTCATCGAGCTGCTTTTGGTCAAGGGCAGCGGGGGCATCGAGCATGACATCGCGGCCACTATTGTTCTTGGGGAAGGCGATGCAGTCTCTGATGCTGTCGAGGCCGGCGAAGAGCGACACCCATCGGTCGAGGCCGTAGGCGAGGCCACCGTGAGGCGGCGCTCCGTATTTGAATGCATTCATCAAGAAGCCAAACTGCTCCTGCGCCTTCTCGGGTGTGAAGCCCAGGATTTCAAACATCTTGGCCTGGAGGGCGCTGTCGTGGATACGTATAGAGCCACCGCCCACCTCCACGCCATTGACTACCATATCGTAGGCGTCAGCGCGCACTGATGCGGGGTCGGTGTCGAGCATGGGGATATCCTCATCCTTGGGGTGAGTGAACGGGTGGTGCATGGCCATCAGGCGCTGCTCCTCATCGCTCCACTCAAACATCGGGAAATCTACCACCCACAGGCAGGCAAACTTATTCTTGTCGCGCAGCCCGAGCTGACGGCCCATCTCGAGACGGAGCTCGCAGAGCTGCTTGCGGGTGCGCATCACATCGTCGCCGCTGAGTATCAGTATCAGGTCGCCCGGCTCGGCCTCCATTGCGGTGCGCAGCTGCTGCAGCACCTCTTGGGTGTAGAATTTGTCAACTGACGATTTCACATTGCCGTCGGCCTCAACGCGCGCATACACCATGCCTTTGGCGCCAATCTGTGAGCGCTTGACATAGTCGGTAAGGGCATCGAGCTGCTTGCGGGTGTAGGTAGCAGCGCCCTTGGCGCAGATGCCACCAATGTAAGCCGCATTGTCAAAGACGCTGAAGCCGTAGCCCTTGAGCACATCCATCAGCTCTACGAAGCGCATGCCGAAGCGCAAGTCAGGCTTGTCGCTGCCATAATACTTCATGGCGTCGGCCCATGTCATGCGCTCAAACGGCTCAGTCATCTCCACGCCGCGCAGCTCCTTGAACAGGTGCTTGGCCATGCCTTCAAAGAGGCTGATGACGTCCTCCTGCTCCACAAAGCTCATCTCGCAGTCAATCTGGGTGAACTCGGGCTGGCGGTCGGCGCGCAAATCCTCGTCTCTGAAGCACTTTACAATCTGGAAATAGCGATCCATGCCCGACACCATCAGCAGCTGCTTGAGCGTCTGCGGCGACTGAGGCAAGGCATAAAATTGGCCGGGGTTCATGCGCGAAGGCACCACAAAGTCGCGAGCGCCCTCAGGCGTAGAGCCCACCAGCATCGGCGTCTCGATCTCGAGGAAGCCCTTGCTGTCGAGATATCGGCGCACCTCCATCGTCATGCGATGGCGCAGCTCCAGGTTGCGGCGCACGGCGCCACGGCGCAGATCGAGATAACGATAGCGCATGCGCAGGTCATCGCCGCCATCGGTGTCGTCTTCGATAGTGAAAGGCGGCACATCGCTGGTGTTGAGCACACGCAGCTTGTGAGCTATTATCTCGATATCGCCGGTGGCGATATGGTCATTCTTAGACGAGCGCTCAGCGACAACGCCCACCACCTGCACCACATACTCGCGGCCGAGGCGATTTGACGCATCATTGAGCGCTGCATCGTGCTCATTATTAAACACAATCTGGGTGATGCCATATCTGTCGCGCAGATCCATAAAGGTCATGCCGCCCATCTTACGCACTCGCTGTACCCACCCGGCGAGCGTCACTTCGCGGCCACAATCGCTGAGGCGCAATTCTCCGCAAGTATTCGTTCTGTACATCTATATTGGTTTGATAGTTAATTAGCATTTAGCCTACAAATGTACGCAAAAAATCCCGAATTTCAGCCCCTCGCATCAAAAAACATAAGCGGTCGCGCCAAAAATTTCGTAATTTGCGATACTTGCTTTTGGGCGGTTGGGGGGGGGGGTGGAAAAAGTAAGCCCCGGGCACGGGGGGTGCTCGGGGCTTGGTTAAAGGGGCGGTGACCTACTCTCCCACTTTCGCA
>JBJEDF010000093.1:0-4132 GCA_051871765.1 Muribaculaceae bacterium
TTGATGCCGGGGTTGTTAGATGATGACTTGGGAGTCGTAGCGGAGCATGATGGTGGCGGGGACGCCTGCCGCCATGCTTGTCTGACGATGCGTCAAGCGATGCTTATATATCTGATTAGTAATAGTTTGCGGGGGCAAGGTGGCGTCTTTTCAGACTTTATAATGATGTTGACGCTTTCCGAGGGCTTCGCCCCCGGATATTGCACGGCGGCCCCTCACCGGGCCGCCGTGGTTTTGCCTTGCAGGCAACATCAGCCTCACGGCTGATATGCGCGCCCTGCGCGCATCGCCCTCTCCTCGCCGCGCCTGCCGCGAGGCGGCGTGGCATGGATAGTTGCTCGCTCTGAACGTCCGGGTTGGCTATATCGTTTAGTGCTTTGCAAATGGGGTATTTGCAGGGGGATTTAATTTTGATTCTGATGGTCGTGCCGAGTATCAGGGTGGATTGGCACCAGGTGGTCGCATTTGGCATGCGCCACATCAGGCCTGGCGCTGAGGTTTACGTCAGCGGCATCGTGGCCTTGGAGCCATTCGATAATGGCTCCGGGGAGGTTGACTCCGGCCTCGTAGGAGAATGGGAATCCGCCGCCAAATCGTGGGTTCATTTCAAGCACATAATATTGACCATCTGTAGCGGCGAATACGTCGATATCGAGGTTGCCGATGTGTTGGAGCTTTTGGCCGATTGTTTGTGCGAGCTGCCGAAGTGTAGGGTTGTCAACGGTGATGGCTTTGTCGGTCTCGCCGGCACGCATAGCGATTTTGCGTTTGACGGATGCGGTGATGTTGGAGCCGTGGAGGTCGTTGATGACATCAATGCCGTATTCTATGCCATCGATACATTGTTGTATGATGATGTAGTCACGTGCTTGGGCAGATTGGTGCTCGAGTATGCTGCGCATTACTTTTTTCTTTGCTAATTGGAAGGCATAGAGCAGCTCGTCGGTATCGTGGACAATCTCTACGGCTATTGAGCCGGACCCCCAGCGCGGTTTTACAACGAGTGGGAAATGCAGAGTTCCACTATTGAGCATTGTGGATGCTTGAGAGAGCGAGGTGCAGGTGGTGGGTGTTTTAAATCCGTTGTCAGTGAGCCATTGTGCTGTCAAGACTTTGTCAGCGCAGACATCTATGACATTAGGTGGTGATATGATTGGCAGGGTGCCGACCGCGAGAAAATGTTGCTTATTGCGGGCGAGTATCGGGAGCTCGAGGTCATTGAGCGAGATAATGGCATCGACAGAGTGGCGGCGGCATATTTGCAGTAGCTGCTCTATATAATTGGGGTGGAAGACGCCCGGCACTTGCTCAACGATGTCGGCCGAGGCTAAAGCCGGGGCAATGCTTTGCATATCGGTGGCTATTATCTTGCCGCCACCTCTGATGTCGAGTTGGCGGCGAAAGTATTGCAGCAGGTATGCTCTGCGGCCTGCGCATGAAAATAGGATATTAGTCATAGCTGATGCCTACGTGGTGTTTTATTGTATGGTGTAAATGGATATAACATCGTCAAGATGCTGACGTCGTCGTATCTCGATATATTCGTCATCAACCTTAGCGAGAATAGGCGCAAGGAAATTGATAAATGTTGGTGTCAGGCAAATGGTGTAAGCGCCAACGCCATCAAATAGGATGTAATCTCCGGTATCAAGGCGAGGCAAAGATATGTCTTTGAGTAACACATCTTTTTCCATACAAGTAGAGCCGACAACATCGCATACATAAGAGTCTCTATAGTTATTCGCTCGGAACACTTGATGAGGCAGATTATATTGGTGCATCGTGGGCTTGATATCAAAGACGGTGCCATCTACGATTACGAAGTTGGCATTACCTATATGTTTGTTTTGATAGACCTTTGTAATGTAACTAAATACATTTGATACAACTGATGTTCCCGGTTCTATCACAATAAATGGCTTGTGTTTAATGAACCAACTGTTATTTTCGATTTCGTTAATTACGCAATTGGCGTAGTCATCATATCGAGGACGGCCGATTAAGTCCATACCATTTGGAGCGGCGCCGAAATATCCTCCTCCTATATTAAAATATTGTAGGTCAGACAGCTGATATTTCTGACAGGTGTCCAACATATGCCGGGTGATGACTTTATAATTGAGCACCGCCCGGTCAGAAGACGATGTATGCCCATGGAGCGATATTATCTTTATGCCGGCTTGCCGGAGTCTGTGAATATTTCGCTCCAAGATATCGTCCGGGAAGCCGAAGCGCCCAAACCGCAAGCCGCATTGGATAGTGCTATTACCTTTGTCATCAGTGAGGTTGATATTGATGCGCAAGCCTACCTTGATGTCGTTGTGAGGATGCTTTTGCTTATATGATATTACAGTGTAAATCTCATATTCACTATCGAGATTGACAATAGCACCACAATCCAGTGCCTCAGAGAGGATATCTGGGCGCTTAATGGGGCCGTTGAATATAATATTATCGAAGCCTAACTTTTTAGCAAGCATGAACTCCATTTCGCTGACGACCTCTGCATAACAGCCCTCATTTTTTGCTATTTGACACAACGCCGGCACATAGTTTGTCTTAAAAGAGTATCCGGCAATGACACGTTTGTATCTGCGATGGAAAGCTGCAAGAAACGAGCGTATATTCTCGCGATATTTGTTGCCATCCATGATGTAGAAAGGGGTGCCGAATTTAGCATCCAATTCAGACAGAGATTTGTGGTCAATCAATGCAGTCACTATTGTTTAATCTTATCTTCGCTATCAATAGCGCCCCACATTAGTTCGATGGGGTTGCTTATACATTCTGCTTTCATATCTTCACAAGCGGCAGCCCAAGTCCATTTTGGAGTCCAGCCCAGGACTTCGGCGCTCTTTTTCCCGGAAAGCAGAATTTGTGGAGTATCAGGCATATCAGGACGATATGTCTTAACGGCATCGGGAGAAGCAAAAGCAGCCATAATGCTATCAACCATCTCGTCCAAAGAGTATGGCTTATATCCCGGCAGGTTGAATATACCGCAGGCATCTGTTTCGGCTGCACGAACCACGGCCGCTGCAAAATCTTTGATATATAAGAGTTCTTTGAGCCGAGATGGGTCGCCGTAAACCTCGATTCCATGACCATTTATACATCGACGTATCATATGACGCCACGGCAACATTTTCTTTATGCCATCCAGGAAATAATATGCATCCGGATGCCAGCCATATACCATAAAATGGCGGAAGATGCACGGCTCAAATCCATCAGCAATCATACAGTGCTCGAGTATGTCACATGCCGCACGCTTGCAGATTGCATAGACAGCGTGATCATTGCCATTCTTGGGAAATGATCTGGTGGCATCATCATCAATTGGTGTAGTGCCACCCCAGTGCTCTGCCACATCGCTTGGCGTAGTATTGAATACAATTCGTTTTGAGCCATTGAGCTTCATCCAATCACAAAGATTTACTGTGCCTACAACTATGCTTTGTACATATGGCATCATATTTCTGTCAGCATGCGCCGGCATAGTACCGGCCATGTTGACAACGACATCATATCTACAATTTGGAAGAATGTCAAAGGCTTGTTTGACAGAGATATCAAAGCCTCCGACAAACTCTATGCCTCTTGTGGCAAAGAAACCATTGTCAGACTTTCGGCGGCCTACTGCCACCACATGATATCCGGCATCTTTGAGTGCCAAGGCGCTATAGCATCCCAGTTGGCCTGTAGCGCCGAACACAATAGCTTTTTTCATAAAGTAGTATGTTTTTTTATTGTTCTTTGTCGTGGATGATCTTTCCTTCTTTCATTCGGCATACATCCAATGCTTCCACACCAGTCACTTCAATTGACTCTCTATTTATGACAGACTTTATAGTTTTTAAAATTACACGCACATCGGTCATAAAAGATATATGATTGACATACCATACATCCATAGCTAATTTTTCATCCCACGATACGGCATTACGGCCGTGGCATTGGGCCCAACCGGTGATGCCGGGGCGCACATCGTGACGATGCAACTCCGCATCAGTGTACCATGGCATATAGCGAGGCAGGAGGGGTCGAGGGCCGATGAGGCTCATGTCGCCGCGGAGCACGTTCCACAGCTGTGGGAGCTCGTCGAGTGATGTTGAGCGGACGAAGCGGCCTA
>JBJEDF010000094.1:0-20077 GCA_051871765.1 Muribaculaceae bacterium
GTGTGGCGAGGCTGAGCCCGACGTATCCGGTGCCGGCGACTGCTATGCGGTGTGTTTTGTCCATTGTGTTTGTTTTGGGAGGCGGGGAGGGGTGGTTGATGGCGGGGAGGGGTGCGTGAAATTTTGGCGTTGCTCGTGGCTGAGCAGCGCTTATGCTGTAGGGGGCGCAGTGGTGTCGGTGCTGCGCCGTGGGGGGGGATGAGTGTGTGTGGGAGGGTAGGGGGGTTAGTCTATTTTTAGGAGTAGCTCGCGGTGGATGTATGGGAGGGCTACGGCGCATACGCCGAATATTTCGACTACTACGCGGCGATTTTTCTTGATGCGTTTGATGTATCCTTCGGCGCCTTTGAATGGGCCTTCGGTGACTCTGACGTGGTCGCCTTGGCGGTATGTGTCGGGTGCTGCGGGTAGGTATTCGAGGTCGCGGTCGCCCATTGATGATACGAGGATGAACATGCGCATCTCTTCGTCGGCGATGGGCTGTATTGCTGTCTTGGCAATGTTGCGGTAGATGAAGAATGGCACACGGTGGGGGTCGGTGACGGCTCGCTTTTCGAGGTCGAGGGCAGTGTGCTCGTCGGTGCGAATAAACATCAGTCGAGGTATTGCCGGTCGGTCGATGAGGTGGTTGTCGGCGGAGTGTGGAGCCTGGTATTTAGCGGTGGGTATGTATATGTCGTCGCAGTCGTCGGTGATTTGTTGGCTGACTTCGAAGACTTTGTTGCGATATACGCTGAGTGCATACCAGTTGAGGCTCATCGTGATTGATGTCTTGCGGCTGACAGGTGCTTTGTGCTGATTATGTAGTAGTGATGGATTAATAGCTTTTTTAGCTTTTGGAAATCGGTGGGGCGGCGCGTGAGTTATAATTTGTGAGTGGGGGGCGGGATAGGTGTGTCGTTAAGTTCCTCGCAATAGGTGTGCTTGAAAACAGACCATTGCAAGTGAACATAGGATGGCGGCTATGCGATGTCTTGAGTGGGGTGTGAAAGCACCCGGCCAAGTTGTAAGCCACCCCTTCGGCTCATTAGCGCCACAAGCCTTTGGGGCATCCTTGTGCCTATCTCCGGTGAATAGGCTCACGATGCTGCTCTGAGCACCGCTGCAAAGTTACAAAAATTATCATTAATGACAAAATTGTAGTTTTTCGTGTGATTTATGTGATTTATTCACTTATGTGTTTATCTACATATAAGCAGAGGCTGTTTTTGCGCTATTTTTTGTTAATGATTTGCAGGGGTGGGAGATATGGCGTAACTTTGCCGAATATTTGAGCAAAATTTAGATTAATGATGGAAAATAAAGAATTTGACCGCTTGAGCTATGCCTTGGGCATGAGCATGGGCAATAATTTCAGGGCTTCGGGTATAGAGCATATCGAGGTAGCCGATTTCACTGATGGTGTGGCAGCCGTGTTTGCCGGGGCCAAGCCTCGAATGAGCTATGATGAGGCGAAGGCTGAGATACAGAAGTTTTTCACTGCGCTTGAGCAGCGTCAGCAGGAAGATGCGCGCAAGATGGGCGAGGTCAATGCCAAGGCCGGCAAGGATTTCTTGGAGGCAAACCGCCGTCGCGCGGAGGTGAAAGAGACAGCCAGCGGCTTGCAATATGAGGTGCTGACAGAGGGCACGGGTCCCAAGCCGGAGTCGGGCGACCAGGTGGTGGTGCACTACACGGGTAAGCTCATTGACGGCACGGTGTTTGACTCGAGCGAGGAGCGCGGCGCGCCCGCCACCTTTGGTGTCACACAAGTGATACCCGGATGGGTTGAGGCATTGCAGATGATGCCCGCCGGAAGCCGTTGGCGCTTGTACATACCTTCAGACCTCGCCTACGGGGCTAATGGCGCCGGGGGCGTGATAGGTCCGCACCAGACGCTGATTTTTGATGTGGCGTTGCTTGAGGTCGTAGGCAAGAAGTAAGCTACAGCGCGTATAGATGGGCATTGTATCGCTTGTGACATTATGAAGCGAGTATTAGCAGCACTATTGCTGACGGCAGCCGGCGCGGCCACGGCGGCGAGTGTGGCCAACGCTGACGCGCAAGTCGCTGACAGCACGTCGGTGGCTTTGGGCTATGTGCTCGGGCGCAACGCTACCGAAGCGATGCAGGGCTTTAAGGCTTCGGGCATCAGCATAGATGAGCGTGTGGTGGTGGAGGCTATGATGACTGTGATATCAGGCCAAAAGGCGGCGTTTGATGCTGATAGCGTGCTCAATAATGTGTTTGCTCGGATGCACAAGGCAGCGCCGGAGCGATGCGACGCGGCTCAGCAACAGTGTTTTGTCGATGCGGCAGCGGCGCGGCCGGGCGCACGACAGATGTCAGATGGCCTTGTTGTAGAGACACTGACGCCGGGCACGGGTGCAAGCCCTACGGCGCAGAGCATCGTCAGGGTGCATTATGTGGGTGAGCTGTCAGACGGCACGGTGTTTGACGACACCACGGCCGGCGAGCCTATAGAGCTGAAGGTGTCAGATGTGACAAAAGGCTTTGGCGAAGGCTTGCTGCAGATGCAGCGCGGCGGCACGTACCGGCTCACTATGCCGGCGACCTTGGCCTATGGCGAGGAAGGCATCAGCGGAGTAATCCCGGGCAATGCGGCTCTGCAGTTTACGGTGCAATTGATCGAAATAAAATAATATAATATAGTTATATAAAAAGTAATACTACGATAATGAAGAAGACAATTTTATGTGGGCTGGCGGCCATAGCTTTGTGTGCCACCTCGTGCTGCAACGACTGCTGCTCGGCCGATGCAGAAAAAGCGAATGCCGTTGACAAGACAACATTGGACTCCATCTCAACGCTGTATGGTTCAAACATAGGCACATACATTCTTGCTGACTATCTGCGCTTCGGCGAAGAGCACCATACAGAGCAGACTCGCAAGGATATCATCCGCGGCATCCAGACAGTGCTCGCTGCCGATGCCTCAGACGGCATGCTGATAGGCCTTCAGGTTGGTGCGCAGATGCTGCAAGAGCTCAAGCAATTAGAGGAACAAGGCATCACCGTGGATAAGGCATTGGTGATGAATGCATTCAAGCAGGCGTTTATGCGCGACAGCGTTGATAGCGAGGCCCTGCGAGCCGACTCAGAGGCATTCTCCGCTATGATATCGCGGATACAATCGAGCCGCGAGGCTGCCAATGACGCCGCAGCCGCAGCCGCTCCGGATGCTGTAGATAACGAGGCTGCCGGTAAGCAATACCTCGAAGATGCAATGGCTGCCGACCCTGATATCAAGGTGTCGCAATCAGGCCTCGGATACAAGATAATCAACGCCGGCGCCGGCCCTGCTGTCACTGACAAAAGTCTTGTCACGGTGCACTACACGGGCAAGCTCATTGATGGCACCGTGTTTGACTCGAGCGTGGAGCGCGGCGAGCCTGTGACATTCTCGCCCGCGGGTGTGGTGCCCGGTTTCGGCGAAGGCTTGAAGCTGCTGAGCAAGGGAGGCAAGGCTACGCTGTATATCCCCGGCAATCTGGCGTATGGCGCTAAGGGTGTGCCTCAAGCCGGCATTGGCCCCAACGCTATGCTGATTTTTGATATCGAGGTGCTCAAAGTGGAGAACGCTGAATAATCGTCCTCCCCACGCATACGCATTAACACTGCATTTTTTATGCGAGGCTGCAATTGGTTGTGGCCTCGCTTTGTAATTGTATGTAGGCTATTGCAAGTGAGATAGGAGGCATAAATTACGGAGGGCGAGCAGCCATTGCCGCCGCTAATTTCGGGCCATTGCGATGATGCCGGTGTGTGTAGATGCGCTGTTATATAATGTGAATTTATCGAAAAAGACGTTTTGGCTACGCGTTGCAGTGGGCTAAAATCACTAACTTTGTGGTGATACCACGCTGACAATCTATAAAGACAAGATGCTAACCCTCGCAATAACACCCATATTGACCCTTTGCGCAGCCACGTTGGTGGCCGGCGTGGCGTTGGTGTTATCGTTTGTGCGAGGCGTACCGGCGGCGCCGTGTGCCTACTTGGCAATGGTGATATCGCATTTCAGCGGTCTCACCGTGTATGATGGTCAGGCTTTTGTCTTCTGGGGCGTGGCCGCGGCTATCGTGACGGCCATAAGCGTGGCAACGCGAGGCGAAGCGACGCCGGCGTATGCACGCCCCGTGCAGGCATATATGTCCGGCGGCGCATTGGTTGGCGCAGCGATAGGGCTGGCGCTGACCACGATGGCAGCAGTGATAGTGGCGAGCGCTGTGGGCGCTTTTCTGGGTCTTGAGGCTTTTCGCCGCACGCCACGCGGGCGTGAGAGTGTGTCGCTGAAGCCGCTTGATGTGATGGCCTCCACCGGGCTGCCGTTGGTCGTCAATGATTCAATTATTATGTTAATCCTCTCTCAATTACTCTCTTAACAACAATGCGAAAGATCCTCTTGATAATAATAGCATCGGTGATAGTGCCCATGGTTATGACTGCAGCCAAGCCCGCTCTGTCAAAGCCGGACTTGGAGGCTATCAAGCGCGCTACTACCGATGAGAACGACTCGGTGTATTACTATCCGCGGCTGTTGGCTAAGTTTATGTCAACCGACACCACGATGACGCCTGAGCAGTTTCAGTATTTCTACTATGGCACCTATTTCCAAGAAGATTATGACCCGTATCGCGGCCCGGTCAACGCCGATGAGCTGAAGGAGCTGGAGCGCATATACAGCAGCCCGGATCGCAAGCGGTCAGAGCTTCAGCGTATCGAGCGATATGCCATCGCTTCTATCGAGGACAACCCGGTGAACCTGCGTCAGCTGACCAATCGCATCTTTGTCTTTGAGCAGAAAGGCAAGCTCAACGAGGCCAAGATATGGCAATACAAGCTCAATAGGCTCTTGCTGGTGATAGCATCATCGGGCTCGGGCGCGAAGCCTGAAGAGGCGTGGATAGTGGTGTATCCACAAGATGAGTATGACTTCCTGAATATGTCAAACCACACCGCCATTGACCATAAGTTTATCTCAGACGACAGCGCCAAGGCTTACGACTATATAGCAGTCAAGCCGAAGACAGAAGATGCCCCCAAGGGCTACTATTTTGATATCAGCGAGGTGCTTAAGCAATACTATGCCAAGCATCCCGGCGAGGTGCAATCGCCGGATTGACACAAGAGTCAATCCTTTGGCCGGTGAAATAATTGCATACAATATGGCAAAGGTAGTTAAAACAAATGCATCGCGATTGCTCGAACACGCCAAGATAGCGTTTGAGCTGGTGCCCTACGAGGTCGATGAGACCGACCTCGCGGCGCAACACGTGGCCGACTCTCTGGGCGAGGACATAAATCAGGTGTTTAAGACCTTGGTGTTGCACGCCGACAAGGTGGGATACTTTGTGTGTGTCATTCCCGGCAACTGCGAGGTGGATCTGAAGAAGGCAGCTCGCGCTATAGGCGCCAAGAAGGCCGAGATGCTGCCGATGAAGCAGCTGCTGCCTCTCACGGGGTATATCAGAGGCGGGTGCTCGCCCGTAGGTATGAAAAAGGCCTTCCCCACGATATTCCATAGCACGGCCGTAGATTTTGACGTGATTTATGTCAGCGCCGGCCAGCGCGGGTTGCAACTCAAGATAGAGCCCAAGGCGCTGATAGCGTTTGTGGGTGCGCGTATTGATGATGTCGTCAAAGATGATGTGAGGCTATGAACACCTTCGGCACACTCTTTCGGGTTACCACTTTCGGCGAGAGCCATGGTGCTGCAGTAGGCGGCATCATTGACGGCATGCCGGCCGGTCTGAGCCTCGATATTGAAGCTCTGCAAGCTTATGTCAACAGGCGCAGCCCCGGGCACTCAGCCCTTGCTACGCAGCGGCGAGAGCCTGATAGCGTAGAGCTTTTGTCGGGTATAGGTCCGGATGGCGTCACCTTGGGCACACCTATAGGCTTTATGGTGCGCAACAGCGATTGTCGCTCGCAGGATTATGAGGCGATGCGCCACACATTCAGGCCCTCGCATGCTGACTATACTTACCAGGCCAAATATGGTGTGCGTGACCATCGTGGCGGCGGGCGCGCGTCGGCGCGCGAGACCGTGGCGCGAGTGGTGGCGGGCGCAATAGCATCTCAAGCATTGCAGCGTAAGGGCATCGAGATATGTGCCTTCACTCGCTGTATAGGTCAGGTGAGATACGATATCACGCCCGATGACTATGCCGGGGTGAGCAATGCTGACGTTTATGCCTCCGACCTCAGATGCCCTGACGAAGCTACATCACAGCGTATGCGCACCCTGTTGGGCGAGGTGCAGGCCGCCGGCGATAGCGTAGGAGGCATCGTGTCGGCCGTGATAAAAGGCGTGCCGGCCGGTCTTGGCGAGCCGGTATTCGGCAAATTCAGCGCCGCGCTCGCGGCTGCGATGATGAGCATAGGAGCGGCCAAGGGCTTTGAGTATGGCATGGGCTTTGGTGGGGCATGCTGCCGTGGCTCTCAGGTCATAGACCCCTTTATTATAGATGACAAAGGCGCTGTTGCTACATCGTCAAATCATAGCGGAGGAGTGCAGGGCGGCATCACTAATGGTATGGATGTCACATTCAGTGTGGCATTTAAGCCGGTGGCCACTCTTCGGCGGGCGGTGGATACGATTACAGATAGTGGTGAGCGCGTGACGTTGACGGCCACCGGTCGCCATGACGTGTGTGTGGTGCCGCGGGCCGTAGCCGTAGTTGATGCCATGGCGTCGATCGTGACTCTTGATGCCCTGCTGCTCAACAGAGCATCGCGTATCTGAAGGCATGAACGCTTATTATCGTGAATATGCTGATTTGCTGGCTGAGATATTCGGCGGCGTCAAGGTGCAGAAGATAGCCGTTGACGTGATGGCTTCATGCCCAAACCGCGATGGCACAAAGGGCTACGGCGGCTGCACATACTGCAACAACAAGGCTTTCAGCCCCGATTACGATAAGAGGCTGCTATCGGTGCCGGCTCAGATAGAGCAGGGCAAGCGTTTCTTCGCTCGCAAATACAAGGATATGCGCTATGTGGCATATTTCCAGTCATATACGAGCACCCATGGGCGCGATGTAGATGATGTGATAAATCTCTATGAGGAGGCGGCATCGCAGCCCGATGTGGTGGGTATTATCATAGCCACACGCCCGGATTGCATGCCCGATATACTGCTTCAGCGCATAGCCGCGATGGCGCGGCGCATACCGGTGGCTATAGAGTACGGAGCAGAAAGCAGCCATGACGACACCCTGGCGGCGGTCAATCGTTGCCACAGCTGGGCGCAGACCGTCGATGCGGTGATGCGCACACATGCTGCGGGTATCCCTGTGGGCTTGCACCTGATAATGGGCTTGCCTGGCGAGACTCACCGCATGATGATGCAGACTGTGAGGCGCGTCAACGAATTGCCCGTGAGCTCGGTGAAGTTTCATCAGCTGCAGGTGCTCAAGGGCACTGCTATGGCCTCATCGCCGCCTCGCACCTTCACGCTTGAGGAATATTTGGCGCTATGCGTGGATATCGTCAATGCTTTGCGGCGCGACATAGCGATAGAGCGTTTTGTCTCGCAAGCTCCGCCTGATATGCTTTTGGCGCCGAAGTGGGGCCTGAAGAACTATCAGTTTACACACCTGCTCTTTAAGGCTTTGCAAAGAAGTCGCTGCGAATGAGCAGGTCTGATATTTGCCATGCCGCAGCTTTCAGGCTGTCGAGCTCACTTGCTGAGCGGCCGTGGAGCCGGCCGTAACGGTCAACCGAGGATTTGTTGGCCTCGTTGAATATGCTCACTCCCAAGGCATGGCGCAGAACCTCAGCATCGCCTCCCATGATTTGCACTATGGTGGGATATATGTCAATCTGCCCCACGGGGCGGCTGATATTAGCGGATAAGCCTGTGTTTGTGGCGATAAATGCTATAGGCAGGGTGTCGTGATTATTGACCAGCGGTCGGTCGGCTGATGTGACTTGGTCGTGGTCAGAGGCCAGCGCCACCACGGTGTTGTCAGAGATACCCGACTGAGCGAGACTTTTGAGGAAAATGCCGAGCTGAGCGTCAAAGTAATGCACCATCTGCAGATAGTCACGCACTAATGGCTCCACGTCAGTAAGGCTGTCGATCCACCCTACACGTTTTACCCCTGAGTCATTGAAAGGGAAGTGCATGCTCAGCGTGGTGATTTCAGCCATAAATGGCTGCGGCAACGATGCTATTTGCCGAGCGGCCATTTCAAATATTGCGGCGTCAAAGCCGATGGCCGCCGGGTCAATGCCGGCCTTGGTGATATCGTCAATATCATATATGGCATCGTAGCCGTATGCTGAAGAGGTGGAGCGGTGGTTCCACACAAAGGCCGGCTCGCCTATCACCTCGATAGCGCGGCTGAAATGAAGCGTAGATGCTAATGAGGGGTAGGCATTGCTGCCAAACGATGTGGCGGCACTGCCGTGGAGTAGGGGTAAGAACCCGGTGTTGTAGATTAGTTGGCCGTCAGAAGAGCCGCCGTCTCTGACTTGCGGCGTGACGGTGAGGCAGCTCAGTGTGCCCGGCCGAGATATGATGCCATTGAGGGTGGGTGTCAGCTCTTTGTCGCCATACCTCTTATTGATGACATACGAGTTGAGCGACTCTACTATGATGAGTATCAGGTTTTTACTCCTGTTTTGCTCAAGCATTGCTTCGGGTGCCGGGCGATAAGCGGCCATGCGCTTATAGTAATCATTGATGGCTGATAGCTCTGTGTCAGATAGCTCTATGCTTTGTGTGTAACTCAGCTCTCTGATTTGGTTGATGATGTATGGGGTGAGGCCATTGGAGTGCCACAGGTCGGCGCGCATAGCACTCTTGCCGAAGCGTTTTGCCATGGCTTCTTGCATGGTGCACATCGGGCGCCCGTTAGCGCGGGCGTAGTTGCGCAGCGATGCCGTCACAGCCATAAATCCGCCGGCATATACTATCAGCGATACAAGCATGGCGATGAGGGGCGCTGCCATGGTAGGGGTGGCCGAGCGCTTGACTTTGAGCAAAAAATAGCACGCCACAGATAGCGCCGGCGCCAAAAGATAGACAATGTCTGACGCCCGGGCAAGCGTGGCGATGCTGCCAAATACCAGCGCATTGTAGCTCTTTGCCGATATGATTGCGCTGAATGGTATCAGGTCGTGCCAATATCTGAAGTATAAGACGTTGGCCCATAGAAACACGGCAATAGCGATGCAGGGTATGAGCGCCATCACCCTCAGGCGGCATCGGCGCTCAAGGAGCCAGGTGGGCGCCATCACCAGTAGGCCTTCGGATATGCTGATGATGGCATCGACGGCGTTTGACGAGCGCGTGCCTGTCTGGGCGGTAAACCACCATAGCATAGCGGCTATCGCAGCAATGGTGACGGCATGCCACAGCAGCCATCGGCGTCGCGATGAAAGGTCAGCCTTTATGATGCCGCAGATATTCATTTTCTCTTTGAGAGCACACGATACAACTCGGCGCAGCCGTTCTCGAGCAAGTCAAGCACGAGCTCAAATCCTTCAGCTCCCTCATAATAAGGGTCGGGGATGTAATCATATCGAGAGAAGGTGTCGCGGACAAACTCGGCCATCTGCACTATCTTGGCCTGCGCCTCAGGGGTGGGGGCGAGGTCGCGCAGGTCGCGTTCGTTGTTGGCATCCATTGCCACGATTAGGTCAAAGTCATCAAAGTCGCTTTCGCGCACTTGTCGGCAGATGTGTGTCAGGTGCAAATCGCGTCGCACGGCGTGGGCTCGCATACGTCGGTCGGGGAGATCGCCGATGTGGTATCTGCCCGTGCCGGCGCTGTCGATTATCCAGTTGGCATCGTCGTGATGCTCCGACACTATCTTGCGCATGACGCCCTCGGCTGCCGGCGATCGGCATATATTGCCCAGACAGACGAATAAGATGCGGCGCGGATATGTCATGGCGGCTATCGCCGCCTCGGTTGATGGTTTCATAAGTGCGTTTTTTTATATTATGCTGCAAAGGTACGATTTTTTTGCTAATATACATAAGAGGCGGCATCGCTGCAGTGAGCGGTGCCGCCTCTCTTATGAGGTGGATGGGTGATGTGAGTGTGGATTATTTGCTGTCCTTGGTGACGCGCTCAAGCCACTTCACCATGCCGAACATAGTGCCCATAGATATTAGGCACACGGCGAGGAATAGCGCCCATGCTGTCCATATCGGGTATTTGTTGTACACGGCCGGGCCGATCCACAGCAGCAGGTTGCCCACGGCGGTGGCTCCTAACCACAGGCCCTGACATAGGCCCTGCATATTCTTCGGCGCTACTTTCGAGACGAATGATAATCCCAGGGGCGAGATAAACAGCTCTGCCACTGTCATGAAGAAGTAGTAGAGGATGAGCACCCACGCGCCCGAGAGCATAGGTGTGCGCAATGCATCGGGGATTGCTTTGAATATATTTGCCGAGGGGTAATCCATCACGAGAGAGTATATCGTCATAAAGAGGTAGGCGAGTCCGGCGAGACCCATACCGATGGCTATCTTTTTGGGTGTGGATATGACGATGCCGCGGCGGCTCAGATGGTTGAAGAGCCACATAATCACCGGCGTGAGGATTATCACGAAGAAGGGGTTCACGGCCTGCCATATCTCCGGCGCTATTGACGAGGTGTCAACGAAGTCGCGAGCAAAGAGCGACATCGAAGTGCCGTTCTGGTGGAATGAGAACCAGAAGAATACTGCTATGCCCAACACGGCAAATAAGGCATACATGCGCTGCTTGATTTCGGCAGCCATGGCGAGGCGCTCTTCTTTGGTGTAGTTGACAGTGGCAACCTTCTCTTTCTTCGTAGGGTTGGGGAGCCCTTTCTTTGTTATGAGGAAAATAGTGAGAGATATCATCATCGCTGCTACAGATGCGATGAATGAATAGTGGATGCCGGTATTGAATACATCAAGGTACTGCGTGCAGAATTCGCGCAAATTGCCGCCGACGACAAATCCTACTTGCTGAGCAGATGCTACGAAACTGTTGTATAAATCGGGGGCAATACCCTCGGTCCCTACCACGGTGTGGCAGATAGCAGGGAATGCGGCGTTATATACCATGCCATTGGTCTCCAGCCACCAGCTGCGCAGCATAGGCGCTACGAATGGAGCTATCAGGCCGCCGACGTTGATAAATACGTAGAATATCTGAAATCCCGAGTCGCGCTGGGCGCTATAGCGTGGATTGTCGTACAGCTGGCCCACGATAGCCTGCAAGTTGCCTTTGAAGAGACCATTGCCAAAGGCGATTAGAAAGAGAGCAAAGCATGTGAGGGCCAGGAGCCATGTGGTGTTGCCGGAGGTGGCGAGGATGGGCACCGAGAGTATGGCATATCCGGCGGTCATGATGATGATACCGGTGGTGATGGTGCCTTTGTAGTTGCACGTGCGGTCGGCGATAAGGCCACCTACGAGGCTTAGCACATAAATCCCGGCATAGAAGATGGAGTAAATCAGAGTGCTGGACTCTTCGCTGAGACCAAATTTGGAGCAAAGGAAGAGCACCAGCACTGCATTCATGATGTAGTAGCCAAAGCGCTCGCCCATGTTGCTGAGAGCGGCGGGAAGCAGCCCCTTGGGATGGTTGTTAAACATGACGATTTGGGGTTAGTTAGTGGTATTATTAATAGTTTATTATTCGGGATGGTGGTGGTGATATGATGTATGCGCGGCCATGACTATCAGCTGTGGTGCTGTTGCTGTAATGTCTTAAAAGCCAGGGCATACATGCGCATTTGTTTGACCATTGCTGCAAGTCCGTTGCTTCGCGTGGGCGATAGGTTCTCGCTTAGGCCTATGTCGTCAATGAAATGCAGGTCAGCCTCGATGATTTCGTCGGGCGTGTGGCCGTTGAGCACACTGATGAGCAGAGATATTATACCTTTTACGATTATGGCATCAGAGTCAGCGGTAAAAACAATCGCGCCGGTATCAGATATTTCGGCATTGAGCCATACGCGGCTTTGGCATCCTTCGATAAGATGCGCCGGTGTCTTGTATTCATCGGCGATTGGCGGCAGCGTGTTGCCCAGGTCTATGATGTAGCTGTAACGATCCATCCAGTCCTCGATGTCGCTGAATTCGTCGATTATTTCTTGTTGTCGTTGTTCGATGGTCATTGTATGTAGTGGAATAATGTATGTGTCATTGAGAGATGGCGTGATGACGGAGAGCCACGCCGAACACCACTTGTCCTACGGCCTTTAGCGTAGCGCGGTCAATGCCTTCGATGTCATCGGCGTGAGTGTGCCATCGTGGATTGAAGCTGCCGGTTGAGGCATTGGTACATTCGATGATGTCGGTAGTAGGAATGCCTCCTCGCGAGAGGTAGATGTGGTCATCGGTGACGGCTCCTCCGCTTTCGGGGATAAATCTGCCGGAGAGGCCTTGGATAGCCGCCTCGCGCCACACCATATCGGTGACGTAGCGAGCTGAGCTCTCTGAGAAGTATTCTCTGCGGAAGACGGCGTCGGTGCCTCCTACCATATCCAGGAGTATGCCATATATGGGCTTGTCGGTCATTGTAAATGGTTGATGCTCAATCCAGTATTGAGTGCCGAGACACCATGTGTCCTCGTCGTCGGAGTCGGAGATGCCATAGTCTTCGGCATCGACGAGCAGTATGTCAACGGCGGCTGCCTTGTAGGCGTGCCGTGCTATCTCGAGGGCTACGGCCACGCCGCTGCCACCGTCATTGGCACCGGGGATGGGGTCGTGGCGACGGCTCTCGTCGGGGTCGTTGTCGGCCCATGGGCGTGTGTCGTAATGGGCAGCGATGAGCAGGCGCGGGGTGGGCGATGCGGTGTTGAAGCGTGCGAGGATATTGCACACCGGCAGTCGGTCGCCGGTGGCGGCGGTGACGGTGGCGTGCTGCTGTATGACGGTGTCAGCGCCATAGCTTTTAAGGCGCTCCACCAGCCATTGGCGGCACTCGCGATGCCCATCGGATCCGGGCACACGATTGCCGAACGATAATTGGCGCTCTATGTATGAGTAAGCACTGTCGGCATCAAAAGCGCTCGCCGCGATGGCGGCGATGCTGTCGGCGGCTACATCGGCCGGCTCTGCCGCTGTGGCGGTTTTGCCTCCGCATGCTGATGCTATACCGGATGCTGAAATCATAGCAGCATATATAATGTAATGTTTTATCCCTTTCATATCACGCCGGGCGTATCCTTGCCCGCAGGCTATATAATTGGCAAAGTTACAAAATTATTTTGTATCTGCAATCATTTGCGGCTGTTGTCCAATATTTCTCTTAAGATAGGCTCCACCTTGTCGGCATAATGGCGAAATCCGAGGTCGGTGAGGTGTATGCCATCTACCGTGCCATCGTCTTCTACGCCGTCGAGGCCGTCAGATGTGATATAATAAAGGTTGTCGGGGCACTCGGCTTTCATCCGCTCATAGTTGCGGCGGAAGGCCTGATTTTTACGCGGCAGATAGTTGCCGAAATGGCTGTCATAACGCGCATAGGGATAGATGGGGCCTTCGAGCATCACGATTGGCACCTCGGGGCGCGCTTTGCGTAAGATGTTGACGAAGTCGTAGGTGAGAGTGTCGCACATCATCTCGGTGCAGTTGGGCACGGGGTCAAGCAGATACATGTCGGCGTCGGCAATCTGCGCCATAGCTCGGGCCATGCATGTGTCCATCTTGCCCTCGCCGCTGATGCCGATGTTGACCACTTCGCAGTTGAGCTCGCGTGAGATGATGTTAGTTGCCGCCATACCGGTGCGAGATGCGCATCCGCCTTGGAGTATGCTTGTGCCGTAAGCCACGATTTTGGTGTCGGGGTTGATGAGGTCGTGGCGCCCCGTGTTGATGACAGCGCCGCTGTCAATTTTCACCCACAGTTGGTTTACGCCATCATACAGCGGCAGGTATATCATATACTCGTGCATCTTGCCATCAAGATTTGACACATAGGTTGATTCTACCGTCTTACATTCAGGGTCGTTTTTGTCGGTGATGTAAGGTCGGTTGGTGTTGACGTGTCGCCATACGCTGTCGCCCTCAAAGGTGTACAGGTCGGTGCCTTTGAGCCCTGTGTCGGCCATGTGGATAAGGTGAGTATTCCACAGCAGCTCATATTTTACGCCTATTCGCTTGGAGTCGGTGGCAAAACGCACGGCTATGCCCGACGAGCATTGCGAGCGCTCCCAGAGGTCCGGTCTTACGCTGTCGCAGAGGTAAGCGGGTATTCGGGTGTAAGGTCGCAGGGTGTTGTCCCATCCTTTGTTTATGATGCGCAGTTGTTGGGCATCTACATATTGCCATTCGGCTTGTGCGTCATCGTCGGCGAAGGCTGCCAAGGAGCATATTATGGCGGCAAAAAGTGTTATTGATAGTTGTTTCATACGGTATGTGGTGTTTTATTTTGATACTTTGTGCAAATGTAGTGAAAATAATTCGGAAATTTTGCGTACTTTTGTATCAAACTAATGTAAACACTAAAACGAAATATTATTTATGTCAGGAAAGGTCATAGTATTATCAGCACCATCGGGGTGCGGTAAGTCCACAATTATTAATTCTATCCTCGATGGCGGCGATGTGGATATGCAATTCTCCGTGTCGGCCACAAACCGCAGTCCCCGCGCCGGTGAGGAAGATGGGGTGAATTATCACTTTATGACCACGGAGGCATTTCAAGAGGCTGTAGCGGCCGGAGAATTTCTTGAGTGGGAGGAGGTGTATCCGGGCCGTTTCTATGGCACGTTGCGCAGCGAGGTGGATAGGGTGATTGATACCGGACACAACGTGGTGCTCGATATCGATGTCAAGGGCGCTCTCAACGTTAAGCGCATCTATGGCGACATGGCATTGACAATCTTCATTGAGCCGCCGAGCCTCGAAGAGTTGCAGCGACGTCTCGAAGGGCGAGGCACCGAGACTGCCGAGACTATTGCGGTGAGAATAGGCAAGGCAGAGTATGAGCTTGGCTTTGCCGCAGGTTTTGATGTCAGGGTGGTCAACGATGATTTGGAGCGCGCCATCAGCGACACTCGCCATATCATCACTGACTTCATCAAGGCATAGAGCTTTTTTTAGGAGGGTGTCGTTATGGGTGAGACGGTAGGCATAATGGGCGGGTCGTATAATCCGGTGCATATAGGGCATCTGATGCTCGCTTCATATCTGAGCCAGTGGCGCTATGTCGATAAGATCTGGATGACGTTGTCGCCTCAAAATCCGCTCAAGACGGCAGTGCCTATGATGAGCGATACGCGCCGCTTGGCTATGTTGCAGATAGCCACCAAGGACATACCATATATCGATATCTGCGATATAGAGCTGACGATGCCGCGGCCATCATATACGATCAATACTCTCGATGTGCTGTCAAAGCGTTTCCCCGACAAGAAATTCAAACTCATTATCGGCAGCGACAATTGGGCCGTGTTTGAACAGTGGCGCGACTACCAACGCATCCTCGATGATTATGGCGTGATAGTGTATCCGCGTGTCGGTTTTCCCATTGAAGGCATGGCCGATGGCATGGAGGTGGCTGATGCTCCGCTGATAGAGATCTCAAGCACCTTTATACGCAATAGTATCGCTCGCGGTAAGAATATGCAGTGCTTCTGTCCGCCGGGAGTCTATAAATATATATGCGCACACAAATTATATCAACGATGAACACAAACAGCGAAATACCCAAGAATACGATAGCTTTTTTAGCGCTCTGCAAGGAGTACTGTGTGGCGGTAGAGGGCGTGAGCGACACCGAGCTGCCGGCTTTCGTAGATGCGATGCTGCGTTTGTTGCCGCGGCTTTACATCTCGGCAACTGATATAGCGCAGTCTGATGCTGACGACTATTATATCACGCAGGCTCTCACCGAGGATTACTATGACAATGTGCGCCGCCGCATAGAGTGCCTTATGGGCGAGGACGATAGCTATCTGGAGGTGTTTGTTGACGATATGAAATACTCCGACTCTCCGATATGCGCCAGTATCGCCGAGGGATTGGCTGACTTGTTTCAGGTGTTTTACAACATACTCGCCACCATCGCCGATGGTGCAGCGGAGCCGGCGGTGGTGTGTGGCGTGGCGTCGGCCGCGCGCGATGACTTCTACAGCTATTGGAGTCGTATCTTATGCAACACTCTGAGGGCAATCAATGATATCAAATGTCGTTGACGATATATTTTTTACTATGACAGTGGCGCGGTATGGGATTTTCTATGTACCTTTGCACACACTTTTACAAACGACCATAGATGCAACAGACAATAACACTGCGCACGGGGCTTAAGATGCGCTATAATGTCAGCGGCGAGGGCTCTCCCGTCATCATCATGCACGGGTGGGGCTGTAATAGCTCCACGATGGCGCTTTTTGAGCAAGTGGCCTCCGAGCAGCATACTGTCTTCAATCTCAATCTGCCGGGCTTCGGAGGCTCAGATGAGCCGCGCGAGGTGTGGGGCGTTGACGATTACACCCGGGCCCTTGAGGATTTTGTCAGCTTGTGTGGCATTTCCGAGCCTGTGTGTATTATAGGGCACTCGTTTGGCGGCAGGGTGGGTATCCTCTACTCCTCGCGCCATGGCAGCGCGGTGTCAAAGCTCGTGCTTGTCGATGCTGCCGGCATCAAGCCCCGCCGTAGCTTAAAATACTATCTGAAGGTGTATTCCTTTAAGGCGGCGCGACGCCTTAGCCCTTTGGTTATGGGCAAGAAGCGCGCCGAGGCTTTGATAGAGCGCATGAGGGCGCGCTCCGGCTCGTCAGACTATGCCTCGGCCTCGCCGATGATGCGTCGCATCCTCAGCCGATGTGTCAACGAAGACCTCAAGAGTGTGATGCCACGCGTTACGGCATCCACGCTCCTGATCTGGGGCGAGAAAGACACCGCCACGCCGCTGTCTGATGCCAAGACTATGCAGCGGCTGATACCCGATGCCGGGCTCGTCTCATATCCCGAGGCCGGCCATTTCAGCTTCCTGGACCGCCCCGCCCAGACGGCTGCCGTGGTCAGAGCTTTTTTGAACACCAATGACTGAGACATCACCGTGTATCCTACGATAAAGTAAAAACAAATACCCCCCCCAATATTGACCACATCTTATGATACATTTGATATTGACCATAGTCGCGATAGCGGTAGCCGGCGTCAACCTGGTGCTCGAGCTGACACGCGACATAATGATGTTGCAGCAAAACTCCTACCGCCGGGAGCGCTATATGCGGTGGCTGCGTGAGTCGGGCGATACCACTTCGTGGTTGCGTCTGGTGTCGATGGCGGTGTTGCTGATAGCCTTGTCGCGCTTGAGCGCCTATGCCGCGATGGTAGCAGCTCTCGGACTCTTTGGCCTTGTCTCTGCGGCGATATTATGGCGTCGCAAGTACAAAAAGCCGCTGGTATGGACACGCCGTGTGTGGCGCATTTTCTCCGTCGTCATAGCATTGGTGGTGATAGCCGTGCTTGGCACTATGATAATAATGGCGTGGAATCTGCCCGACGTATTATGCTGCCGCGTGGCGTTTATGCCGCTACTCTATGCGGCGCTGATAGTGCTCACCGCTTGCTACTGCATCTCGCATGTGATAGTGGTGTCAGCCAATTGGCTGCTCGCCCCGGTGGAGAAGGCTATTAATCGCCGCTACTATAATGATGCCAAGCGCCGCCTTGAGCAGATGCCCGACCTCAAAATCATAGGTATCACCGGCAGCTATGGCAAGACCAGCACCAAGCATTATCTCTATCGTATCTTGTCGGAGCATTTTGACACGCTGATGACGCCCGGCAGCTTTAACACCACCCTCGGTGTGGTGCGCACCGTGCGTGAGTACCTTAAGCCTTACCACCAGGTGTTTATCGTGGAGATGGGCGCCAAGCAGAAGGGCGACATTGCCGAGATCTGTGATTTGGTGCACCCCTCCGTGGGCATCGTGACGGCTGTGGGCCCTCAGCACCTGGAGTCGTTCAAAACTATCGAAAATGTTCAGGCCACCAAGTTTGAGCTTGTAGATGCCTTGCCGGCCGACGGCCTCGCCGTGGTCAACAATGACTTTGAGAAGATAGCCGACAGGCCGGTGACCAACACCCGCTGTGTGCGGTATGGCGTGCGTGTCGGTGACGTGGATTACACAGCTCGCAATATTGAATATTCGGCCGCCGGATCATCGTTTGAGGTCGTTGCCGCCGATGGCTATGTGCTGTCTCTGCGCACGCGTCTTGTGGGCGAGTGCAATATCTCCAACTTGCTCGCCGCCGTGGCTGTGGCGCGACATTTGGGCGTGCCCGACAAGAAAATAGCCTACGCGGTGGAGCGCATCGAGCAGGTGGAGCATCGCCTCTCGGTAAAACGCACTCCTGCCGGTGTCACCATTATCGATGATGCCTTTAACAGCAACCCCGTGGGCTCGGCGATGGCGTTAGACGTGCTCTCGGCAATGAGGGGGGGCAAGCGCATCGTGATCACCCCGGGCATGATAGAGCTGGGTGAGGAGCAGGAAGCGCTCAACGAGACTTTCGGCCGCCGCATAGCATCATCTGTCGATGTAGCTATCATTGTAGGTAAGTATAATCGCGATGCCATAGTTCGAGGCATCACCGAAGCCGCCGTCCTCGCCGCCGATTGTGTCCACGCAGTGGATACCTTTGCCGATGCCCAGCTCCTGCTGGCATCTCTTGTGAAGCCCGGCGACACCGTGCTCTATGAGAATGACCTCCCCGACACTTTCAAATGAAAATCAACAACATCTAATCATACATCACACTTAAGACAATGAAGACCAATATAGGCGTGATTTTCGGCGGCCGCTCCACCGAACACGAAATATCAGTAATCTCAGCCAACCAAGCTATCAACGCTATTGACCGGGAGAAATACAATATCACCCCGATATATATCACCAAGCAGGGGCATTGGTACACCGGCGATGCGTTGCTTGACCTGAGCGCTTATCGCAATGTCAACGCGCTTTTGGCAAAAGCCACTGAGGTGTATATGCGCCCCGTATATGGCGACTTCAACCTCTACAAGGTCAAACGCTCGCTGCTGGGCAGTGATGTCGTCACCACGCTTGATGTGGTCATCCCCGTGGTGCATGGCTCTAATGTGGAAGACGGCAAGCTCGAAGGCGTGCTGCAGACCATCGGCATCCCCTATGCCGGCTGCAACACTCTCGCCTCGGCCAACGGCATGGATAAAATCACGATGAAAATGATACTGCGCTCTGAGGGCATTCCCGTGGTGGATTATATCTGGTTCACTGACCGCCAATGGGCTGAGCAGCGTGAGGCCATTATTGACCGCGTAGCCTCGGAGTTGGGATATCCCGTTATCGTCAAGCCGGCCGACTTGGGTTCAAGCATAGGCATCGGTGCCGCTCACAATGCCGAAGAGCTCGTGGAGCGCATCAATGACGCAGAGCGCTATTCCGCTCGTATCATCGTAGAACACATGGTGCAGCAGCTGCAAGAGATTAACTGCTCGGTGCTCGGCGACGTTGATGATTACCGCACATCGGTCCTCGAAGAGCCGGTCAAGATAGGCACAGACTTTCTCACTTATGACCAAAAGTATCTCGGCGGCGGCAAAGGCTCTAAGGGCATGCAGTCAGCACAAAAACGTATCCCCGCCGAGCTCCCCGCCGAGGAGACCAAGCGCATACAATATCTCGCCGGCGAGACATTCCGCGTGCTCTCGTGCCATGGCGTCAGCCGTGTGGATATGATTATCGACCGCGACACGCGCGATATATACGTCAATGAGATTAACACCATCCCCGGCTCGCTCTCGTTCTATCTGTGGGAGGCATCGGGCATCTCTTTTGCCGAGCTGATGGAGCGCCTGGTGCGTCTCGCCCTCAAGCGCAAGCGCGACGAAGACTCAAAAACGCTGACCTACGACCAAAACATCTTCTCTATGAGTCGCGGCGCCGGAGTCAAGGGTGGCATCAAAGGCATCAAAAAGTGATACTTCAACCATAGAAAGTACAAATCACTCAGAGGCGGCTAATATACATACCCGCCTCCGAGTGATTTTTTTTGCCCTATCTTCAGTTTTGGCCGCTAACCCAACTTTCACCCTTATGGGATGAGTTTTCGTTGTGGGTCAGGCGGTTAG
>JBJEDF010000095.1:0-19888 GCA_051871765.1 Muribaculaceae bacterium
GCAGCCACGACAATGTGGCCTCGCGATTGCTGCGCGAAGGCGCCATCACAGAGGCTAAGATGCGATTGGTGGCTGACGCAGACGCGGCACACGCCTTGGGCTATCTGCCCGAGCAATATGAATGGCTGCAACAGCACGAGGCTGAGCTGTGGCGCGCTATGGTGTGTCGCAAGCTTGTGTATTCGACTAATCCGCGCATCATCAACAGCCTGTTTGCGCCGGGGCCATTCACGCGCGAGCTGTCGGAATACGCTCCCGGCCGCGCCGGTCGCTACATAGGCTACAAGATCGTCAAAGCGTATCTCAAGAGCCACCCCGACGCCACGCTGCTCGACATCCTCTCGCCGGCGTTCTATGCCGATGCCGCTAAGGTCATCGCCGACGCCGGCTATCAGCCGTGATGCGGGCTAATTGGATAATAATAATGGCGCCTCACTGCGGGGCGCCATTATTGTGAATAGCAGCAATTGTCAGTTGCTTATTTCTTGAGATTGTTGAGCGCATTGGCGGCTTCGTTGGCAGCCTTGGCAGCATCATCGGCGGCTTTAGCGGCATCGCTGGCAGCATGCAAGGCGGCTTTGGCATTCTCCACGGCCTCATTGCCTTGGCATTTGCCGCATGAGGCGCAGTCGCCCGTGCACTCGTCAATAGAGCTCATGACAGAATCGGCAGCGAGGCTCACCATCTGATTTGCAGCGCCGCAAGCTCCGGATACAAAGGCTGCCACCTCGGGGTTTTTGGCCTGCACCTTCTCTACGAATTGCTGCATAAAAGCTGAGGCCTCTTCGTATTTGCCTTCCTTGGCGAGCTTATCGGCATAAGCCATAGCCTCCTCGGCATAGGCCTTGATGCTGTCGGGATTGGTAGTGGCCTCTACCTTTGCCTTGATGGCGTCGCCTTCGTTGGCCGGCGTAGAGGTCGTCTTGGAGCCGCAAGCGCTGAGCATCACGGCGGCACCGAAGGCCAGTATTGCAATCTTTATACTTTTCATATTCGTGCTGATTATTTGAAGTTAGACATTATGATATCAAAGGCATTGTCGAGGCCTTCGGTGTCCTTGCCGCCGGCCTGAGCGAATCCGGGCTGCCCGCCGCCACCGCCCTTGATGGCCTTGGCAGCCTCGCGCACGATAGCAGAGGCATTAAGCTCAGTGGCTTTGACGGCATCGTCGGTGAGCATCACGGTGAGCAGCGGCTTGCCGGCAAAGTCTTGTGTTGCGCCGACAAAAGCCACGGGCACTTGAGCGCGCGCTCTGAGGCTAAAGGCCACGTTTTTGACGATGTCGGGCACATACTTGCCTTTGAGCACAGCCACCTTGACAGTGCCCAACGATGTGGCGCGCTGCAGCAGCTCGGCCGCTATATTGTTGACGCGCTCGGCCACCTGCTCCTCCACTTGCTTGCGGAGGGTGGCGTTTTCCTCGATGTATTTGCGCATGGCTTGAGCCAGGTCAGGGGCATTATTGAGCATCGACGAGAGGGCGTGCATCTTGTCGCTGATGTCGTCCATGACGTCTTCCACGGCGTCGGCGGTGATGGCCTCGATGCGGCGGATGCCGGCGGCGATGCTGCTCTCGGAGATGATTTTTATTATGCCGATATTTCCGGTGTTGTCAACGTGAGTGCCGCCGCAGAGCTCCACCGAGTTGCCATATCTGATGACGCGCACTTCGTCGCCATACTTCTCGCCGAAGAGCGCCATGGCTCCCATCTGTCGAGCTTCGGCGATAGGCACGCAGCGGTGCTCATCGCGGGCAATGGCCATGCGCACGCGCTTGTTGGCGAGGCGCTCTACGCGCGACAGCTCCTCAGGCGTAACCTTCTGGAAATGTGAGAAGTCAAAACGGAGGCTCTGAGCCGTGACCAATGAGCCTTTCTGCTCCACGTGAGTGCCGAGCACCTCGCGCAGCGCCTCGTGGAGGAGGTGTGTGGCGGTGTGGTTGCGCGACACGGCGAGGCGCGCCTCGCGGTCGATGGCGGCCTTGAAGGTGGAGGTGGGGTCAGCCGGCAAGGTCTTGGTCAGATGCACACCCATGCCATTCTCGCGCTTGGTGTCGTAGATTTCTATCACCTGACCCGTGGCGGTGTCGGTGAGGGTGCCGCGGTCGCCCACCTGTCCGCCCATCTCGGCATAGAAAGGCGTCTCGGCGAGCACTATCTGGTAGAACTCATGGTTTTTCTGTTTCACCTTGCGATAGCGCAGTATGGTGGTGTCGATATCGTAGCTGTCATATCCCACAAACACCTGCTCTCCCTCGTGGATTGTGACCCAGTCAGAGGTCTCCACGGCGGCGGCATTGCGTGCGCGCTGCTTCTGCGCTGCCATCTCCTCGTCAAAGCCGGCTTGGTCGAGTGTCATGCCGTTTTCCTTGAGTATCAGCGAAGTGAGGTCGAGGGGGAAGCCGTAAGTGTCGTAGAGCGTGAAAGCCTGCTTGCCGGAGATCTCGCTGAGGCCCTGCTTGCGGGCTGCCGCCATGGCGTCATCGAGCAGTCGCATACCGTTTTCGAGGGTGCGGAGGAAAGAGTCCTCCTCTTCCTTGATGACGCGCATTATCAGCTCGCGCTGGCTCGGCAGCTCGGGATAAGCCTCGCCCATGCTGTCGATGAGGGTATCCACCAGACGATACATGAAGGCGGCCTTTTGGCCCAGGAAGGTGTAGGCATAGCGCACCGCGCGGCGCAAGATGCGGCGGATCACGTATCCGGCCTTGGCATTTGAGGGCATCTGATTGTCGGCGATAGAGAAGGCGATGGTGCGCACATGGTCAGCGATGACACGCATCGCCACATCTACCTTTGCATCTTCGCCGTAACGCTTGCTTGAGAGGTCGGCGATTTTGGATATCAGGGGAGTGAAGACGTCGGTGTCGTAATTGGAGGTCTTGCCCTGGAGAGCCATGCAGAGACGCTCAAAACCCATGCCGGTGTCTATCACCTTGGCGGGCAGGGGCTCGAGCGAGCCGTCAGCCTTGCGATTATATTGCATGAACACGAGGTTCCATATCTCAATGACTTGCGGGTGGTCATGGTTGACCATCTTTTCGCCGGGGATAGCGGCGCGCTCTTCGTCAGAGCGCAGGTCAATGTGTATCTCGGAGCAGGGGCCGCAGGGACCGGTGTCGCCCATCTCCCAGAAGTTGTCGTGCTTGTTGCCGTTGATGATATGGTCAGCGGGCAGGTGACGCAGCCAGAATGAGGCCGCCTCATCGTCGCGCGAGAGCCCTTCGTCAGGCGAGCCCTCAAACACCGTGGCATATAGGCGCTCGGGGTTGAGGTGCAGCACATCTACGAGATACTCCCACGCATACTCGATAGCCTCTTCCTTAAAGTAATCGCCGAAAGACCAGTTGCCAAGCATCTCAAACATGGTGTGGTGGTATGTGTCCATACCCACCTCTTCGAGGTCGTTGTGCTTGCCGCTGACGCGCAGACACTTCTGCGAGTCGGCCACGCGCTTAAATTTTGCCACCTTATTGCCAAGAATGATATCCTTAAACTGATTCATGCCGGCATTAGTAAACATCAGTGTGGGGTCATCTTTGATAACCATAGGTGCCGACGGCACGATGTGGTGGCCTTTGGCCTCGAAAAAGTCCTTGAATGATTGGCGTATTTCCTTTGCTGTTAGCATTTTGTATAAATTATTTAGAGAAACAGTTTAGGCCGTTTCATTATTATTTATTATCTTTGCGAGTGAAAAACAGTGCAAAATTAGTCAAAACACGCTGAATTTGCAACCTAAATTATCATAAACCGCTAATAATGACCATTAGATAAGCGTAGAAAAGTGCGTCTGAAGTCGTTTTTTAAATATAATCCCGTCACCGACCAGTACGAGCGAGTGTATCCCACTCGGCGCGAACGCTTAATGGCCTCTTCGCGGCAGTATTTAGTAGGCGCCGCCATAGGCATCGGCATCTTTGCCGCCGCTTATTTCATCTTCGACTTCCCGCGCGAGCGGCAGCTCAAAGCCGACAACGAGGCGCTCAGCGCTCAGCTCTCAATCCTCGAGCAGCGCGCCGACGATGCCCTCAAGGTGATGGAGCTGATTGCCGAGCGCGACAACAACTTCTATCGCGTGATGATGCAGTCTGAGCCCATCACCGCCGCGCAGCGTTATGCCGGCCTCGAGCGCCAACGCAACTATGACATCATGGGCTCGCTCTCCGAGTCAGAGCTGGTCAAGAATGTCACCGGCCGCATCGACTGCCTCGACCAAATGATAGTGATGCAGATTAAGTCATACGACAAGCTGCAAAAGCTCATCGCCTCGTCGCAGGACCGCATCGACCACATCCCGGCGATACAGCCCGTGGCCGAGAACAAGCTCCGCGCCATGGCATCGGGCTATGGCTATCGCACCGATCCCATCTACGGCACACAGAAGCTACACGAGGGTATGGACTTCTCCGCTCCTATAGGCACCGAGGTATATGCCACCGGCAACGGCACCGTCGTCAAAGCTGACTGGGACGGCTCCTACGGCAATCTCATCACCATAGACCACGGATACAACTACACCACCCGGTATGCTCACCTATCGGAGATACTCGTAAAAAACGGCCAGCGCGTAAAGCGCGGCGACCTGATTGGGCGCATCGGCAACACCGGCAAATCCACCGGCCCGCACCTCCACTATGAGGTGAGGCTCAACGGTGCGCCACAAAACCCCGTGAACTATTATTTCTTGGACCTCACCCCCGAGCAATACGAGGCTATGATACATCAAGCCGAGAATGCCGGACATGTAATGGACTGATATGCGACGAGATAACTTAGATAAGCGGTACTACCGCATCAGAGAGGTGGCCGAGATTTTGGGCCTGCCGCAATCTACGCTGCGCTTTTGGGAAAACCAATTCACCATCATCAACCCGCGCCGCAGCGCCAGCGGCATCAGGCTATACACTGCCGCCGACATTGAGACAATACGCCTCATCTACTTCCTTGTGAAAGAGAAAGGCCTCAAGCTCGGGGCGGCGCAGGAGGAGATACGGCGCAACCCCCACGGCGTGAACAAGCGGTTTGAGACCATCAAGCGGCTGCGCTCCATACGCGACAGGCTACAGTCCATCCTTGATGCACTTAATAAGATGCGCTGACAGAACGTGGAGGTTAAATGATGCCTCTGATTTCGGCAATATCGGCCACGCCGCGGCGCTCACACCACGCCTCTATCTCATTGACCACGCGCTCCGAGGTGGAGGGATCCACAAAGTTGTATGTGCCCACCTGCACCGCCGTGGCGCCCGCCATAATAAATTCGAGAGCGTCGCGACCGCAGGTGATGCCTCCCAAGCCCACCACCGGAATGCCTACGGCCTTTGCCACCTGCCACACCATGCGCACGGCAATGGGTCTTACTGCCGGGCCCGACAGGCCTCCGGTGATTGTGGAGAGATACGGGCGGCGGTGCTCCACATCTACAGCCATAGCCAGCACCGTGTTAATCAGCGACACGCTGTCAGCGCCGGCATCTTGCACGGCGCGAGCGATGTCGGCGATGGAGGTGACGTTGGGCGATAGCTTCACCATCAGGTGGCGGCGCCACACGCGGCGCATCGTCGCAGTGACCTCGGCGGCGCCCTCACACGTGGTGCCGAAAGCCATGCCACCGGCCTTGACGTTGGGGCACGAGATGTTCACCTCGATAGCGTTGATGCGCTCAAGCGGCGCGAGGCGCTCAGCCGTGGCTTGATAGTCGGCGATAGTGGCGCCCGAGACATTGACGATGATTTCTGACTTGTAGCGCGTGAGGCGCGGATAGATATGCTCCACAAAGTAATCTACGCCTTTGTTTTGCAATCCCACGGCATTAATCATGCCCGATGGCGTCTCCACCATGCGTGGGTAGTCATTGCCTTGGCGCGGATTGAGCGTGGTGCCTTTGACGATAAAGCCGCCCAGGCGGTCGAGGTTGACAAAGTCAGAATACTCCTCGCCATAGCCGAAGGTGCCCGAAGCGGTGAGCACGGGGTTTTGCAGATGCAGATTGCCGAGGTTGACGCTGAGATTTACCATGTGAGCTGATTTATATTGAACACGGGGCCTTCGGTGCATACACACACGTTGCCCTTGACAGTTTTTTCTACACAACACAAGCAGGCACCTATGCCGCAGGCCATCATATTCTCGAGCGACACCTCGCAAGCCACATCGTTGGCGCGCGCTATCGCCGCCACCGCCTTCATCATAGGCGCGGGGCCGCAGCAATATATCATATCGTAAGCTCCGCGGATGGCCGGATTTTGTGTTACAAATCCCGGGGTGCCGAAGGTGCCGTCGTCGGTGGAGATATGGCATGGCGCCACGGCCTCAAAGCTGTCGAGACACAGCAAGTCAGCCTTGGAGCGCGCGCCCAGCAAAAACTCCACGGCGTGGCCGGCCTCTTTGAGCTTACGCCCGAGGTAGAGCAACGGAGCCACGCCCACGCCGCCGCCCACGAGCAAGGCCTTGACAGGCTGCGCGCCGGCGGCGATGGTGAAGCCATTGCCCAGCGGGCCCACGATGCTCAGACATTCGCCTTGGCGCATCTGCAACAGCCGCGTGGTGGCGCGGCCGGCGCGCCGCACCAACAGCGAGAGTGTGCGCCCGTCATAGTCATGCACCGAGATGGGGCGGCGAAGCATCACTTCATCAACGCCGGCCACCTTGACCTGTACAAACTGACCGGGGCGCATAGCGGGAATATCACCGCCGTCAGCAGCCTCCAGCACTATGAGGCCATAGTCCGGAGTGAGGCTGACTGCTTTTTTTATCTTATAATCACTTAATCGAGGCATAATCGATGTGTTTAATTAAGGAGTATGACCTACGCCACTTATTTGGCGGCGACGTGAGCCTGCACCCATCGGCGAGCGTTGACAAAGGCGCTGAGCCATACGGTGACATCGTCGTTGCGACGCGCGTGCGGGTAATAAGCACATTGCCAAGGGAAGATGGCGCGCTCGAGGTGAGGCATCATAGCCAAGTGGCGGCCATCGGCGGTGCAGAGGCCGGCGACAGCGCCGCGCGATCCGTTGGGGTTGGCGGGATACTCGCGGTATGAGTATTTTGCTATCACGTTGGGAGTCAGGCCCTGTTGTTGCATCTTGGCATTGGCTGTTATTTCAAACTTGCCCTCGCCGTGAGCCACCCACACGCCGGTCTTGACGCCTGACAGCGAGCCAAACATCACGCTGTCGTTGCGCGGAATGGTGAGGCCGATAAATTGCGACTCAAACTTATGCGACACGTTGTGGGCCATCTTCACTGAGAAGCCCGGAGCCTCAAATACACCCAGCTCCACCATCAGCTGGCAGCCGTTGCAGATGCCCAGCGACAAGGTGTCGTGGCGAGCATAGAAGCGGTCGAGGGCGGCGCGCGCCTTGTCGTTCCACTTGAAGCCGCCGGCCCAGCCCTTAGCCGACCCGAGGACGTCGCTGTTAGAGAAGCCGCCGCAGAACACTATCATATTGACATCATCGAGGGTCTCGCGGCCGCTCATCAGGTCGGTCATGTGCACGTCTTTGACTCTGAAGCCGGCGAGATAGAGCGAGTATGCCATCTCGCGGTCGCCGTTGACGCCTTTCTCGCGTATGATGGCGGCCACCGGCACCTTGTCTCTGTCGGGAAGGTCAGCGCCGAGGGTGTCGGCGAGCTTACCCGTGAAGGTCGCGGGCAGGGCGTAGCGTATGGGCTGCTTCTTGTAGTTCTCAAAACGCTTGGCGGCGCAGTCGGCACCGCTCTGCAGGCGGTCAAGCTCGTAGGAGGTCTTAAACCACACATCGCGCAGATAGTCGATGCCCAGCATATATTCGTCGCCATTGTGCTCAAGCATAATCACACGCTCGTCGCACGGCTTGGCGATGGCATAGTATTTCACGCCGGCCTCGCTGAGGATGCGCTCCACGGCCTCGACGGTGGCGTCGGCCACTTGGATAACCACGGCGGGGTTCTCGGCAAAGAGGATTTTTGCGATGTCAGTCTCGCCGGCCTCCACGAAGGCATCGGTTGAGAACTGCAAGCCGCCGCGCGTGTTGGCAAAAGTCATTTCGAGCAAGGTGGTGATCAGACCGCCGGCGCTGACGTCGTGCATCGCCAGCAGGCGGCGCGTGGCCACGAGCTTCTGCACGGCATCGAAGGCGCGCTTGAAGCCCTCAGCCGAGCGCACCGTGGGCACATCGGAGCCCACCTTGCCGAAGCTCTGGGCGAGCGCCGAGCCTCCGAGACGCAGGCTGTCGCCGGAGAAGTCGATATAGTAAAGCGTAGAGCGCGCGTTGTTGCGAATTACGGGCGACACCGTGCGGCGTATGTTATCCACCTGACCGGCGGCCGAGATGATGACGGTGCCCGGGGCGAGCACCTGAGTGCCGTCGGCATACTTCTGGGTCATCGACAGCGAGTCCTTGCCCGTGGGTATGTTGATGCCCAACTCGCAGGCAAAGTCAGAGCAAGCCTTGACGGCGCGATAGAGCGCGGCGTCTTCGCCCTCGTTGCGGCACGGCCACATCCAGTTGGCCGACAGCGAGACGCCGCGGAGGCCGCCGTGGAGGTTGGCGCCCACGATGTTGGTCAGCGCTTCGGCGATAGCCATCACCGAGCCGGCAGCGGCATCAGCCACAGCCGCTTGCGGCGCATGGCCGATAGAGGTGGCGATGCCTTTGCGGCCGTGGTAGTCGAGCGCCACCACGCCGCAGTCGCTCAGCGGCAGCTGTATCTCGCCCTGACACTGTTGGCGGGCGATGCGGCCGGTGACCGAGCGGTCCACCTTGTTGGTGAGCCAGTCTTTGCAAGCCACGGCTTCGAGCGAGAGCACGCCGCAGATGGCCGACTGCACATCGGCAGCTACGGCAGCGGTGTCGAGGTCGTCGTAGTGGCGCTCCACGGTGTTGTCGTGCATGACGGTCTTGGGCGAGTTGCCAAACATATCAGCCATGGCGAGGTCAATGGGGCGCACGCCATCGGCCTGCTCAAAGACGAAGCGGTCATCGCCGGTGGTCTCCCCCACTACATACATCGGGGCACGCTCGCGCTGTGCTATGCGCTCCACATAGGGTATGTCTTTGTCGGCGATGACAAATCCCATACGCTCCTGCGACTCGTTGCCCACGATTTCTTTGGCCGACAATGTGGGGTCGCCCACGGGCAGGGCGTCGATATCGATTTTGCCGCCGGTAGCCTCCACCAGCTCCGAGAGGGCGTTGAGGTGTCCGCCGGCGCCGTGGTCGTGGATAGAGACAATGGGGTTAGACTCGCTCTCGGCGAGGGCGCGAATGACGTTGGACACACGCTTCTGCATCTCGGGGTTGGCGCGCTGCACGGCGTTAAGCTCTATGGCGTTGGCATACGAGCCGGTATCTACTGACGATACGGCGCCGCCACCCATGCCGATGCGGTAGTTGTCGCCACCGCTGACCACCACTTTTTGTCCGGGCTTGGGAGTGCCCTTGATGGCGTCTTTCTTGGCGGCATAGCCTACGCCGCCGGCCAGCATGATTACCTTGTCGTAGGCATACATTCTGCCGTTTTCGTCGTGCTCAAAGGTGAGCAGCGAGCCGCAGATCAGCGGCTGGCCGAACTTATTGCCGAAATCAGAAGCGCCGTTACTTGCCTTGATGAGTATCTCGGCGGGCGTCTGATAGAGCCATACGCGCGGGTTTAGCATCATTTCGCAGCGGCGCTCGGCGGTGAGCCTCGGATACGAGGTCATATATACGGCAGTGCCGGCCAACGGCAACGAGGCCTTGCCGCCACCGAGGCGGTCGCGTATCTCGCCGCCGGTGCCGGTGGCTGCGCCGTTGAAGGGCTCCACCGTGGTGGGGAAGTTGTGAGTCTCGGCCTTGAGCGAGATTACCGTGTCAATGGGGCGCTCGGTGAAGAAGTCAGGCTGATCGGGATTGACCGGATAAAACTGGTCGATGCGCGGGCCCTTGACAAAGGCCACATTATCCTTATATGCTGATACCAGCCCGTTGGGGTTGGTCTGCGAGGTCTTCTTGATGAGTTTGAAGAGCGATGAGGGCTGCTCCTCGCCGTCGATGACAAATGTGCCGTTGAAGATCTTATGGCGGCAGTGCTCGGAGTTGACCTGCGAGAAGCCAAACACCTCACTATCGGTGAGCGGGCGACCCAGGCGCCGGCTCAGCTCGCGCAGATACTCCTCTTCATCGGGGCTCAGGGCCAGGCCCTCCGTCTTGTTGTATTCTGAAATATCGTCGATATACACTATCGGCGCGGGCTTGGCGGGCAAATCGAAGATTGATGCCGTCAGCCCATGGTATAGGCGCTGCAACATAGGGTCGTGGCTGTCGGCGGCATCGTCGGAGAGACGCTCAAACGCTTCGATACGAGAAATGCCACTGAGTCCCATATTCTGAGTAATCTCAACGGCATTAGTGCTCCAGGGGGTTATCATCTCTTTGCGCGGACCTATAAAACGGCCTTTTAAGTTACGCGAAGCCAAGTGCTTGGCACCATCGAGCAGCCACGTGAGGCGCTCTATTTCCATCGTGTCGAAGACATGGTCTGTCTCAACAGCATAGAAGGCTGATTTGCCTTTTTTAAAGAATACGACCATAAGTGTGTGGGGTATGTTGATTTTTCTGCAAAGTTACTACACATTTATTAAATATGCAAGCGGCCGGCAACCCCAATTCCCCCATTTACATCAAGATAAAAGGCGGGAAGTATAGCGTGAATTGCAATCCCTGCATATTATAAGCAGAGGGCGCAACCTTTGCCGGCGCGCCCTCTCTGCGTATCAGTATATGTGATGGTTTATTGCTTTACAATCACTTTCTCCGTGCTGCCGTCGCTATATACCACGATGTTTAAGCCGCGCTGAGGCTCCTCGTAGCGGCGACCCGACAAGTCGAAGTATCCGATTACAACGCGCTCGGGGCTATCAACGCCTACCGAGCCTATGCCGGCTTCGCCTTTGGTGGTGAAAGATTGCTCCTCGCCGTAGGTGACGCCGGCTTGCGTAGTCACAAATGCGCGATAGCTGTAGGTAGTGGCCTGTTGCAAATCGCTCAATGTTACTAACATCACCTGACCGTTGGCAAAGATTGTATTCACGCCATTGTCGTCAGCCGTGGCAGACAACACCTTCTTAGCGGCGGTGGCGTTGTCGTTTTCCCAATATTCAATACCTTGGCTGGTGATTTCATCGCTGCCCGGGAGCACATAGCCCTTGACGGTTGCCGAGTTGGTGGTCACCTCGCTCGTGGGATATGTGTGGACTGTCGGCTCGAAGTAGCTGAAGTCACTCGGGTCAAAAGACTTCCAATCGCTGTAGTAATATGTGCCGTCGGCTGCTTTGTAGAATGCGCGCACGTCGTAGTACGATGTCGATTGCAGATTTTTGATATATCCCTCGAGGCGCCCGTCATAAATCGCGGCGAAGGCCTCATTTGGCTCCAATGTCGATGGAGCGTCATTCTTCTTCCATTGGAAGCCGGCAGAGATTTCGTCATCAGACATATTGGTCTCGGCTGCCACTATGGTGCATGTGCTTGACACACCGTTGGGCTTCAAAATTGTCAACTCGAGCGCCGGTGTCGTGAAGTTGAACTTCTTTGTCTCTTTGCTGCCGCCTTTTGTGCATACAGTATAGCTTTCCTCGTATGACGTATTAGGCTTCAATCCCGTAACAAACAACTTATGCCCCTCAATCGTTTCGCCATTGAATGTAATATACTCTCTATCAAATACAGCATCATCCATCTGATATGTACACATAGCTGAAACAGTCGTAGCGGTATAATCATTTGTTACATTAACCCCAAGGCTATTTGTAGTTATTTTTCTTTCATCAAAAATCGTTGGTCCATTACTATACTTTGTATAGCATTGAAAAGTGTATTCTCTATTTGGGTACAAATTGTTAATAGTAAGTGTTTCTCCGCTATTTATTTGATAATACTTGTTATTATAGTAGATGCCGCCTTCACAAGCTTCTACACTTTCATAGCCTTTAGGTGCAGGCTCATAATCGAGAGCCTCGATTACGAAATCAATCGACTCCTGATGTATGCCAATACTGGAATAATCATACAATCGACCACCAACGAGTACCAACTTACCACAGTCCGAGCCCCAATCACCTTTCAATCGAGAATATGGCTGAGGAAATGCTTTAATTTTTGCATTATTACAATTATAAAACACAGAGAAACTAATTGAGGTTACAGAATTAGGCACAACCACCGAGGTTAAGCCGCTGCAGTAGCGGAAGGCGTACTCACCAATCGAAGTGACGGACTTGGGGATGGTTACCGAGGTTAAGCTGCTGCAGGACTCGAAGGCATACGAGCCAATCGAAGTGACGGAGTTGGGGATGGTCACCGAGGTTAAGCCGCTGCAGCCGCAGAAGGCAGACGAGCCAATTGAAGTGACGGAGTTGGGGATGGTCACCGAGGTTAAGCCGCTGCAGCACCAGAAGGCGTACTCACCGATCGAAGTGACGGAGTTGGGGATTATCGTATTTTTACAACCAGTAATAAGTGTGTTAGTATTTGTTTTTATGATAGCATTGCAATTATCACGCGAGTCATAAACTGTGTTGCCATTATCAACTATTATCTCCTCTAAGCCGCTGCAGTAGGAGAAGGCATGGTCGCCAATTGAAGTGACGGACTTGGGGATGGTTACCGAGGTTAAGCTGCTGCAGAACTCGAAGGCACAATCGCCAATCGAAGTGACGGAGTTGGGGATGGTCACCGAGGTTAAGCCGCTGCAGTCGTAGAAGGCACAATCGCCAATCGAAGTGACGGAGTTTGGGATGGTCACCGAGGTTAAGCCGCTGCAGTAGCGGAAGGCATGGTCGCCAATTGAACTGACGGAGTTGCCGATTGTCACCGAGGTTAAGCCGGTGCAGTTGTAGAAGGCATCACTTCCAATATTAGTGACGGAGTTTGGGATGGTCACCGAGGTTAAGCCGGTGCAGCCTTCGAAGGCGGATTCGCCAATCGTGGTCACGGAGTTGGGGATGGTTACCGAGGTTAAATCCTTGCATTTGTAGAAGGCTTTGTATTCAATCGCTGTGACGGTGTAGGTGGTGCCACTATAGGCGACTTGTGATGGAATTGTTACCGAGCCGGAGTATGAGTTGTAATTGGAATCCTTGTATGTCACCGCAACAGTATTGGCACTGCCGCCGATTTTGATGTAGTAGATGCCATCGACCTTGAAGAAGTAGGCGGAGGCTGATAGCGGGATTGCCAGGAGGATGAGGATTAACGGAATGGTCCGTGATAAGAGTTTTTTCATACGCATATGAGTTTGGTGGCTCTCGTCCTCCGTCAAGCCGGTTTTGAAAAAGGATACAAAAAAGGTGTGAGGAATGTATCTTGTTCTATCCAATCATCAGGTCTTGGCGGCACCTTCGTAGCAGATAAAACAATAGCCCCACACCGAGTTTGCTATGTATTATGCCGGTGAGGGCATAGTATTAGCAACCGATGCAGGTGCTATTGCAATCCTATCTTCGCTACGTTTCAAACCGCCAAGTTTAAGAACGGAAGATAAAATTTCAATAACACCTTTTATTAAAAATGTGAGGCTTCCTCAACGCCATCTCTATAGCCCGGATAGGAAGTCGCTGCAAAGATAATAAAAATTTATCATAGCGCAGCAAATTAATAAATTTTTACTAATTGAAATGGCTATGATAATTTGAGAAGGGCTGGAAGATGGGGCGACAGGCAAGGGTGGGCACAAAAGCTGATATGGGAAGCGGCAACGCGATTTCAAGCCATTGATGAGCTTGAAATCGCGTTGTGATGGGTCTCGGTTGGTGGTGAGGTGGGTTACTTGACTTTGAAGTGGAATGACTTGTCCCACTCGCGGAGTATTGAGAGCGTGAGCTCGCGCTTGGTGAGGTTGAATACTTCTGACCACTGGGTGAAGCCGGTGGAGCTTTGGTCGTCGTCGGGCCCTTGCGACACCAGCTCGAGGAGGTCGCGCGCCTGCTCGGGCGTCATATCGTAATTATGCTCCTTGAGCACGTCGCGCAGGTGGTTGTAGCGGTCCTTGCCGTGGAGCGATTTGATGCACCCGTGGGGCGTCTGCGCCATTGATGGTGAGGCGTAGAAGTTGGTGACATAGCGATAACGGTCGTCGCCGCTGAGCACCTCCATGGTGTCGGGGTTGGCGGCGATGTCGGGGTTGGTGTATTCGATGATGGCGAAATCGCCCGAGGCGTCGGCCACGAAGAGGTGATAGTTGGCATCGGGGTCGTCTTCGATACACATATTATAATCCTTAAGCAGAGCGATGGCTTCCTTGACCGAGGCGGCTCTGTCGAGCAAGAGGCGCATGGCCACGGTGGTGAAGATTTTCTTCTTGTCGGGCCGGTGCTGCTGAGTGGGGAGGCCGTCGAGCTTGAGGACACTGACGGCGAGGCCATCTTCGTTGATGCCGTCGAGCATCAGATATGGTAGGGCCATAAGCATCGATAAGTCTGACTTGCCATCATTGTAAAAACCGCCGGTGTAGCCCACAAACAGGCCGTCGGCAAAGGCCACGGCCCTCTTGCCGCCGGCGGGAGCCGTGTGCACTGCTATGAGGGGTATCATCACGCGCTGCTTCGTCACGGGGTGAAAGTGATTGAAGTCAAAGTTGCGGCCCATGATGAAGTCGCCCGTGTGGGGGTCGCGACAAGCGAAGGCGCTGCAGCCGGCGCCGAAGGTGATGTCGCCGGACATCGCTTTAGGCTTGACATCAAAGAGATGCTGCGCCACAAAGGCTTGCAGGGCGTTGACGCCGTCGATGCCGAAGTTGAGAGCCTCGTCGAGCTTATAATCCACGGTATAATCGACCTCGTAGATGCGGCCCTTGTCGCCCTCGAGGTCAACTAAGGAGTGTATCATCTCGAGCTTGGCCTTGTCGGTAATCATCGAGGCCTGATTAGAGGCGTGCGCGAGGGTGGCGGCGCCATTGTCATTGGGGCAAGAGGCAAACATGAGCGTTGAAATCATTGCGGTAAGTGGTATCATATACTACTGATGTGTTGGGAAAATGACACATTGGTGGCTGCCGCTTACGGCGCGTGCCGCAATCATTGCAGCTGCCATCGGCAAAATTACGAAAATGTTTTGAAAAGGCAAGGGAATTTACAGCTTTTAGGCGATGGCGATAAAAAAGATAAAAAAGGTGTAAAAAACGAAGATGTAAATGCAAAATTTTTCGTATCTTTGCACGCAATAAAACATAATCGCTTCACACTACTATGTCATTTATTGCAGATAGAGTCAAGATGGACGGTCTCACATTTGACGACGTCCTGCTTATCCCCGCTTACTCTGAAGTCCTCCCCCGCCAAGTAGAATTGCGCACCCGCTTTTCGCGTCACATCACGCTGAATGTGCCCATCGTGTCGGCTGCCATGGACACCGTCACCGAATCAGCGCTCGCCATTGCCATCGCGCGTGAGGGCGGCATCGGTGTAATTCACAAAAACATGCCTATCGAGGAGCAGGCGCGACAGGTCCACGCCGTAAAGCGTGCCGAGAATGGTATGATTTACGACCCCGTGACCATACGTCGGGGCGCCACGGTGCGCGATGCTCTCCGCATGATGGAGGAATACCACATCGGCGGAATTCCCGTCGTTGACGACTGCGGCGCGCTCGTGGGCATCGTCACTAACCGCGACCTGCGCTTCGAGCGTGACCTCGACCGTCTCGTCGATGAGGTGATGACATCAGAAAACTTGATTACCACCAACCAATCGACCAACCTCGAGGAAGCGGCCGACATACTGCAACGCCACAAGATTGAGAAGCTGCCCGTAATCGATAACGACGGCAAGCTCGTGGGGCTGGTGACTTACAAAGATATCACCAAAGCTAAAGATAAGCCCAACGCTTGCAAAGATGCACTGGGCCGCCTCCGCGTGGCTGCCGGCGTAGGCGTCACGCCCGACTCGATGCAGCGCGTAGATGCCCTCGTGGCTGCCGGCGTAGATGCCATAGTCATCGACACCGCTCACGGCCACTCGCGCGGCGTGATTGGTGTGCTCCGCGCCGTCAAGGAGAAATATCCCCACATTGATGTGGTAGTAGGCAACATCGCCACCGGCGACGCCGCAAAATACCTCGTGGAGAACGGCGCCGACGGCGTGAAGGTGGGCATAGGCCCGGGATCTATATGCACCACGCGCATCATCGCCGGAGTAGGCGTGCCTCAGCTGTCGGCAGTATATGACGTGGCTAAGGCGCTCGCCGACACCGATGTGCCCCTGATTGCCGATGGTGGCATTCGCTATTCGGGCGATATCGTCAAGGCCCTCGCTGCCGGTGCTCACTCGGTGATGCTCGGCGGTATGCTCGCCGGCGTCGAGGAGTCGCCCGGCGACACCATCATTTATAATGGCCGTAAATACAAGACATACCGCGGCATGGGGTCTCTCGAGGCTATGGAGAAAGGCTCAAAAGACCGCTATTTCCAAGGCAACGAGACCGATGCCAAGAAGCTCGTGCCCGAAGGCATCGCTGCACGTGTGCCCTACAAAGGCACGCTCTATGAGGTGGTGTATCAGATGCTCGGCGGCCTTCGCGCCGGCATGGGCTACTGCGGAGCCGCCAATATCGATGCTCTGCACCAAGCCAAGTTTACGCGCATCACTAACGCCGGCGTGGCCGAGAGCCACCCCCACGATGTCACAATCACCGCCGAGGCGCCCAACTACAGCCAAGGTATCAGATAAGTATCGTGCCCGGCCACGGAGGTGACAGCCACCACAAGGCGGCAGCGCCTTAGATGATTGTCGCAGTAGCCCGGCTTACATGGACACACTATTATTATATTAGCTTCAGCAGCGGCGGCTGTTGGAGCTAATATAAGTAATAAGAGTGTTGATTAACAATATTTAGGCATTACAATGTAATAATCACACCGATTAATCGTTATGCAGTTAGTGTAATTTCGAAACCATTAAAAACCCGAATGAAAAAGTATTATATTGCAGCCCTTGTGCTCGTCAGCGGTGTCTTGGTGTATGCCGGGAAAAAGACCTCTGACCCCGTGCTCCTCACCGTGGCCGACAAGGAAGTCACCCTGAGCGAGTTTGAATACCTATATCACAAAAACAACGCACAGCAACTGCAACCGCAGACCCTCGATGAGTATGTGCAGATGTTTGCCGATTATAAGCGCAAAGTCATTGCCGCCGAAGCCGAAGGCCTCGACACCACTGCTACCTTCCGCAAGGAATACGACCAATTCTGCGATGAGCTGTCAGCGCCATACCTCAAAGTGCAAGCCGTTGAAGACTCTCTCGTGGCTGTCGCTTACAGCCACGACAATGAAGATGTGCTCGTGAGCCACATCATGTTCAGCCTCGGTAAGACTACCCTGCAGGCCGCCAAAGCAGCTCAGCTCGCCGACTCGGTGCGCACGCAGATACTCAATGGAGACATCACCTTTGAAGATGCCGCTCGCCGCTACTCCATCGACAACCCGTCAAAGGCGCGCGGAGGCCTCATGGGCGTGGTTGTCCCCGGGCGTTACCCCTGGGCTTTTGAAGACGCTGCATACAATACCGCAGTAGGCGAGTTGTCGCCCATAGTAAATTCAGGTTTCGGTCTCCACATCATTCGCGTGGAGAAGCGCACTCCCTCTAAAGGCCAAGTCAACGCCTCACATATCTTGAAGCTCACACGAGGCAAGAGCGAGGCCGAGGCTGCCCAAGCCAAAGCTGCCATCGACTCGATTTACAACATCATCACCAACGACCCCATGGCCGACTTTGCTGACATCGCCAAGCGCGAGAGCGAAGACCCGGGCTCGGCCCGCAAGGGCGGCAGCCTCGGCTGGTTCAGCGCCGGCCAGATGGTGGCCGAGTTTGACAGCGTGGCCTTTGCCCTCCCCGACAACGCAATATCCGCGCCGTTTAAGACTGCTTTCGGTTACCATATCGTCAAGCGCCTCGGACACCGCGCCGGCCTGCCTTACGAGGAGCGCAAAGCCGCCATCCTCAAGCAGATGCAAGGCGACGAACGCGGACAAATGGCTCAGACCGCAAAGGCCAATGAGCTGATAGCCAAATACAAAGGCGGCATCGCCGAGGCTTCAATCGCCGCTATCGTCGGCGCCGCGATAACCAACACTGCCGACAGCGTCGCTGTAGATCAGCTCAAAGCCAACACCACCGACGTGATCACCATCAATGGCAAGAGCACCACGATGGGCGATGTGGCTAAGGTAATGCCCCCGATTAAGGGCCTTGACGCTGCCGCAGCCTCCGAGATAGCAGTAGCCACTGCCAAGAGCATGCTCCAAGACCAAGCAATGGCTATAGGGCGCAACAACCTTATGGTGGAGAACACCGAGTATCGCAACCTCATGAACGAATATCGCGATGGCATTCTCCTCTTTGACATCTCTAACCGCAACGTTTGGGAAAAAGCCACAAAGGAGAAAGCAGGCCTTGAGAACTTTTTCAACGCTCACCGCAGCGACTACACCTGGGATAAACCCAAATTCAAGAGCTACATCATCTTCACCACCACCGACTCGCTCATGCAGGAAATACAGGCCTACGTCAACACCCTGGGCAAGGTTGAAGACCATGACGCCTTTGTGCAGGACCTGCGCAAACGCTTCGGCGTGAAGAAGGTCAAGGTGGAGCGCGTAATAGCCGCTAAGGGCGAAAATGCCATCACCGACTATCTGGCCTTCGGTGGCGAGAAGCCCCAAGACGACAGCAAGCAGCCCATGAAGTGCTACTTCGCCTTCCAGGGGCGCATCATCGACCAGCCGGAGGAGGCCATCGACGTGCGTGGACAAGTCGTCACCGACTATCAGGCTGCCCTCGAGAAAGAATGGCTTGAGCAGCTACGCGCCAAGTATCCGCTCAAGGTCAACCAGAAAGTGCTCAAGAAAGTAAAATAATGGAGAGTCATCAGGTCGTGACCGGCAACAGCATTTACCACCGACTTTTCAATATCGCCGCCTTCGCGGCTATGACAGTGTCGCTCGCCTCGTGCGCGAGCGACACTGCCTTTGATAGCGACATCGCCGCACGCGTCGGCAACAAGACGCTCTCGCTCACACAAATTCATAGCGCCATGCCCGGTGGCCTCTCTGAGGCTGACAGCGCCGACTATGTGCGCAACTACGTCAATAAATGGGTGGGGGCTAACCTCATCAGCGAAATCGCTGCCGCCGACATCGACATGACCGAAATCGACAGGCTCGTCGATGAATACCGGCTGGAGCTGATTAGCCGCGAATATCGACGCCTGATGTACGACAGCCACGGCAACAACGCCATTCCGGCCGACACCCTACGTGCTTACTACGACAGCCACAGCGGTGAGTTCGCTATTGACCGGCCCCTCGTCAAAGGCATATATCTCAAAGTGCCTGACGATGCTCAAGATCTCAAGACTCTGCGCCGGCTATATAGCTCAACCAAAGCCGCCGACATCGATAAGCTCGAAAAAGCAACCACCGGGGCTATTCACTACGACTACTTCCGCGACCGATATGTCGATTGGGAGCAGATCGAGAAACGCATCCCCTACGACTTCGGGCCTTCGCCCGATACATTCCTGCGCGGGCATCACTCACTCGACTTCTCTGCCGGCGGCTTCACATATCTGCTCAATATCACCGAGTGGCTGCCTTCCGGCTCGGATATGCCCTTTGATGCTGCCGCACCTATCATCCGTGAGCGCATCCTCACCGAACGCCGACGCGACTACGACAACAAGCTGCGCAGCGACCTCCTCAACCAAGCTATAAAAGATGGCGATGCCGAGATTTTTATCGACACCAAGCCCTGAATATTACACCGCTGACGCAATACAAAGACTTATATTACAAGCCACATCTAATTTTCTCAACATATTGAATTAGAGCAATATAGCAAAAATATTGCTCTTATTTTATTTATATTGTTT
>JBJEDF010000096.1:0-3904 GCA_051871765.1 Muribaculaceae bacterium
AATCGTAATTTAGGGGCTTTTTTTTAAACTCTTGGCAGGAAATCTACCTTAAAAGAAAACACGCTAACTTGTTGATTGTTAGCGTGTTTTAGCGGAGCGAGGGGGATTCGAACCCCCGATACGCTTTTGGCGTATACACGCTTTCCAGGCGTGCCTCTTCAGCCACTCGAGCATCACTCCTCGCGAAATCATCGGCAAAGGTAGTGATTTTTTTTGACATTTTGTGTGTATGGCCGATTTTTTGTTGGTATCTTTGCAAAAAATTTGGATTTGGATTATGATAACTCAGGAACAGTTAAAGGATACGATAGAGCGCAAGGATGCATTGCGCCGCTATTTGGATATTGATGGTAAGAAGATTGAGGTGGAGGAGGAGGAGCTCCGCACGCATGTGCCGGATTTTTGGGAGCATCCTAAGGAGGCGCAGGTTCAGATGAAGAAGATCAAGGACTTGCAGGCCTGGCTTGATGGCTTCAAGGAGGTGGAGCAGGGTGTAGAGGAGCTGTCTGTAGCGTGGGACTTCATCAAGGAGGGCTTGGTGGAGGAGGCTGAGCTCGACGCGCTGTATGCCTCTGCTGTGGAGAAGATTGAGGCTCTGGAGCTGCGCAATATGCTGCGCCGCGAGGAGGATAAGATGGGCGTAGTGCTCAAGATCAATTCGGGCGCGGGAGGCACTGAGGCTCAAGACTGGGCGTCGATGCTTATGCGTATGTATCTGCGCTGGTGTGAGCGCCAAGGCTTTAAGACCTCGATATCCAATATCCTCGATGGCGATGAGGCGGGCATTAAGTCGTGCACCATCAATGTGGAGGGTGACTATGCTTATGGTTATCTCAAGAGCGAGAATGGTGTGCATCGCTTGGTGAGGGTGTCGCCGTATAATGCTCAGGGCAAGCGTATGACGTCGTTTGCCTCGGTCTTTGTGACGCCCTTGGTCGATGACTCTATCGAGGTCAAGGTTGACCCGGCGCTGATGTCGTGGGACACGTTCCGCTCGGGTGGCGCCGGCGGCCAGAATGTCAACAAGGTGGAGTCAGGTGTGCGCCTGAGATATCAGTTTACCGACCCTTACACCGGCGAGAAGGAGGAGATCTTGATAGAGAATACCGAAACTCGCGACCAGCCTAAGAATAAGGAGAATGCCCTGCGCCAGCTGCGCTCAATCTTGTATGACAAGGAGCTGCGCCACCGCATGGAGGAGCAGGCTAAGGTGGAGGCCGGCAAGATGAAGATTGAATGGGGTTCGCAGATCCGCAGTTATGTCTTCGATGATAGGCGCGTGAAGGACCACCGCACCGGCTATCAGACGGCCGATGTGGGCGGCGTGATGGATGGCGACCTCGATGGCTTCATCAAGGCTTATCTTATGGAGTTTGCCGGCAAGGCCGAATAGTGTCGGATGTCGGCATCCTTAGCCCCTTGATTAGCTTACACATATCTATACACATATTTGCTACACATATTTGCTACACATATTTGCTACACATATTTGCTTACATCATCAAACCAAAACTCGTGATATCATGAAACGCATATTTGTATGGGCGGTGTCGCTGGTGACTGCATTATGCAGCTGGGCGCAGAGCATGGGCTGCAAGGTGCCGCCGAGTGATCACCGCGCGCTATGTATCTACCAGATTATGGTGGCTTCGTTTCGCCACGGCGATGGCGGAGCGCCGGGCTATAGCCAAATGTGGGGCCCCGACGGGCATACCAAGAATGGCAATCTGGCCGGCATCATCGAGGCTCTGGACCATATCGCATCGCTGGGCGTCAACGCCATCTGGCTTACGCCCATCTTTGACAGCTCTAAGGCTGAGGGCGGAGAGAAGCTGCAAGCCACCGGCTATTTCACCAACGACTATTTTGCCATCGACCCGCATTTCGGCAGCGCCGAGGAGTTTCGCCGCTTGGTCGATGAAGCTCATGCCCGCGGCCTTTATGTCATATTAGACGGCGTCTTCGGCCACCATGGCGGCGTCACCACGCCATCGCCACAGGGCCACTATATTGACTGCACGTGGACTGGCTGCGACCGCGCCGACGGCGGCAAGGGCAATGTCAAATACCCCGGCTCGCTCGAATACTTCAAGGATGTGCTGACCTACTGGATGGAAGAATATGGCGTAGATGGCTGGCGTCTGGACCAGGCATACCAAGCCATGCAGGGCGGACACAACTACTGGATTGAGCTACGTGGCACCGTAGAGGCTGTCGCAGCGGCCCGCAGAGCTCGCGGCGAGCAGTGGGGCACCCTCGGATATATGGTGGGCGAAGACTGGGGCAACGCTCAGCGCATCAACGTGGGCGTATATGCCGACGGCGGTCTCGTCAGCGCCTTTGACTTCGAGGGCAAGGAGCGCATCAGCGGCCCTATGCAGGCCATTGAGGGCGCCGGCCTCGAGGCAGGCTTCGCCGATATCATCACCACACTGTCGCCACCCACAGCCCGCGGCTATCTCAACGACAGCGTCATGCCCAACCTCTTCCTCACCAACCACGATGGCTATCGTCTGGCCGACCACTTTGACCCGGCCGACCCACACTACTACGCCAAGCTGATGACGCGCCACGCAATCCTCGCCGCATACTCCGGCCCCATCACCCTATATTATGGCGATGAATATGCCGACGTAAGCCGCAACACCACAGGGGGCCAGAAGGACAACATAGCCCGCACGTCGGGCCACCTCGATGCTCGCACCCCCGGCGAGCAGCAGCTCAAAGACTATATCTCTCACATCATGGGCTTGCGCGCCGCCAACCCGGCTCTCTGGCGCGGCACAGCATCGTTTCACAGCTTCAGCCCCACGGGCAATGCCGCCGACGGGTCAGTACTCGTAGTCACCAAGCGCGACCCCCACAGCGCCAACGCCGTGGCCGTCATCTTCAGCGATATTGACGCTCGAGTGCCCATTGCCGGCATCACCGACCCGGTAGAGGTCAAGGCCTGGCAGCCCGTATTCGTCAAGCTATCATAGCCCCACCAAAAAACAATTGTCACAAACTTAGACGAGTGAGAGCGCATACGTTGCTTTCACTCGTCGCTTGTTAAGTCACGTTGATATCGGCTCAGCTCCAGCAGCATAGCGTGGCCCGGCAGCACCATCATCAGCGCTATGGCAGCGGCAAACAGCGGCAGCTGCGACACTCCCACTATCACCCACATCGCCGCCGAGGCCGCCACGCCGGCATACGCCCCATAAGTCAGCATGGAGTGACGTATCAGCACACCGGTGACATAGCAGCCTATAGCCAGCAGCAACACTATCCATGCCATCACATTAAAGTTGATATAAAACGATGCCACCGTCACAGCTACCGTCACCACGCCTATGAATGCCCATATCCTGCTCACCGACTTGGAGATACCCGTGGCCGGCGTCAGCTTCTTGGGCATCAACGCGGCGGTCGTGGGCCATGCTATCAGCGGCATCGCAAGCCACAACTTATACCACTGAGCATTGCCACTATATCGCACTGCGCAATACACAGCAATCGCCATCAACACCGTGGCCCATCCCCACACCACAAAAGGCGCGGCTGAGCGCTGCAACACACGGCGGCGCGTGTCCTGCATCATGTGAGATATTATCTCGAGTCCTTCCTCCGGTCGCATTTGATAAGATGAATGTTTATGGCGCAAATATAAGTATTTATTTGCATTAATTAACCGCCACAACCCACAAATCAATCAAAAAGATTGGTCTCAATTCTATAATCCCTTGGAAAAGTAATTATTGGATTACTCGGCTTGCTCCCTAAACTCACTCCGAAAGAGCCGCCTTTCGGCGGCCCTTTCGTTGTGATTGGCACTGATTTAATTGTGGTGGGGAAACGTAGCCGCTATCGTAAGCAAGTGCAAGGCGGTGCAATGCCAAACTTGGCCACCGTTACTTTGTCG
>JBJEDF010000097.1:0-3900 GCA_051871765.1 Muribaculaceae bacterium
GGCAGTCACTGCGATGCCACGGAGCTGAGATCATACCCTTTGAACCTGATGCGGTTAATACCGCCGTAGTGAAAATATTTTGTAACGATGAAGAATTACCATCTTCTTGCCGTCGTTGCGCTGCCGCTGTGTGCGGCGGCTTCGGCGTGGGCTGCCGATACTGAGGCGCCCGACACTACAGTTGTGAACCTGCGCGATGTGGAGATTGTAGGCACTCGCGCCACAGCTAAGACTCCTATCGCGTTTACTAATGTGCAGAAGGCTGACATTGAGCGTATCAATGACGGCCGCGACATACCCTATCTGCTGGGTATGACGCCCTCGCTCATCACCACCAGCGATGCCGGTATGGGCATGGGTTACACCTCGCTGCGTGTGCGTGGCACCGACGGCTCGCGCATCAACGTCACCGCCAACGGTGTGCCTCTCAACGATGCCGAGAGCCACAACCTATACTGGGTGGATATGCCTGACCTGGCATCATCGCTGCGCGACATACAGATACAGCGCGGTGCCGGCACCTCGACCAACGGCGCCGGCGCTTTCGGTGCCAGCATCAATATGCTCACCGATGCCCCGTCGGTGACGCCTTATGCCGAGGTCAGCGGCTCGTATGGCATGTATAACACCAACAAGGAGACGCTGCGCGTGGGCTCCGGACTCCTCGGCGATCACTGGAGCATTGATGCCCGTCTGAGCCATCTGGGCACTGACGGTTACATCGACCGTGCTTTCTCCAAGCTCTGGAGCTATTTCGGGCAGGTGGCTTACAACAATGGCGGCACCTCGCTGCGCCTCCTCGCCTTCGGCGGCAAAGAGCAGACATATATGGCATGGGACTACGCCTCTAAGGAGGATATGGAGAAGTATGGCCGCACTTACAACCCCTGCGGCAAATATACTGACACTCAGGGCAATAAGGCGTTCTACGATGACCAGACCGACAACTATATCCAGCACCACTTCCAGCTGCTCTACAGCCAGGTGCTCACCGATGCCCTGCGCCTGAATGTGGCTCTCCACTATACCAAAGACGATGGCTACTACAACCAATACAAGACCGGCCGCACACTCCTGGAGTATGGCCTGGAGCCGTTTATGGTAGCCGGTGCTGATGAGCCCGTGGAGGAGAGCGACCTCGTGCGCCACAAATTCAATCGCAACGGCTTTGGCGGTGGCCTCTTCTCGCTCCACTACACCAAGGGCCGCGTCGATGGCGTCTTTGGCGGTTCTATCAGCAACTATCGCGGCAACCACTTCGGCCGCGTGGCTTGGGTGCGCAACTATCTGGGCGACATCGACCCCCTGCAGGAGTATTACCGCAATGTAGGCGAGAAGCTCGACGCCAACGTCTATGCTCGCGCTAATGTGGACATATACGGCGGCCTCTCGGCTTACGGCGACTTGCAGTATCGCTACATTCACTACACCATCGACGGCGTCAGCGACAACTTTGACTGGAACACCATGGCTCCGGCTGCACTCGCCATCAACGAGAAGTATAACTTCTTCAACCCCAAAGTGGGCGTCAACTGGCAGCGCGGAGGCCATCGAGCCTATGCCTCGTGGAGCGTGGCTCACAAAGAGCCCGTGCGCGACAACTTCACCGACGGCGACCCCAACCACATGCCCTCGGCCGAGCGCCTCTTTGACTATGAGCTGGGCTACATCTTCACCCACAAAATCTTCAGCGTAGGTGCCAACCTCTACTACATGGACTACAAGGACCAGCTCGTGGTCACCGGACAGCTCTCTGACACCGGCAACCCCCTGAGCGTCAACGTGCCCGACAGCTATCGCATGGGCGTGGAGCTGCAAGCCGCTGTGCGCCCCCTCAGCTGGTTTGACTGGCAGATCAATGCCACTCTCTCGCGCAACCGTATCAAAAACTTTGTGGAGTATATCTACGAAGACGAGTGGACCAACCCCATCACCTTTGAGCGCGGCGACACCCCCATCGCTTTCTCGCCCGCTTTCACCCTCAACAACGCTTTCAACTTCAAGTGGCGCGGCCTTGACGCTCAGCTGGCCACACGCTATGTGTCAAAACAGTATATGAACAATGCGGGCACCGACGACACAGCTCTCGACGCTTACTGCGTCAGCGACCTCCATCTGGGCTACACATTCACCCACATCGCCGGCATCAAGAGCCTGCGCCTGGGCTTCTCAATCTACAATCTCTTCAGCGAGAAGTATTGCAACAACGGCTATGCCGGCGCCGGTTACTACGTAGATGGCGACAGCGGCGAGAAGGTCATCTACCGCTATGCCGGATATGCAGCCCAGGCTCCGACCAATGTCATGGGCACCATTACCCTGAAGTTCTGATGCTCGAGATTGACTTTGACAAAGTATTAGAGATTTTTGGCCTCATCGTAGGGCTCGTGTATCTGTACTACGAGTGGAAGGCCAACCCACGAGTGTGGATTGCCGGTATCATCATGCCGGCAATCTCGCTCTTTATATACTTCAGCAAAGGCCTGTATGCCGACTTTGCCATGAACGTCTATTACTTCATCATGGCTATCTACGGCTACATAGCGTGGACCATGGGCTTCAGCCGCAAGCGCAGCACCAAGGCCGAGCGCCCCATCACCCACGTGCCGCTCAAGGTGTATCCTCTCCTATTCGTGGCTCTGGGAGCGCTGTGGTGGCTCATAGCCACCGGTCTGATCTACGGCACCAACAGCACCGTGCCCGTGGCCGATGCCTTCACCACGGCTGCCAGCATTGTGGCCACGTGGATGCTCGCCCGCAAATATGCCGAGCAGTGGCTCGTGTGGCTCGCCGTTGACGCCGTGAGCGTGCCGCTCTACATCTACAAGGGCATCTATTTCTACGCCTCGCTCTATGCGCTCTACACCGTGATAGCCTTCTTCGGCTACCTCAAGTGGCTGCGACTGATGCGCCGCGCCGGCTGAGCCCCGGCAGCTACAGCATAGGATATAAAAAAATCTCGCGAAGGGTACCCTTCGCGAGATTTTTTATGTAAGGATAGCACCGTGTGTGCGCGGTGGGGTGGAGAGGGTCAATACTCGTCCCAGCTGCGTATCTCGATGCGGTCAAGAGGCAGGGTGGTGAATGCCCTGATGAATGCCGAGGCCAGGCGAGCGTTGGTCAGCAACGGTATGTTGAGGTCTATGGCAGCGCGGCGTATCTTGTAGCCGTTGCTCAGCTCGGTTGATGTCAGGTTCTTGGGTATGTTGACCACCAGGTCTATCTCATGGCTGTGGAGCAGGTCCAGGGCCTGGGGCTGCATATCCACCTGCGAGGGCCAATACACGCGCACGGCGGGGATGCCGTTTTCGCTGAGGAACTGGTGGGTGCCGCCGGTGGCATATATCTTGTAGCCTTTGTCGTGCAGCTCGATGGCGGAGTCAAGCATGTCGGCTTTTTGCTTGGCCGAGCCGGTGCTCAGGAGCACGCCTTTTGAGGGTATGCGCTGGCCCACGGCAAGGAGCGACTTGAGCAGAGCCTCTGAGGTGTTTTCGCCGATGCAGCCCACCTCGCCCGTCGAGGCCATATCCACGCCCAGCACGGGGTCTGCGCCCTGCAGGCGCGAGAAGGAGAATTGCGAGGCCTTGATGCCCACATAGTCCAAGTCGAAGGCATTCTTGTGAGGCTTCTCTACGGGCAAGCCGAGCATCACCCGTGTGGCGAGGTCGATAAAGTTGATTTTCAGCACTTTTGACACAAAGGGGAAGCTGCGCGAGGCGCGCAGGTTGCACTCGATGACCTTGATGTCATTGTCCTTGGCGAGGTATTGTATGTTGAACGGGCCTGAGATGTTGAGGGCGCGAGCTATCTGCGATGACACCTTCTTGATGCGCCGCATGGTCTCTACGTAGAGCTTTTGCGGCGGGAATTGGATGGTGGCGTCGCCGGAGTGCACGCCGG